>NZ_JANTYT010000002.1:0-525804 GCF_024808825.1 Rhizobium sp. BK661 | reverse complement strand
AAATCTCTAGAGCGAAGGACTTCGTCGCCAGCAGCGCCGCCGCCCTCGTTCAGTGAGTGGGCTTATAGATCCTACCCCTTTTCTAAGTCAACAGCGCAAAACAAAGTTTTTTGACATTTTTGTAACACACTGATTCGATTGACGGATTTTCGGGAGGTGCGGTTTTGGCCGTTCTTAGGGCACCGGAACGGCGACTCCCGGCTGTGCTTTTGGCGCAGTTTCCATTTTCAGCTGCAGAATCCCTCTCTCTTACCTCTGTGGCGGTCCCCGAAGAGAGACGACTTGCGCAATGGCGCGGTGTCAGTAGGTTCACGAGCGATGCAACCGCGGGGAATGACCGCATGCCGATCCTGACGGAAATGCGCCCCGCCCACGCTTATGAGATGAAGACGCGCACGTGACCCGCATGACTTTGCCGGACCTTCCGGTCTCAGACGTTCTCCCGGATATCGGCGCGGCGCTCGCCGCAGAGCGCCGCGCGGTGCTGTCTGCTCCTCCCGGCGCCGGCAAGACTACGCTTGTTCCCCTTTATCTGCTTGATCAGGATTGGCGTGGCGATGGCAAGATCGTGCTTCTCGAGCCGCGGCGTCTGGCAGCCAGGGCGGCGGCAAGCCGTATGGCATCGTTGCTCGGTGAGACCGTAGGTGAGACCGTCGGCTATCGCATGCGCCTCGACACCAGAATATCGGCCAAGACCCGCATCGAGGTGGTCACGGAAGGCGTGTTCGCACGCATGATCCTCGATGATCCGGAACTCTCGGGCGTGTCGACGGTGATCTTTGATGAGTTCCACGAGCGTTCGCTCGACGCCGACTTCGGACTGGCGCTGGCGCTGGACGTACAATCCGCTTTGCGCGAAGACCTGCGGGTGCTGGTGATGTCAGCGACGCTCGACGTGGCGCGCATCATGACACTCCTGGACCAGCCCCCGCTCGTCGAAAGCATGGGGCGCAGCTTTCCGATCGATATCCGCTATCAGGATCGACCTGCAAGCGAGCGCATCGAAGAAACGATGGCGCGCGCCGTCACAAACGCGCACGCCAGCGAAAGCGGATCGATCCTTGCCTTCCTGCCTGGCCAAGCAGAAATCGCGCGCACCGCTGAGCGGCTCGAAGGGCGCTTCGGGTCACAGACACTGATCGCTCCGCTCTACGGCAATCTCACACAGCGGGAACAGGACGCGGCGATCCGGCCGGCCGAGCCAGGAACGCGCAAGATCGTGCTCGCCACCTCGATCGCCGAGACATCAATCACCATCGACGGTGTGCGGATTGTTATCGACAGCGGCCTGCAGCGGCTACCGGTGTTCGAGGCGTCAACCGGCATCACGCGGCTGGAGACGGTGCGCGTGTCGCGCGCCTCGGCGGACCAGCGCGCCGGGCGCGCCGGCCGAACCGAGCCGGGTATCGCCATCCGCCTGTGGCACCAGGGACAGACTGCCGCACTGCCGGCATTTACACCGCCACAAATACTCTCCAGCGATCTCTCCGGCCTTGTCCTCGACTTGGCGAATTGGGGCGTTCAGGACACACGTTCGCTCTCCTTCGTCGATCAGCCGCCGGAGACGACGCTTTCCGAAGCACGTACGCTGCTAGTTCAGCTCGGTGCACTCGACAAGGAAGGTGCTTTGACGCGGCGCGGAAAGATGATGCGCGATCTTGCCCTGCCACCGCGTCTGGCCGCCATGGTGATTTCGGCAGGCGAGACGGGGCATGCAAGAGATGCAGCGGAGCTTGCGGTGCTGCTGACTGAACAGGGGCTCGGAGGCCCCAGCATAGACCTCGAAGAGCGGATGCGGCGCTTTCGCTCGGAGCGCGGCGATCGCGTCGAAGGCGCGCGTCAGCTGGCGGCTCGACTGGCCAAGGGTCTCGATGTCACCAAAGCAACGGAACCGAGCCAGACGGGACGGCTGTTGCTGCACGCCTTTCCGGACCGCATCGCACTGCAGCGCGGCGGCAGAGGCCGCTTCCTGATGGCGAACGGGCGCGGCGCCGAACTGCCGGAAACCGAACGGCTCGCCGGCAGCCCGATGCTCGTCATCGCAGACTTGACGGGTCGGGCCGCGCAAGGGCGCGTCCTGTCGGCAGCCGAGATCTCACGCGCCGACATCGAGGAGGACCTGCCCGGCGCCATTTCGACCGGCGATCAGATCGTCTTCGACCGGCAGAGCCGGCAGGTGAGAGCCAGGCGGGCGACACGGCTCGGCGCCATTATCTTCGACGAGACACCTCTGCCCCGCCCCACCGGCGAAGCCGTCAGCCGCGCGCTGGCAGACGGTGTGCGCGAGTTGGGGTTGGAACAGCTGCCGTTTTCCAAAGAAGCCATGCAGTTGCGCGAACGCATCGGCTTTCTTCATCGCAGCATCGGCGGCCCGTGGCCTGACGTCAGCGACGCGGCACTGGTTGCGCGCTTGGACGATTGGTTCGTTCCCTACCAGACGGATGCCCGGGGGATTTCCGACATCTCTTCGTCCGCACTCTCGAACGGATTGATGGCGCTGATCCCACACGAGCTGCAGCGCGATCTCTCACGTCTCGCGCCGACGCATTTCGAAGCGCCGACCGGACAGCGGCATCCAATTCAATATAGCGGCGAGGAGCCTGTTCTGACGATCCGTGTGCAGGAGCTGTTTGGCCTCAGGCAGCATCCCGCGATCGGCGGCGGACGACTACCATTACTTCTCGAGCTGACCTCACCGGCGCACCGGCCGATTCAGACGACACGTGATCTGCCCGGATTCTGGGCCGGATCTTGGAAAGATGTGCGGGCCGAGATGCGCGGCCGCTATCCCAAGCATCCCTGGCCCGAACGACCGGAAGACGCCATGCCGACGACACGGGCGAAGCCGCGTGGTACATGAGCCCTAGCATAGCCCATGGGGATATCAGATGGTCGATAATGTCGTGAGTTCGCCGGAAGAAGATAGGCACAGCAGCAGGCGCCTGAGACTTCAAACGCTGGTGCGGCTGCGATGGCTTGCCGTGGGCGGCCAGGCTGTGACTGTGTTCATCGTTGCCTTCTGGCTCAAGTTTCCGCTTCCACTTGGTGCCTGCGCGGCGCTGATCGCAGCCCTGGCGGCCGTCAATTTCTACCTGATGATCCGCTATCCGCCGACACACCGGCTCTATCCCGGCGCGGCCTTCGTGCTGCTCGGCTTCGACCTTCTGCAGCTCTGCGCACTGCTCTTCATCACCGGCGGCCTGGCCAATCCCTTTGCGGCCCTCGTCTGCGTTCCCGTCATCATTTCCTTCGCATCGCAGCCGATCCGCTTCAGCACCGTGCTTATTCTGATCGCGATGGTCTGCATCACTATCCTCGCCTTTTCCCCCTTTCCCTTGCCGTGGTTCGATGGCGTCGAGATCAACGTCCATACCGTGATGCAGTTCGGTGTCTGGTGCTCGATCGCATCGACCATGGCTTTTGCCGCCTTCTATGCATACCGGGTCTCGATGGAGGCGAGCCAGCTGGCCGATGCGCTGGCGGCCACCGAGTTGGTGCTGCAGCGCGAGAAGCACCTTTCTCAGCTCGACGGTCTTGCTGCCGCCGCAGCACACGAACTGGGAACGCCACTCGCCACCATCAGCGTCGTTGCCAAGGAAATGGAGCGCGAACTGAAGAATGACGACCGCTTTCGCGAGGATGTGCAACTGTTGCGCAGCCAGAGCGAGCGGTGCCGCGACATCCTGCGGCGGCTGGCAACGCTTTCTGCGGAAGGCGAAGCTCATCTCCGGCGGCTGCCTTTGTCGTCAATGATGGAAGAGATCGTGGCGCCTCACAGAGAATTCGGGATCAAACTCGAACTGATCGAGAAGAGCCCGCGCAAGGGCGAGCCAGTGACTGACCGCAACGCCGGCATTATGTACGGGCTCGGCAATTTGATCGAAAACGCTGTCGATTACGCGCGCGACAAGGTGATTGTGACCGTCGAGCATGATGTCAGAAAAGTTCGCATCACGGTGGAGGACGACGGCGACGGTTATTCCCCTGATATCCTGACCCGGATTGGCGAGCCCTATGTCACCAAGAGGCAGAGGGAAGACCGGGCCGGCGGGCTGGGGCTCGGCCTCTTCATCGCCAAGACTCTCCTCGAACGATCGGGCGCGTCGCTGGTGTTCGAGAACCGCATGCCCGAGACGGCTGGAGCGCGGGTGCGTGTCGAATGGCCGCGCATGCTGATCGATGCAAATTCGACAAAATGACGCTATCGGCTTAATGAACAGCGGGACACTTGACTTTTATCAGGCAGGCAGCTGCCGGGATTGACGAACATGAACGAGCTTGACCACGACTCCTCCCTCGCAGATGCGGATCATATTGGTCCGGATGCCAGCCTTCTGATCGTCGATGACGATGGCCCGTTTCTGCGCCGACTGGCGCGCGCGATGGAGACACGTGGCTTCAAGGTTGAGACTGCGGAATCGGTCGCGGAGGGCGTTGCCAAATCGAAGAGCCATCCGCCCAAATACGCAGTGGTCGATCTGCGACTTGGCGACGGCAACGGGTTGGATGTGATCGAAGCCATCCGCCAGCGCCGTGATGACACCCGGATCATCGTCCTCACGGGGTACGGAAATATTGCGACCGCTGTTACGGCCGTGAAACTTGGCGCCGTCGACTACCTGGCGAAGCCCGCCGATGCCGACGACGTTTACGCCGCCCTCACCCAGCGCGCCGGCGAGAAGGCGGAACTGCCGGAGAACCCGATGTCGGCCGACCGTGTGCGCTGGGAGCATATCCAGCGGGTTTATGAGATGTGCGAGCGCAATGTTTCGGAGACTGCACGGCGGCTCAACATGCATCGCCGCACGTTGCAACGGATCCTTGCCAAGCGCGCGCCGAAGTAGCGTCAGATATCGTCGACCTCAAACGGCTTCCCGTTTGCCCATTCGGCCATCAGCAGGCGCTGGGCGGCTGCGCGAGAGAAATTAAGCGTCACGGATTTTCGCGTCGCTGGCGCAAGGCGATGCTCTGGTGCCTCGCGGATCATATGCGCCCCGTAGCCATCCGATAGAAACAAGCCGCAATCCTCGGGGAAGATATCGAGCGGAACATCCTTGTGGGTGGCGAAGAATAGTCGGTCGCAATGGAGGCGATAGTCCGGCCATTTGCGGTCAACCCGGAAGTCCTCCACCGAGGTCTTGATCTCGATGATCCAGATTTCGCCCTTCTCCGAAATCGTGATCAAGTCAGCCCGTCGTCCGCTGGCAAGCGACAGCTCCGGCAATACGGCGTGACGCATCTCATGAAGTAAAATCTGAGTCCCGCGGCGGACCAGCATAGCTCTGTCCGACTGTCGCCCGTCTATTAACGGATTGTTATTGTAAACACTCAAAATCGTCATGGATAACCGTAGGTCTGGCGCGCGCGTTGTTGCAAAAAAACCATGCGCTTCTAATTTGCCGCTGCGTATTGGTTTTGCCGCACTGCAACAGCTTGCAAAGGCAAAGTTAATCGAAAATAAACCATAATCAAAGATGGTTCAAAAGACCGTTCTCCCCTTGCCCATTTCCTAAGAGACATCCATGCGCATCCGCAATGCATTTCCTGTATTCGGCCTGATGGCGACGCTCGCTCTGGCCGGTTGCTCCTCGACTATCGAGAGCGCCTCCGTCGAAGACAAGGTCGCGCCGGGGCCGACCGTTCAGACCGCGCAGATCTTCGACGACGCCTATGGCGTGACGACGGATGCCGGATATTCGCTGCCGGCGATCCCGATCCAGAGGGTCAAGCCGCAGTTCCGCCGCCAGATCGTCTCCTACGAAACCACCGAGCGCCCGGGCACGATCATCGTCAACACCCGCGAACGCTTCCTCTATTACATCCTGCCCGGCGGCAAGGCGATGCGTTACGGCATCGGCGTCGGCAAGCAGGGCTTCGCATGGGCGGGTACGGCCTATGTCGCATGGAAGCAGGAATGGCCGACCTGGCATCCCCCGAAGGAAATGGCCGAGCGCAAGCCCGAGGTCGCCAAATATGTCGAGGAGGGCATGGGCCCCGGCCTCAGCAACCCGCTCGGCGCGCGCGCCATGTATCTCTTCAACGAAAAGGGTCAGGACACCCTGTTCCGCCTGCACGGTACGCCGGAATGGGCTTCGATCGGCACCGCTGCCTCGTCTGGCTGTATTCGTCTGATGAACCAGGACGTCATCGATCTCTACAGCCGCGTACGTCCGGGCAAGACGACCTCGAAGGTCATCGTTATCCAGTAAGCGGCGCTGAAAAATGGGTATTAAAAAGGCCGCCGGAACATCGTTCCGGCGGCCTTTTCCATTGGTTCGTCCTTGTCAGATTGTCTGCTTGGCCTTCAGCTCGAGGCGGCGACGATGGAGGACCGGCTCGGTATAACCGTTCGGCTGCCCCCTACCCTTCAGGACAAGATCGAGTGCCGCCTGGAAGGCGATCGAACCGTCGAAATCGGCAGCCATCGGCGCGTAGGCTGGATCGGATGCATTCTGCTGGTCGACGATCGCGGCCATACGCTTCATTGTCTCGACGATCTGCTCTTCGCTTGTCACCTTGTGATGCAGCCAGTTGGCCATATGCTGGGCGGAGATGCGCAGCGTCGCACGGTCTTCCATGAGGCCGACATTGTTGATGTCAGGCACCTTGGAGCAGCCGACGCCCTGATCGACCCAACGGACAACGTAACCCAGAATGCCCTGGGCATTGTTGTCGAGTTCGCGCTGGATTTCCTCCGGCGTCCAATTCGGCCTGATAGCAACAGGCACCGAGAGGATGTCGGAAAGCTTGGCGCGGGCGCGATCCTTCAAGCCCTGCTGGACGCGGGCGACATTGACGCGGTGATAATGGGTGGCGTGCAGCGTCGCGGCGGTCGGCGACGGAACCCAGGCGGTATTGGCGCCGGCCTTCGGGTGCGCGATCTTCTGCTCCAGCATCGCCGCCATCAGATCCGGCATGGCCCACATGCCCTTGCCGATCTGAGCATGGCCGGAAAGGCCGCATTCGAGACCGATATCCACGTTCCAGTTCTCGTAGGCCGCGATCCAGGCGGCCTGCTTCATGTCGCCCTTGCGAATCATCGGCCCTGCTTCCATCGACGTGTGGATCTCGTCGCCGGTGCGGTCGAGGAAGCCGGTGTTGATAAAGACGACACGTTCGCGGGCGGCGCGGATGCATTCCTTGAGGTTGACGGTGGTGCGCCGTTCCTCGTCCATTATGCCCATCTTGATGGCGTTGCGCGCCATGCCGAGGGCATCTTCGACGCGCGAGAAGATCTCGGCGGCGAAGGCAACTTCCTCGGGGCCGTGCATCTTCGGCTTGACCACATAAACCGAACCGGCGCGGGAATTCTTGCGGCGGCCGTTCGGGCCGACGTCGTAGAGCGCAATCATGCCCGTAATCATTGCGTCCATGATCCCTTCGGGCACTTCATTGCCTTCGCGATCAAGGATTGCCGGATTCGTCATCAGGTGGCCGACGTTGCGAACCAGCATTAATGAGCGGCGATGCACTTCGAACGGCGTGCCTGACGGATCGCTGTACTGCAGATCAGGATTGAGTTTGCGAATGAAACTCGAGCCGCCCTTCGACACTTCCTCCTGAAGGTCGCCCTTCATGAGGCCAAGCCAGTTGCGATAGACGACGACCTTGTCTTCGGCATCGACGGCTGCAACCGAGTCCTCGCAGTCCATAATCGTCGTGATTGCCGATTCTAGCCAGACGTCGGAAATATGGGCCGGGTCGCTCTTGCCAATGGCGGTCGAGGCATCGATGACAATGTCGACGTGGATGCCGTTGTTCTTGAGCAGGATGTGAGACGGCGTCGCGGCATCTCCCTGATAGCCGGCAAAATGCGCTGGATCGGTCAGCGAAACATGCTCGCCGTCGGTCGAGGTGATCGCGAGAGCCCCGTCCTTGACAGCAAACGTCGCAACATCCTTCCAACTCCAGCCATCGAGCGGCGCGGCTGTGTCCAGGAAATCGCGAGCCCAGGCAATGACCTTTTCGCCGCGCTTCGGATTGTAGCCTTTGCCCTTCTCGGCGCCATCGGTCTCGGGAATCGCGTCCGTGCCGTAGAGCGCGTCATAGAGCGATCCCCAACGAGCATTGGCAGCGTTCAGCGCGTAGCGAGCATTCATCACGGGAACGACGAGCTGAGGACCGGCAATCGAAGCGATCTCAGGGTCGACGTTCGTCGTGGTAACCTGGAAATCCGAGCCTTCCGGCAGCATATAGCCGATGTCGCGCAGAAACACCTGATAGGCTTCGATATCGGTCGGCGCACCATGCTGGCGGTACCAGTCATCGATGCGGAGCTGGAGTGCATCACGCTTTGCGAGCAGTTCGCGATTGCGCGGCGCCAGATCGTGAACGATCGCCGAGAAATCGGTAAAGAACTTTTCGGCATCGATCTTCAAGCCGGGCAGCGCTTCCTTGACCAAGAAATCATGAAGGACGGCCTCAACAGCAAGACCGTTTTTATCGATGCGGCTCATTCAATATCTCCTTAGACCCACAAACGGGGTTTTGCATGCTGCTACTTTGCCCGGCTTTCATTCATAGTCAATTATGCAATAGTTCTAAAGATTTATGTCCGTTCGGGAACATATCTCGACGTGACGAGCATCGGCAGACCGTTTTGCGGCTGCGTCGTCAGTTTCTGCACCGGCCAGGGATTGGTCTGGTTTGTCACATCGAAGCGGAAACGGTGCATCAGCACGGCGAGAGCGATGACAGCCTCCTGTAGCGCAAAGGTTGCGCCGATACAGACACGCGGCCCGGCACCGAACGGCAGGAACTGGAAGCGCCCGATGCTACCGCGGTTCTCCGGCAGGAACCGCTCCGGGATATAGGCGCGCGGCTTGTCCCAATAGAGTTCGTGGCGATGCAGCGTCCACGGCATGATGAGGACGGTGACACCTGCCTCGATCTCCACCGTTTCGCCTTTCGCGTCGGTCCAGCGATCGGCGGTGATGGCGGCACGATTGATCGACGGCGCCGGCGGATAGAGCCGCAGCGCCTCCTCAAAGGCGGCGCGCGTATACGGCATCAGGTCGAGCCACTTCACCGGTTCGACATCCTGGGCCAGAACGCGATCGATCTCCTCCTCCATCGCCCCGCGGATGTGCGGCGTGTTGGCCACGCAATAAAGCGTCCAGGCAAGTGCGCGTGCCGTCGTCTCATGGCCGGCGCCGATAAAGGTGAGGATATTGTCCTCTATTTCGTCATTCGTCAGTCCGCCGGTCTCAGCCTGATCAAGGAGCAAGGTCAGAAAGTCGTCCGGTGTGGAGGCTCGATCGGCCTGCATGCGAGCCAGCCGGGCATCCATGGTCTGGCGCACGATGTTGCGGAATTTGTCGAGCACTTTCTGCCCGCCGATGCGCGTGACGCGCGGAACCCAAGACGGGGCGCGCAGCAAATCCATCGGATCGACGCGCCCCATGCGATGCAGCAGGGCGTTTACGTCGTCGGCAAAGCTGTCGGAGGAGGTGACGATCTCGCCCGAAAACAGCGTATCGGCAAGAATGGCGAAGGTCAGCTCCGTCATGTCGGCGGCAATCTCGAAGACCTTGCCGTCACTGCCGGCTGCTTCGTATTTCCTCGCATAATCTTCGGACTGGCACAGCATCTGCCCGGCAAAACCGTTGGCATGACGAGGCGTGAAAACCGGCGCCACCGCCTTTCGAGAGCGCTTCCAGACATCCCCCTCCGCCGTCAGCAGCCCGTCGCGCAGGATCGGACGCAAAATAAGCTGGCGAATATCCGACATGCGGTAGTTCGCGGCGTTATCGACGAGAACATGACGGATTAGGCCCGGATCGTTGACGATCAGGGTCCTTTCGCGAAAGAACCGTGTCTGAATCCACGGCAGCGTGTAGGAGGGCTCGCCCCAGAGCTCCAGCGGGTTGCGCAGAATGGTTCGAATTATCTGAAGACGGCTCGGCGGCACCGTACGAGGTAACGGCGCGGGCGGTACGAAGGGATCCGGACGCATGTCCATCAGAATTCAGCCTTTTCGCCGGAGATCTAGGCTCTCCCGGCAAGGCGAAAGCTAGAGCAGACGCTCCAGCTCGTCCAGCTTGTCGTTGACCAGCCAGCCGTAATAGTTTTCTTCCGGCCAGACGGTTTCACCGGAAGCACGGTTCTTGGCAGCGAGAGCCGCCGCGCGCTGGCGCGAATTGCCGACATTGTAGAGCGTCGCGGTCAGTCCCGGGTTCCTCGAGATATCCATGTCGGCGATCTGCTTATAGTCGTCGACCGACCGCCGGATGGACGCTGCGACAAAGGCGAGCGAGATATCTGGCTGCATGATCGCCTTGTAGACGGAACCGGCGTCCTTCTCGTTCAGCTTCTCGTAACCCGAGACCTTGGAGACCAGATCGGTCAACATCAGGGCCGTCAGCGGGTTGATCTGCCCAAGACCGAAGGTCTGGCCGGCGTAGAAAGGCTGGAAGAAGACTGCGCTGAAGCGGTTGTTCGGGTAGCTCTTGCCATCGACGGTCTTGCCGCGGAACTCGCTTTCCCAGATGTCCTCGCGGCAGCTCCACAGCGTGTAGGAATCGCCCTTGCCGTTACATTCGGCAAACTGCGACCGCCTGACGAAGTCATCCACATCCTCGCCGTTGTAGGCGAAGCGGAAGCTCTCACCCGCATAGGACGCGGCCTTCACGTAGTAGGATTGCAGGCGGTCATAGGCATCGACATTGTACGTATGCTCGCCGACGATCGCGCCGATCACATGGATCGGATCGATGCCGTAAGCGGCCGACACCTTTTTGATCTTGGCCATCAACTCGTGATCCGACGCCAGGAGGTCATGGACCTTGTCATACTTGCGATCGAACGAGCTCTTCGTGCCCTTGGTGCGGCGAACCGAGGCGCCCGGAATATCCGGCTGCTCGGCGTGACGATTGCCCGGCGGCACCACCTGCATGGCGAAGGCAGGTGCCGACGTCAGCACGGCAGCGGCAATCAGGAGGCTTGTCAGAAGGCGTCGCACGATCAGCGTTCCCGTCGGTTCATGGCAATGTCGCGAAGCGCGCTGACTGGACCACAATCTTGGCCGAATAATGCTGGCGCGGACAACAAAACGGGCCTTTCACTAAAAAGTAAAAGGCCCGCTGTCGAGAGTTGAAGCTATCAAAATCGTGGCATCACATCAGTAAGGCGCGCGCCGATGCTTGTTCATCACAGGATGAAGCGTGACAGATCGGTGTTTTGCGCCAGATCGCCGACATGCTTGCGGACATAGTCGGCGTCGATCGTCACGCTTGAGCCGCCGCGATCCGGGGCATTGAAGGAGATTTCGTCCAGAACACGCTCCATCACCGTCTGCAGGCGGCGCGCACCTATGTTTTCAACGGACGAATTCAAATGAACAGCAACGTCCGCCAGGGAATCGATGCCATCGTCAGTAAATTCGAGGCCGAGGCCTTCGGTTTCCATGAGAGCCTTGTACTGCCTGATGAGGCTCGCCTCGGTCTCCGTCAGGATACGGCGGAAATCTTCCTTGGTGAGCGGGCGCAGCTCGACGCGGATCGGCAGACGGCCCTGAAGTTCCGGCAGCAGATCGGACGGCTTGGAGACGTGAAAAGCACCGGAGGCGATGAAAAGGACGTGGTCCGTTTTCACCGGGCCGTACTTCGTCGACACCGTCGTGCCTTCGACCAGCGGAAGCAAGTCGCGTTGAACGCCTTCGCGCGAAACGCCGGCGCCCATGCCGCCGTCGCGAGCCGCGATCTTGTCGATCTCGTCGAGGAAGACGATGCCGTCATTCTCGACGGCCCGGATCGCCTCGCGCTGAATGACTTCGTTGTCGATCAGCTTGTCGGATTCGTCGCGGATCAGATCCGTATAGGATGCCTTGACCGTCGTGCGGACCTTCTTGGTACGACCCCCCATCGCCTTGCCGAACATTTCGGAAAGGTTGAGCACGCCGATATTGCCGCCCTGCATGCCGGGAATATCGAAACCGCCCATGCCTGTGCCCGTATCGGCGATCTCGATATCGATTTCCTTGTCATCAAGCTCGCCACTGCGCAGCTTCTTGCGGAAGCTGTCGCGGGTCGCCGGCGACGAGGTGGCGCCGACGAGCGCGTCGAGAACACGCTCTTCAGCGCTCATGTGCGCCTTGGCCTGCACTTCGCTCCGCTTCTTTTCGCGAGCGAGGCCGATGCCGACCTCGACGAGGTCGCGGATGATCTGCTCGACATCGCGGCCGACATAGCCGACTTCGGTAAACTTCGTGGCTTCGACCTTGATGAACGGCGCGCCGGCGAGCTTGGCGAGGCGACGGGAGATTTCCGTCTTGCCGACGCCGGTCGGCCCGATCATCAGGATGTTCTTGGGCATGACTTCGTCGCGCAGATCCGGATCGAGCTGCTGGCGCCGCCAGCGGTTGCGCAGCGCAATCGCCACTGCGCGCTTGGCCTCATGCTGGCCGATGATATAGCGGTCGAGTTCGGAAACGATCTCGCGGGGGGAAAATGTGGTCATATCGAATATCCCATCAGGGCGTGGATCTTTGAAACCGGATCAAGCTTCGGCATCGAGCGTCTCTACGACCACGTTGTGGTTGGTGTAGACGCAGATATCAGCGGCAATATCGAGTGCTCGACGCGCGATCTCCTCGGCCGACTTATCGGTATCCATCAAGGCGCGGGCCGCAGCGAGCGCAAAATTACCGCCGGAGCCGATTGCCATGGCGCCGTGTTCGGGCTCGAGAACATCGCCATTGCCCGTTATTGCAAGCGTCACCTGCTTGTCGGCGACGAGCATCATGGCTTCGAGATTGCGGAGATACTTGTCCGTGCGCCAATCCTTAGCAAGCTCGACGGCAGCGCGCATCAGCTGGCCCGGATATTGTTCGAGCTTCTTTTCGAGACGTTCGAGAAGCGTGAAGGCATCGGCCGTGGCGCCTGCGAAACCGGCAATGACCTCACCCTTGCCGATGCGCCGCACCTTGCGGGCATTGCCCTTCATCACGGTCTGGCCGAGGCTTACCTGGCCATCGCCGGCCATGATGACCTTGCCGCCCTTTCGAACTGTAACAATCGTTGTCATCTACTATACCTTTGCCCGTCTGCCGGGCTTGTTGCGTCGGGCCGAACGCCGGCCCTGTCGAGCCCTATGTAAGTGCGTGAAAGCCGATTGCAAATGGCGGCGTTTTCTGCCGCAGCGGTTCTGGATATTTCACGGCTCGCCTGATAAGGAACCCCCGTATTTCCTGATGGAGCAGCCATATGGCCGAGACCGCAGCAAGCCGCACGGGTACCGTGTCCCGCAAGACGAACGAGACTTCGGTTTCCGTTTCCGTCAATCTCGACGGCACCGGAAAGTCGAAAATCTCGACCGGCGTCGGCTTCTTCGATCATATGCTCGATCAGCTTTCGCGACATTCGCTGATCGACATGGAGATCGAGACCAAGGGCGACCTGCACATTGACGATCACCATACGGTGGAAGACACCGGCATCGCGATCGGCCAGGCGATTGCCAAGGCGCTCGGCGATCGCCGCGGCATTGCCCGCTATGCCTCGATCGACCTCGCGATGGACGAGACAATGACGAAGGCTGCAGTCGACCTCTCCGGTCGCCCCTTCCTCGTCTGGAACGTCGCCTTCACCGCGCCGAAGATCGGCACGTTCGACACCGAGCTCGTTCGCGAATTCTTCCAGGCGCTTGCCCAGAACGCCGGCATCACCTTGCATATTCTCAACCATTATGGTGCCAACAACCACCATATTGCAGAGACGTGCTTCAAGGCCGTTGCCCGCGCGCTGCGTACGGCGACAGAGATCGATCCGAGACAGGCGGGCCGTGTCCCCTCAACGAAGGGCACGCTCGTCTGAGCCCCCTAGGGAGCTTGACGATATGACTTCCAGCTATCTGGTTCTGACTGCGCCTGGCGGAACGGACACCAACCGCGAGAAGACGCGTTTCATTCGCGACGGCTTTACCGTGCTCGGTTTTCTCTTCCCCTGGATATGGCTCGCCTTCCACAGACTGTGGCTCTACGCCATCGCAGCGTTTCTCCTGCAAAGCCTCGGCGGTGCGCTAGCGGACCGGGCCGATCTCTGGCCAGTCGGCGTCGCAATCACCTTCGGCACCAGTTTGCTGGTCGCGCTTGAGGGTCAGAATCTTCGCGCCCGTAATCTGGTTGCGAAAGGCTGGGGCGAAGCCGATCTCGTTTCGGCCGATTCGCTTGCGACCGCGGAAGAAATCTACTTTTCGAATGTCCAGACCGATGCCGGCGAGAGCCGACCCGCGCCCTCGCCGCAATGGGATCAAGCAGCCCATGCACCGCGACACGGCAACGCCACTTCGCTCGGTCTCTTTGGTTTTGATGGAGGACGCTGAATGCGCGTCGCAATTATAGACTACGGATCCGGCAATCTGCGTTCGGCGACGAAGGCCTTCGAACGGGCAGCGCGGGAAGCCGGCATCGACGCCGTGATCGAACTGACAGACAAGGCAGGGGCTGTGGCGGCCGCCGATCGCGTCGTGCTGCCGGGTGTTGGCGCCTATGCCGATTGCCGGCGCGGGCTCGATGCCGTTCCCGGCATGTCGGAAGCGTTGATCGATGTGGTCCAGAAGAAGGCCCGGCCGTTCCTCGGCATTTGCGTCGGTATGCAGCTGATGTCGTCGCGCGGACTCGAGAAGACCGTCACCGATGGCTTCGGCTGGATTCCCGGCGATGTCGTTGAAATGACGCCTAATGATGCCAACCTGAAGATCCCGCAGATCGGCTGGAATACGCTGGACCTGAAATCCCCTCACCCGCTGTTCGACGGAATTCCGACCGGACCGAACGGGTTGCATGCCTATTTCGTGCATTCCTACCATCTGGCGGCGAAGAACCCCGGCGACGTGATTGCGACGGCCGAGTACGGCGGCCCGATCACCGCTTTCGTCGGGCGCGACAACATGGCCGGAGCCCAGTTCCATCCTGAAAAGAGCCAGAAGCTCGGCCTCGCCCTGATTGCCAATTTCCTGCGCTGGAAGCCTTGAGCTCGCGCACTGCAAGGACTGACAGAATGATCCTATTTCCAGCAATCGACCTCAAGGATGGCCAGTGCGTTCGCCTCAAGCTCGGCGATATGGAACAGGCGACCGTCTACAATCCCGACCCCGGTGCGCAGGCGAAGGCATTCGAAGATCAAGGCTTTGAATGGCTGCACGTCGTTGATCTCAATGGCGCTTTCGCGGGCGAAAGCGTCAATGGCGCCGCGGTCGATGCGATCCTGAAGGCAACGAAGAACCCGGTTCAGCTTGGTGGCGGCATTCGCACGCTCGACCATATCGAAAACTGGCTATCTCGCGGTCTTGCCCGCGTCATTCTCGGGACCATCGCGGTGCGCGATCCGGCGCTCGTGATCGAAGCCTGCAAGAAGTTTCCCGGCCGCGTTGCGGTCGGAATCGATGCCAAGGGCGGGAAGGTCGCGGTCGAAGGCTGGGCCGAGGCATCCGAGCTCGGCGTTATCGAACTCGCGCAGAAGTTCGAAGGCGCCGGCGTAGCCGCGATCATCTACACCGATATCGACCGCGACGGCATCCTCGCCGGCATCAACTGGGCATCGACGCTCGAGCTTGCCGAAGCGGTATCGATCCCGGTCATCGCATCCGGCGGCCTTGCTTCGATCGAGGATGTGAAACGGATGCTGCAACCCGATGCACGGAAGCTCGAGGGTGCGATTTCCGGTCGCGCGCTCTATGATGGACGGATCGACCCGGCAGAGGCGCTGGCGCTGATTTCGGCCGCACGCGCGAAGGAGACTGCACAATGACCCTGAAGGCTCGTGTCATTCCCTGCCTCGACGTTAAGGACGGCCGCGTCGTCAAGGGCGTCAATTTCGTCAACCTGGTCGATGCCGGAGACCCAGTCGAGGCTGCCAAGGCTTATGACGCCGCCGGTGCCGACGAATTGTGTTTCCTCGACATCACCGCGTCCTCGGACAATCGCGAAACGATCTTCGATGTCGTCGCACGTACGGCCGAGCAATGCTTCATGCCCGTCACCGTCGGCGGTGGTGTCCGCACCATTGCTGATATCCGCAAGCTGCTGCTCTGTGGCGCTGACAAGGTCTCAATCAATTCAGCGGCGGTCAACAACCCCGATTTCGTTGCCGAAGCCGCCGACAAGTTCGGCGACCAGTGCATCGTTGTGTCGATCGACGCCAAGCGCCGGACCACGCCCGCGCAGGGCAACGTCAGCGCCTGGGAGATCTACACACATGGCGGCCGCAACGCGACCGGCATCGACGCGGTGGATTTTGCTCGAAAGATGGTCGAGCGTGGGGCGGGTGAACTGCTTGTGACCTCGATGGATCGGGACGGAACCAAGGTCGGCTACGATCTCGAACTGACACGCGCCATCGCGGATTCGGTTCGGGTGCCCGTTATTGCCTCCGGTGGCGTCGGCGACCTCGACGATCTCGTGGCGGGCGTCAAACAGGGACATGCCAACGCTGTGCTGGCCGCTTCGATCTTCCACTTCGGGACCTATTCCGTCGGGGAAGCGAAGCGCTATATGTCTTCTTGCGGCATCGACATGCGTCTGGACTGAGTGGGAAGCAGAATCATGAGCGAATTCACCCTCGCCGACCTCGAAAAGATCGTCGATGCCCGGTCGAAAGCCTCGCCGGATGAGTCCTGGACGGCAAAACTCGTTGTTGCAGGCCAGCCAAAGGCGGCCAAAAAGCTCGGCGAAGAGGCGATCGAGGCCGTGATGGCCGCGATCACCGATGACCACGAGAACCTCACCTATGAAGCCGCCGATCTTCTCTATCACCTATTGGTCGTATTGAAGGTGGCGGGCATTCCGTTGCAAAGTGTGATGGCGGAGCTTGAGCGGCGCACCGCTCAATCCGGCCTGACAGAAAAGGCGAGCCGGCAAAGTTCATGAGTATCGCAAGACAACTCATCGGAGCGCCCGAGACGCTCGATCATTTTCAGGCGAATGCGTATTCGCCCTACCACTTCTTTTCCTCCGAGGAATGGGCACGCTTCCGTGCCGATACACCGCTCACGCTGAAAGGCGACGAGGTCAAGCGGCTACGCTCCATGGGTGATCCGATCGATCTCGATGAAGTGCGGCGGATCTATCTCTCGCTTTCGCGGCTCCTCTCGGCGCATGTGGAATCGTCACAGCTGCTTTTCGAGCAACGCAATCGCTTCCTCAGCCTCTCTGACGTAGCAAAGACGCCGTTTGTGATCGGCATCGCGGGGTCGGTGGCTGTCGGCAAATCCACCACGGCCCGTATCCTGAAGGAACTTTTGACGCGGTGGCCGTCGAGCCCGAAGGTGGACCTTGTGACCACCGACGGCTTCCTGCATCCGAACGCCGTGCTGCAGCGCGAAAACCTGATGCAGCGCAAGGGCTTTCCCGAGAGCTACGATACCGGCGCGATCCTGCGTTTCCTGGCGGCGATCAAGGCGGGCCAGCCGAACGTCAAGGCGCCGTCCTATTCGCATCTGGTCTACGACGTGCTGCCGAACGAATACAAGATCGTCGACCGGCCCGACATTCTGATCTTCGAGGGCATCAACGTCCTGCAGTCACGCGACCTGCCGGCCGGTGGCAAGATCGTACCGATGGTTTCCGACTTCTTCGACTTCTCGATTTACATCGATGCGGATGAAAGCCGGATTCATGACTGGTATGTGGCGCGCTTCATGCGATTGCGTGAAACAGCGTTTCGCGATCCCCACTCCTTCTTCCACCGCTATGCCTCGATCAGCGAGGAGGAAGCGCTGACGATCGCCGAAGGCCTTTGGGAAAACATCAACCTGAAGAACCTGCGGGAAAACATCCTGCCGACACGCCCGCGGGCCGATCTGATCCTGCGCAAGGGCAATAATCACCTGATCGAACAGGTAGCTCTGAGAAAGCTCTAGGGCGTTACCCGGCGAAGCGTCAGGTTGATGCGACCACCGTTCTTCAGCAGCGTCGATGTTGATGGATATATCTTGTCGACGCCGTGGAAGCAAAGGCGCCCTTCCGCTCCCAAGACCACGACGTCACCGCTTGAGAGCTTGAAGGAAAGCGTCCGGTCGTTGCGCCCGAGACCACCAACTCGAAACAGGCAGCTATTGCCGAGCGAGATCGACACGACGGGGGCTGCGAGATCCTGTTCGTCCTTGTCCTGATGCAGTCCCATACGCGCCTCGTCGGAGTAGTAGTTGACAAGGCAGGCCTGCGGCGGCTTGTCGTAGCCGGAGACATCGTTCCAGATTTCCAACAGTTCCGCATGGATACCCGGCCAAGGTTTGCCGGTCACAGGATGGGTCGGCTGATAGCGATAGCCACGCTCCTTGTCGGTGACCCAGCCGAGCGGGCCACAATTCGTCATGCGAACCGACATCGGCTTGCCCGTGCCGGGCATGATGGGCACAAACAGCGGCGCGTCCGCGACGATCGACCTGATGATATCGACCAATGCCTGCTGCCGTGGCCGGTCCAGATAGTCAGGGTGGTGACTGACGCCATTCGGCAGCTTCAGCATATCAATCACCGAGCGGTCGTCCGCGCATCTTCTTCACCTCCGACCTACCCGACTTCTCCTTCAGCCGACGTTCGACCGATCCTTTAGTCGGCTTGGTCTTCTTGCGCGGCGGCGGCGGCGGTTTTGCCGCCTCGAGGATAAGCTCTTTCAGCCGCTCTCGCGCGTCTTCCCGGTTACGATCCTGGCTGCGGAAGCGGCTCGCCTCTATCATCAGCACGCCTTCCTTCGAAAGGCGCTTGCCGGCGAGCTTCACGGCATTCCCCTTCACGCGCTCGTTCAAGGAAGGGGAGTTCGGAATATTGAAGAACAGCTGGACGGCTGTCGAAACCTTGTTGACGTTCTGCCCGCCAGGGCCGCCTGCGAGGACAAATTGCTCGGTCAGCTCCCACCCGGCGACGGTGATTCGATCGTTGATGTAAAGGGGTTCGCTGGCCATGCGCTTTCTATCTCATATCGGCCGGCCCTTGGAAACAGCCAAAGAAACCCGACGGAGGCCGCCGGGTTTCACGTGAATCATCAATGTTTTGGCGTGTCACTCAGCGGCGGCGCGAAATCCCGGGGCCGCATCGCGCACCCCACCATCGACATGGCCTTCGAACTTCGCGAAGTTCTCGATGAACATCGTCACCAGCTTGCTGGCCTGCGCGTCATAGGCGATCGCATCCTGCCACGTGGAACGCGGATCGAGGATAGCCGTGTCGACACCCGGCACCGTGACAGGAACGGCGAAGCCGAAGTTCGGATCGACACGGAAATCGGCCTTGCCGAGGTCGCCCGAGAGGGCTGCAGCGAGCAGCGTGCGGGTCGCCTTGATCGGCATGCGCTTGCCGGTGCCGTAAGCGCCGCCAGTCCAGCCGGTGTTAACAAGCCAGCATTCAACGCCGTGACGACCGATGAGATCCTTCAAAAGATTGCCGTACTCCGACGGATGCCGCGGCATGAACGGAGCACCGAAGCAGGTCGAGAAGGTTGCTTCCGGCTCGGTTACACCCCGCTCGGTACCTGCCACCTTGGCCGTGTAACCGGACAGGAAGTGGTACATCGCCTGATCCGGCGTCAGCTTGGCGATCGGCGGCATGACGCCAAAGGCATCTGCCGTCAGCATGATGATCGTCTTAGGATGGCCCGCAAGGCCTGTCTTCGACGCGTTCGGAATGAAATCCAGCGGATAGGCGCAACGCGTGTTTTCGGTCAGCGACCCATCGTTGAAGTCGGGCTCGCGCCGGTCGTTGAGGACAACGTTTTCGAGGACGGTGCCGAAGCGCTGCGTCGTTGCGTAGATTTCCGGCTCCGCTTCGGCCGACAGGCGGATGGTCTTGGCGTAGCAGCCGCCTTCGAAGTTGAAGATGCCGTCCTCGCCCCAGCCGTGTTCGTCGTCGCCGATCAGCGTGCGGGCCGGATCTGCGGAAAGCGTCGTCTTGCCGGTGCCCGAGAGACCGAAGAAGACCGCGGCATCGCCGTCAGGACCGACGTTGGCCGAGCAGTGCATCGGCATGACGCCCTTTGCCGGGAGCAGGTAGTTCAGAACGGTGAAGACCGACTTCTTCATCTCGCCGGCGTAGAACGTACCGGCGATCAGCACTTCGCCGTTCGTCAGGTCGCAAGCGATGACGGTCTCGGTGCGGCAGCCATATCGTTCCGGATCCGCCTTGAACGTCGGTAGGTTGATGATCGTCAGCTTCGGGGCGAAGGTCGCAAGTGCCGAGGCCTCCGGACGGATCAGCAGGTTGCGAATGAAGAGCGAATGCCAAGCAAGCTCGGTGACGACACGCGTCGGCAAGGCATTGTTTTCGTCGGCACCGCCGATGAGATCCTGAACGAACAGGTCCTTGCCGGCAGCGTGCGCGAGCATGTCCTGCTTCAGCAACGCGAAGTGCTGCGGCGACATCGGCTTGTTGTTTTCCCACCAGATCTCATCATCGGTGTTCCCGTCACGAACGACAAACTTATCGCGCGGCGAGCGGCCGGTATGCTGGCCGGTCAGGGCGCGCAAGGCACCATGGGCGGTCAGCTGAGCCTCGCCCCGGCGAATCGATTCTTCATAGAGGGAGGCGGCCGTAAAGTTATAGCGAGCACTGTTTGCGCTCCCCAAACCGATCGTCGCCAGCTCTATCGCCGGGTTGTGGACTCCGAACAGCTCCATGGTCTTTCCCTTCCCTTGAGGCTCGTGCCGTTAAGAACTGACGGTGACCGTACGGGCGGTTTTTTTAAAACGCAATAGAGGAAAATGGATAAAATGTAGCAATATCAAACTATTAATCGATTTAAATTTTCCTGCCTTATTTTAAATCGTTTGAATCAGAAGTGGCCGCGCGGATTTTCGACACATCTCTCGGTTGCGCTCAAAACTTTAGAACAATCCAACCCTTTATCTTTGCCACAATTTGTTCCACCTTTATCCCGATAAGCGCATCCGGTTCAGAGAGGCCGCCTGGGGACCTTCTAAAATCCTGGAGACGCGCATAGATGACGGAGACGAATACCATGCCGACAATCGCGCTCGTTGATGACGACCGCAACATCCTTACCTCGGTATCGATTGCACTCGAGGCAGAAGGATACAAGGTCGAGACGTATACGGACGGCGCCTCAGCCCTCGACGGTCTTCTTGCTCGCCCGCCACAGCTTGCCATCTTCGATATCAAGATGCCGCGCATGGATGGTATGGAGCTCCTGCGCCGCTTGCGGCAGAAATCCGACATGCCGGTCATCTTCCTCACCTCCAAGGACGAGGAAATCGATGAGTTGTTCGGCCTGAAGATGGGCGCCGACGACTTCATTACCAAGCCCTTCTCGCAGCGTCTGCTGGTCGAGCGCGTCCGCGCCGTCCTGCGCCGGGCATCGAGCCGCGAGGCTGCTGCCGCCGCCGGTGGTGCTGCACCAAAGCCGGGCACGGCACAACAGCTCGCTCGCTCGCTGGAGCGCGGCCAGCTGGTCATGGACCAGGAACGCCACACCTGCACCTGGAAGGGTGAGCCGGTGACGCTGACGGTGACCGAATTCCTTATCCTGCATTCTCTGGCCCAGCGTCCGGGCGTCGTCAAAAGCCGTGACGCATTGATGGATGCGGCCTATGACGAGCAGGTCTATGTCGACGATCGCACTATCGATAGCCACATCAAGCGGCTCCGCAAGAAATTCAAGATGGTCGATACCGACTTTGATATGATTGAAACGCTCTACGGAGTGGGCTACCGCTTCCGCGAAGCAGCCTGACGCCGAAGCGGCGCGGCATCTGAGAATTGTCGAGAGTGACGATCGCGAAAGCGGTCCGCTCTCCGAAAGGGCCTGTGGTTGGCACAGTTGGTGCAGGAAAGAGATCTGGATGAGGCGGAAGGCGTGAGCAGCCGCCGCGTCAGGGGACGGCGTTGGTCGCACCCCTTCACGATCATCCGCCGCATCTTCGGCAACGCCGTCTTTTCGAGCCTGACGCGTCGCATCCTTTTCTTCAATCTGGCCGCGCTGGTCGTTCTC
Source organism: Rhizobium sp. BK661 (assembly GCF_024808825.1). Classification (NCBI taxonomy): domain Bacteria; kingdom Pseudomonadati; phylum Pseudomonadota; class Alphaproteobacteria; order Hyphomicrobiales; family Rhizobiaceae; genus Rhizobium; species Rhizobium sp. BK661. The sequence continues at coordinate 503,866 of NZ_JANTYT010000002.1, read as the reverse complement.
GTCGGCGGCATTCTCTACCTCAATCAGTTCCGCGAAGGGCTGATCGACGCTCGCGTCGAAAGCCTTCTGACGCAGGGCGAAATCATCGCCGGCGCGGTTTCCGCGTCCGCGTCGGTGGACACCAACTCGATTACCATCGACCCCGAGAAGCTGCTCGAACTGCAGGCTGGCCAGAGCATTACCCCGGTTCCGAACGACGAGGATCTCGAATTCCCGATCGATCCGGAAAAGGTCGCGCCTGTGCTGCGTCGGCTGATTTCTCCGACCAGAACCCGCGCACGCATTTTTGACGCTGACGCCAACCTGCTTCTCGACTCTCGCCATCTCTATTCACGCGGCCAGGTCCTACGTTTTGATTTGCCGCCCGTCGATGACGAGGAGCAGAGCTGGAGCCAGTGGTTCACGACGATCTTCAACAAGGTCCTGCAACCAGGAAACCTCCCCCTCTACAAGGAAGCTCCGGGTGGCGACGGCTCGATTTATCCCGAGGTCATGAACGCACTGACTGGTGTTCGCGGCGCTGTGGTTCGCACCACAGAAAAGGGCGAGTTGATCGTTTCGGTTGCCGTTCCGATCCAGCGATTCCGTGCTGTTCTGGGCGTGCTGCTCCTGTCGACCCAAGCCGGCGATATCGATAACATCGTTCACGCCGAGCGCCTCGGCATCATGCGCGTCTTTGGCGTCGCGACACTCGTCAACGTTCTGCTGTCCCTCGTTTTGTCCTCAACAATCGCCAACCCGCTGCGGCGCCTGTCGGCTGCCGCCATCCGCGTCCGCCGCGGCGCGAAGGAACGCGAAGAAATTCCCGACTTTTCCGCCCGCCAGGACGAGATCGGCAACCTCTCCATTGCGCTGCGCGAAATGACGACCGCGCTCTACGACCGCATCGACGCGATTGAAAGCTTTGCGGCCGACGTCAGCCACGAACTGAAGAATCCGCTGACGTCGCTCCGCAGCGCCGTCGAAACACTGCCTCTGGCAAAAACAGACGAGTCCAAGAAGCGGCTTCTTGATGTCATCCAGCACGACGTTCGCCGGCTCGACCGTCTGATCAGCGACATTTCCGACGCCTCTCGTCTCGATGCTGAATTGGCGCGCGTTGACGCCGGTTCGGTCGATCTGGAGATTCTGCTTCGCGATCTCATCGACGTATCGCGGCAAATTCGCAATCGCAGAAAAGAAGTACAAATCGAATTCGCGATCGAGCGCAAGCCGGGCGTGAAGACACGTTTTGTTGTGAACGGCCATGACCTGCGCATCGGGCAGGTCATCACCAACCTCATTGAAAACGCCCGCTCGTTTGTTCCGGAGCATGACGGCAGGATCACCGTGCGGCTGGTGCGAACGCGCTCTCGCTGCATCGTGTACGTCGAGGACAACGGGCCGGGCATCCAGGCAGAAGACATCGACCGCATCTTCGAGCGCTTCTATACCGACCGACCGGAATCCGAAGGCTTTGGACAGAATTCGGGCCTCGGGCTGTCGATCAGCCGTCAGATCGCCGAAGCACATGGTGGCTCGCTGCGTGCGGAAAACATCATCGATCCCGAGACCGAAAAACTTCTCGGAGCGCGCTTCATTCTCGCCCTTCCCGCCGACACTACCCCGTGATGGACAAGCCTTCAAACATCCACGCAACCGCCATCGTCGTCGGCAAGACCGGCCTTCTCTTCCTGGGGCCGTCGGGCTGGGGGAAATCGATGCTGGCGTTCACCTGCATCAACGAAGCGCAACGCATGGGCATCTTTTCCTCGCTGGTCGCCGACGATCAGGCGCTAATTAGCGAAGTGGACGGAGCGGTGATTGCAACATGTCCTGCCTCGATTGCCGGTTTGCTCGAATTGCGCGGCACTGGCCTTGTCCGCGTGCCGTACATTGTCAACGCAACAATGCACTATGCCATTCTTCCCGGAAGCCCGTCTGGCGAGAAACGGTTGCCGCCAGACGGTGAGCGAACAACTATTGCTGGTAGCATAGAACTACCGGTCATTCGATTGCTGGCTAATACTCCGTTGCCGCTGGCGATATTGATGGCAAAAGCACCGGACATCGGACAGTAATGCCCGCAGAATCGGCAAAACGGGCCCATAAAGTCGTATTTTTGTCTTGCACTTCGGCTTTTGATCGCCAAGATGTGCCCCCACGGTGGACGCGATTGCTGCATTGCGATATTGGGGCCACCGTTTGGAATATGCCATTAGGAGCAGTAATATCATGATCGGACTTGTGCTTGTCACTCATGGCAAGCTGGCTGAAGAGTTTCGTCATGCGGTCGAACACGTTGTCGGTCCTCAGAAATTCATCGAAACGGTCTGTATCGGTCCCGAAGACGACATGGATCAGAGGCGACAAGATATTCTGGAAGCAGTATCCCGTGCCGATGACGGCCATGGAGTTGTCATCCTGACAGACATGTTCGGTGGTACCCCCTCCAACCTGGCAATCTCAGTCATGAGCAGCGGCCACACGGAAGTAATTGCTGGCATGAACCTACCGATGCTCATCAAGCTCGCGGGTGTCCGCGGCGAGAACAACATGGAGAAGGCGCTCGTCGAAGCCTCCGAGGCCGGGCGGAAATACATCAACGTCGCGAGCCGCGTTCTCAGTGGCAAATAGTGAGCACATCGCGCCCATGACGGCACTCTCCCGTGAAATTCTGATCATCAACAAGCGTGGATTGCACGCACGCGCTTCGGCAAAGTTCGTACAGCTGGTCGAGAATTTCGATGCCGCCATCACTGTATCGAAAGATGGAATGACGGTCGGCGGGACATCGATCATGGGATTGATGATGTTGGCGGCAAGCCCGGGCTCCAGCGTCTTGATCTCGGCCAGCGGCAACCAGGCTGCACAAGCGCTCGATGCGCTCGACGAGCTGATCCAGAACCGGTTCGGCGAGGAAATGTGAGCCAATCCCGGCCCATATAAACATATAAAGACTTCTTTATATCATTATTGCCTTCGTCATAGAAGCCTGCTAAACGGCCTTTCATCGCCGCGCAGACTGCGTGGACGCATGCGGTGCCCTTTGTGCGCCTTTGAATTTTTGAGCCGCTTTTCAGCCTGGAGAAAACCCAATGAGCACTGAAAAAGATTATATCGTCGCCGATATCGGCCTCGCAGACTTCGGTCGCAAGGAAATCACGATCGCTGAAACAGAAATGCCGGGCCTGATGGCCTGCCGCGCTGAGTTCGGCGAGGCGAAGCCCCTGAAGGGCGCGCGCATCACCGGTTCGCTGCACATGACGATCCAGACAGCCGTTCTCATCGAGACGCTCGTTGCACTCGGTGCTGAAGTCCGTTGGGCGTCGTGCAACATCTTCTCGACGCAGGACCATGCTGCCGCCGCGATCGCCGCTTCCGGCGTTCCGGTTTTCGCCATCAAGGGCGAGTCGCTGCATGATTACTGGGTCTACACCGACAAGATCTTCCAGTGGACCGATGGTGGCTTCTCCAACATGATCCTCGACGATGGCGGCGATGCCACCATGTACATCCTGCTCGGCGCCCGCGCCGAAGCTGGCGAAGACGTACTGTCGAACCCGCATTCGGAAGAGGAAGAAATCCTCTTCGCACAGATCAAGAAGCGCCTCGCCGCTTCGCCGGGCTGGTTCACCAAGCAGCGCGACGCGATCAAGGGCGTAACGGAAGAAACCACCACTGGTGTTAACCGCCTGTACCAGCTCTCCCAGAAGGGTCTGCTGCCCTTCCCTGCCATCAACGTCAACGACTCGGTGACGAAGTCGAAGTTCGACAACAAGTACGGCTGCAAGGAATCGCTGGTTGACGGTATCCGCCGCGGCACCGACGTGATGATGGCCGGCAAGGTTGCCGTCGTCTGCGGTTACGGCGACGTCGGCAAGGGTTCGGCTGCTTCACTTCAGGGCGCCGGCGCCCGCGTCAAGGTTACCGAAGTCGACCCGATCTGCGCGCTGCAGGCAGCCATGGATGGCTTCGAAGTCGTCACGCTCGAAGACGTTGTGTCTTCTGCCGACATCTTCATCACCACGACCGGTAACAAGGACGTCATCCGCATCGACCACATGCGCGCGATGAAGGACATGGCGATCGTCGGCAACATCGGCCACTTCGACAACGAGATCGAAGTTGCGGCCCTCCGTAACCTGAAGTGGACCAACATCAAGCCGCAGGTCGACCTGATCGAGTTCCCGAAGGGCAACCGCATCATCCTGCTGTCGGAAGGCCGCCTGCTGAACCTCGGCAACGCGACCGGCCATCCGTCCTTCGTGATGTCGGCTTCATTCACGAACCAGACGCTGGCGCAGATCGAGCTCTTCACCAAGCCCGGCCAGTACCAGAACCAGGTCTACATCCTGCCGAAGCACCTCGACGAGAAGGTCGCGCGCCTTCACCTCGATAAGCTCGGCGTAAAGCTGACGCAGCTTTCTGAGGAGCAGGCTTCCTATATCGGCGTAAAGCCGCAAGGCCCGTTCAAGGCTGACCACTACAGATATTGATCGCAGGATTGATATCCACAACATCTAGAGGGTGCCGCATTGACAAATGCGGCGCCCTTATTTTTTGGCACACACCTTCCCGCCGATTCCCTTCCGAAGTATTGTTTTAACACTCGATTCGTAGCCACGGACGTGTCCGTTTGCTTCGAAAATGGGATGTCTTGTCGTGATGCGGCACATTAAAGGACGGAGACATACCGCGCATGTCGGAAATGATGCACAGCCTGGTCGAACAGGCAGAGGTTGGCGCCTACGCTGACCACTGCCCGGTCCATTCGGGCGAACGGAAACCTGTCAGCACCGGCATCGTGTCTCGCGTGGCACGGATTTTTGCCGCTGGCACGGCCATCGCATCGACTGCGCGGCCGGTTTTCGCACAGGTCGAGGCCGAGACTGTTGCAGCGGCGCATCTTTTCACCTCATCGCAGGTTGTTGGTCTCTCCGTGGTGATCGGCGTGATTTCGGCCGCGCTGCTTTCGACCCTTTGGGTTGTGCGCCAGCGCGGAAACCTCGAAAGCGAAAGCCGTGAAATCCGCTCGGCCCTCTCTGACGCGCAACAGCGTATTTCGCAGTATCAGGCCCTGATTGCGGACAAGAACCGTCGGATCGTCATCTGGGATGGCGGCGAGCGTCCTGAACTGATCGGTCAGCTGCCGGCCGAAACCGGCGCGCCGCAGGACAGCGAATTCCTGGCCTTCGGATTGTGGTTGAAGCCGCGGTCGGCGTCTGAGCTTGAGCGTGCGATCGATCGCCTGCGCGGATCGGCCCACAGCTTCGACATGGTTGTCGAAACCCATCGCGAAGAAATCCTCGAGGCGCAGGGCCGAGTTTCGGGCGGACGTGCATTCGTCCGCTTTGTCGCGCTGAACAATCTACGGGCCGAGCTTGCCGAACTGAAGATCGAACGGGACAGACTATTGTCCTCGATCTCGGCATTCCAGAGCATGCTCGATGCAATCGACCTTCCAGCCTGGCAGCGTGATACCGAAGGCCGACTGACCTGGGTTAATCAGGCCTACGGCGAGGCCGTCGAGGCAACCACGCCGGAGCAGGCCGTCAATGAGGGTCGTGAGTTTCTAACAACCGTTGCCCGTGAGCGGATCCGCGCGACGGCGACAACTGAGTCGCCATTCCACGACAAGATCTCCACCGTGGTGTCCGGCAACCGAACGTTCTTCGACGTCGTCGATGTAAAGGTCCCTAACGGCTCCGCCGGGATCGCTGTCGACGTTTCCGGCATCGAAGCTGTTCGCGCCGAGCTCGAGCGCACGCTAAAGAGCCACGCCGAAACACTCGACCACCTCGCAACGCCTGTCGCGATCTTCGACGGTGACCGTCGGCTGCAATTCTATAATCAGGCTTTCGTCTCCCTCTGGGAATTCGATATCGCGTTCCTCGAGAGCCGCCCAGACAACGCAGAACTGCTGGAGCGCCTGAGGGCTGCCAAGAAGCTGCCTGATCAACTCAACTGGAAATCCTGGAAGGAAGCCGCGCTTTCGGTCTACCGTGCGCTCGATACCCAACCTGACCTCTGGCACCTGCCGAACGGCCAGACGTTGCGGGTCTTTGCAACAGCACATCCTCAGGGTGGTGCGACCTGGGTATTCGAGAACCTCACAGAACAGGTCGACCTCGAAACACGCTACAATACGCTTCTCAAGGTACAGGGCGAGACGATCGACCATCTATCAGAAGGTGTGGCGGTCTTTGGGCCCGACGGGCGCATTCGCCTCTCGAATCCCGCTTTCCGTGCACTCTGGGGAGTTACCGAGGCCGAGGCGAAGGCGGGCACGCACATCCGTGCCCTTGGCGAGTCGTGCTCTCAGTCCTATGACCGTCCGGACGGATGGAAGACCTTTGGCGAGTTGATCACCAGCTTCGACGACGAGCGCCGTTCCAGCCAGGGGACACTCGAACTATTTTCAGGCCTCGTGCTCGACTATGCAGTCATTCCGTTGCCGAACGCGCAGACGATGCTGACCTTCGTCAACATGACCGACAGCGTCCGTGCCGAGCGCGCCCTGACGGAAAAGAACGAGGCGCTGCGCAAGGCGGACGAGCTTAAGAACGACTTCGTCCAGCATGTTTCCTACGAGCTACGCTCGCCGCTTACCAACATCATCGGCTTCACCGATCTGCTGCGCACGCCGGGGCTCGGACCGCTGAACGACCGGCAGGCCGAATATATCGATCATATTTCGACGTCCTCTTCGGTATTGCTGACGCTGGTCAACGATATCCTCGATCTAGCCACCGTCGACGCCGGAATCATGCGGCTCAACTATTCGGCGATTGATCTTGGCGACCTGCTTGACGACGTGTCGATGCAGATTGCCGACAGGCTGCAGGAAAGCGGCGTAACACTGGAGATTACGGCTCCCGCACATCTGGGCTCGATCGTTGCTGACCCGCAAAGGCTGAAGCAGATCCTCGTGAAGCTGCTTTCCAATGCCGCCAACTTCTCGCCGGAAGGGTCGTCAATCTCGCTTGAATGCAAGCGTGAGGGCATGGATTTCGTCTTTGCCGTCAGTGATCGTGGCCCTGGCATTTCGCAGGATATGATCGCCAATGTGTTCGACCGATTCGCCACCGGCGCAACAAATGGCAAGAGGGGCGGCGCCGGCCTTGGGCTTTCGATCGTCGACAGTTTCGTCAGTCTTCACCACGGGACGGTCACCATCGACAGCCAACCGGGCAAGGGCACGATCGTGACCTGCCGGATTCCTTCGGTCGATCTTCCGACGTCCGTCGCAGCCGAATGATGGCTCCCGTCATTTCCCTCTTCCTCAAGGATGAGGCGGAAACGATCCGCTTTGGCGAAGATTTGGCGCTGGCCTTGAAGCCAGGCGATTGCCTTGCGCTGTCCGGCGATCTTGGCGCGGGGAAATCGTCGCTTGCCCGCGCATTTCTGCGGGCCATGGCGGATGACGACGAGCTCGAGGTGCCGAGCCCCACCTTCACGCTTGTGCAAACGTATGACCTGCGCATTCCGGTCGCGCATTTCGATCTGTACCGTCTTGGCGATCCGGCCGAGCTGACCGAACTTGGCTTCGATGAGGCGCTCCAGGACGGCATCTGCCTCGTGGAATGGCCCGAGATGGCCGCCGGCGAGCTGCCGGCAGACCGGATTATGCTGACGCTGGAGCACGAGGGTGCAGGTCGACGGGCAACCATCGTTGCGCCGGAAAAGCAGGCCGCACGAATCCACCGCGTCCTTGCAATACGCGATTTCCTTGATAACGCAGGATACTCCGGCGCAAAGCGTCGTTTCCTGACAGGAGATGCGTCACTCCGTGCCTACGAGGCCATCTATGCCGATGACGCGAAGCGACGCGTGCTGATGGACTGGCCGCCGCTGCCGGAGGGGCCCCCGGTCCTGGATGGCAAGCCATATCCAAAGGTCGCGCATATCGCGGAAAATGCCTATCCTTTCGTTGCCATTGCCAATGTGCTCAGGCGGGAGGGTTTTGCAGCACCCGAAGTCTACAATGTCGATTACGATCAGGGCATTCTGCTTCTGGAAGACCTTGGCGCGGACGGCGTTCTCGACGCGAAGGGCCAACCTAACGTCGATCGTTACCGGGCAAGCGTCGCCTGCCTTGCACACCTCCATTCGCTGACAATCCCGCAGGACATCCGCGTCGCGGTCAACCATGTCCATCACATCCCGGATTTCGACCGAACGGCGATGAAGATGGAGGTGCGCCTCGTTCTCGATTGGTACCTGCCCTGGAAGCGTGGGGGCATCGCAGCCAGTGATGCCGAGCGGGACGAATATCTTGCCATCTGGGATAGGCTGATCGACGAATTGGACACGGCGGAAAAGAGCCTTCTCCTGCGCGATTTTCACTCACCCAACATCATCTGGCGAGAGAACGAGACAGGCATTGAGCGAGTTGGACTGATTGATTTCCAGGACGCAATGATCGGCCCGACGGCCTATGACCTTGCTTCTATAGTGCAGGATGCACGTGTCACGATCTCTCCGGATCTTTTCCAGCAATTGATGGACGACTATCTATCACTGCGCAGAGTAGAGGGCAGCTTCGATGAAGTCCGCTTCCTGAGGAGCTGGTCGATCATGTCGGCGCAGCGCAACTGCAAGCTTGTCGGCCTGTGGGTTCGCTTGATGCAACGAGACGGAAAGCCTGGCTATATGAAACATATGCCGCGCACCCTGTCCTATCTTTCCGTTGCGCTGAAGCATGAAGCGCTTGCCCCCTTGCGCGACTGGTGCGTAAGGGCTGGAATAGTACCAAGCGAATCATAATTTCTCGGATCAGATGAGTATCAAGCAAGCCATGGTTCTCGCTGCAGGTCTTGGGACCCGCATGCGGCCAATTACTGACACTATCCCGAAGCCGCTCGTGAAGATCGACGGCAAGGCGATGATCGACTACGCGCTGGACTCACTTGCCGAAGCCGGAGTCGAAAAGGTCGTGGTCAATGTTCATCACCACGCAGACCAGATGCTGGCTCATCTGGCTTCATACCGAAACCTCGAGATCATTATCTCCGACGAGCGCGAGAAGCTGATGAACAACGGCGGTGGGCTTGCAAAGGGCCTAAAGCTGCTCGTTCCCGGCGAGGTTTTCGTCACGAATGCCGACCTCTTCTGGATCGGGGAACGCCCAAACGTTCCGAGCAACCTAACACGCTTAGCCGGATTCTTCCGACCGGAAAGCATGGATATGGCGATGCTCTGCGTGAAGCTGGAAGATACAACCGGCCACAACGGCAAGAACGATTTCAACATGGCCCGGGATGGCCGGTTGACGCGTTTTGCTGAGTCCGGGCCGGGTCCGGTCGTTTACGCCGGCGCTATTGCCATGAACACGTCGTTCCTGGACGACGCTCCAGCCGATGCCTTCAACCTCAATCTATATTTCGACAAGGCGATCTCCCAAGGCCGGCTCTATGGTACGGTGCTCGAAGGACACTGGCTCACAGTCGGGACACCCGAAGCGATCGGCGAGGCGGAGGAAACGATCCGGCGATACCGGACGTTTGCATGACGGATGGCCGAGCATCACCGGCCGAGGGTCTTAACCATCCCCGCGGGGCTTCCTTTTCTGAGGACCCTTGCCGAAAGCCTTTGTGACGGCCGGCTGACACCGCAATTCCGGTATGATCCCGACGATCCTCTATCGCTTTCTAAAACCACGATCTATCTGCCGACGAGGCGTGCGGCACGTGTGCTTCGCTCGGAATTCGTCGACCTGCTAGGCGGTCGATCTGCGATCCTACCGGTCATCCGCCCACTCGGCGAAACCGATGACGACAGCGGCTATTTCGACGAGGCCTTACCGGCGACCTTGGATCTTGCCCAGCCGCTCTCGAATACCGCCCGGCTGCTGGAACTCGCCCGCCTCATCCTCGCCTGGCGAAACAAACTCCCGGAAATTGTCCGCAGCATCCATTCCGATTCGCCACTCGTTGCGCCGGCAAGTCCCGCCGACGCCATCTGGCTTGCGCGGAACCTTGCGGAACTCATCGATGCGATCGAAACCGAGGATCGGGATTGGAGCGAGCTGTCCCGATTGAATGCCAAGGATTATTCGCTTTGGTGGCAACTGACGGCCGAATTTCTGCAGATCGCCAGCACCTTCTGGCCGGAGAGGCTGAACGAGCTTGGCAAGTCGTCGCCGGCGCGGCATCGAAACGCCATCCTTCGGGCGGAGGCGAATCGTCTTGCGACAACCCGACCGATGGGACCCATCATCATTGCGGGATCCACCGGTTCGGTGCCGGCGACGGCCGACCTTATCGCGGCGGTCGCCGCCCTTCGGGAAGGCGTGATCGTACTACCGGGCCTCGACCTCGGGATGCCGGATGAGCACTGGCGAATGGCGGCACCGGACGATCGGAAGCCAGCGGATCCCGCGAGCCGCAGTCACTCACAATACGGCCTAGCCCAGTTGCTGAAGCGACTGAAACTGATGCGCGAGGACGTTGTGCCGCTTGCAGAGCCACCAGAGGAACTGCAGCGCCGCGCTGAAATCCTGTCGCATGCGCTCGCCCCTGCCGAGGCCACCAGTGACTGGGGAAGCTGGAAGGCGAAGCTACCCGCCACGGCCATCTCGATAGCGTTTGCCGATGTCTCGTTGATCGAGGCAGGCAACGAGCGAGAGGAAGCGACCGCGATCGCGATCGCCCTGCGTTTGGCACTCGAACGGCCCGGCAAAGACGGCGAGAGCCGGGCGGCATTGATCACGCCCGATCGAAACCTCGCCCGACGCGTTAGCACCGAACTCGCGCGTTTTGGCATCGTTGCGGATGATTCTGCCGGCACGCCGCTTTCCGCAACACCACAGGGAACATTGCTGCAGTTGCTGCTCGAAGCAACGCTTCGCCCCGGTGATCCGGTCGCCATCGTCGGGCTGCTCAAGCATCCATTGGCCCGCTTTGGGCTGGAGCGTAGCGCGCTTGTCGAAGCCGTCGCGGCACTGGAGCTTCTTGCGCTCCGGGGTGGCGTAGCCGAGGTCGACATCTCTGCGCTCGAACCGCTTTTCGAGCAGCAGCTGTCCAAGCAGTCCCAGGATCGTCACGCGCCGCAATGGCGAAAGGCGCTCCCCGCCGGTGCAGTCGATCACGCCCGTGCCCTTGCCCGTCGCATTGCCGAAGCCACCGAACCGCTCGCCTCGGCGCTCGTTCGAAGCCTACCCGAAGAGCGAGGACTGACCACCAGCTTTGCCCTTTCCGAATGGGCGAAGCGCACCGGGCGCGCCCTGGAGGCCGTGGCCGGCGACGATCGCGGTGACCTTGCCGGGCTCTGGTCGGGGGAAGCGGGCGACACGCTGGCGTCAATGCTTGGCGAGGTTATTGAAACCGAAGGACGGATCAACGCCGACGGGCCGCAATGGATCGATATTGCCGCAGCGCTTCTCGCAGGCCAGGCAGCAAAGCCGCGGGCGCTAAGTCATCCAAGGCTGTTCATCTTCGGCACGCTGGAGGCTCGCCTGCAGAGCGTAGACACGCTCATCCTCGGAGGGCTGAACGAAGGGTCGTGGCCGGGGCAAACGTCCAACAATCCCTTTGTTTCCCGCACCATGAAGACCGAGATCGGGCTCGAACCGCCGGAGCGACGGATTGGCCAACTGGCGCACGACTTCGAAATGGCCAACGGCACGCGTCATCTCATCTATTCGCGGGCGCTCAGGCAAGGTTCGACGCCAACTGTTGCGTCGCGGTGGCTGCAGCGACTGCTCGCGTTTGGCGGGAAGGAGTTCGAGGCAGAGCTGAAGGGTCGTGGAGACCATTTTGTGCATTGGGCGAATCTGATCGATCAGGGCGATCGCCAGGCACCGGCACAACGCCCAAGCCCAACGCCACCACAGGAAATGCAGCCGAAGTCCTATTCGTTCAGTGAGGTGGGGCGGCTTCGTCGTGACCCCTATGCGATATACGCACGCCGGATTCTGCGGCTCGACCCTGTTGCACCCTTCAACCGGGATCCGGGTGCCGCCGAACGAGGAACGCTCTATCACAAGATCATCGATCGCTTCATCCGCGAAGGTCACATCGCCGGAACACCCGCGGCGGAAACGGCGATGGAGGTCATTCTGGCGGAGTTGTTCGACACCGAACAACTGCCCGCACACATCGACATTGTCTGGCGCCCGCGCTTTCGCGAGGTTGCCCGCGCCTTTCTTGATTGGGAGGCACGACGACGGCCGGATATCCGAAAGACGCTGACGGAAGTGCGCGGCGGCGTCGAGTTGGAGCAAATCAATCTCAGGCTCAGCGGTATCGCCGACCGGATAGACATCACGGGGACGGGAGCTGCCGATATCATCGACTACAAGACCGGATACAATCCTTCTGCGTCTCAAGCTCGCGCCCTTCTCGATCCCCAGTTGGCGCTGGAGGCCGCTGCGCTTCACGCCGGCGCCTTCCGGGACGCCGGCAGTCTCGTTCCGCAGAATCTTCTCTATGTGCGACTTCGCCCGGGCGATCGTTTCCAGGTCGATGCCGTCAACAACGAGACGTCGACGAGGAACGACAAGACAAAGTCGGCTATGGATCTGGCGGTCGAGTCGATCGATCAGCTCATAAAGTTTGTCTCGCTTCTGCAGTCGGGTGAAAAGGGCTTTACGTCCCGGCTTCTGCCGGCACAGCAATTCGACTTTGGTGGCGACTACGATCATCTGGCCCGCGTCTCGGAGTGGTCAGCGGCGGAGAGCGACGAGGCAACCGGCGATGAATGATGAAACAACATTGCCCGAGGGCGACGATCCCGTTGCCTGGACGAGTTGGACGACCATCCAACAGTCCATCGCATCCGACCCTCAACGCTCTGCCTGGGTTTCGGCCAATGCGGGTTCCGGGAAGACACATGTCCTGACGCAGCGCGTCATCCGACTACTATTGGCCGGGGCGCGCCCGTCGGCGATTCTCTGCCTGACCTATACGAAGGCGGCAGCATCCGAAATGTCGAACCGAGTGTTCGAAAGGCTCGCCGAATGGGCCGTTTTGACCGATGTGGAGCTTGAAGAGCGCATTGCGCGGATCGAAGGCAGGACACCCGAGCCTGCAAAGCTTGCGGAGGCGAGGCGGCTCTTTGCCAAAGCGCTCGAGACCCCGGGTGGACTGAAGATCCAGACCATCCATGCATTCTGCGAGGCGCTGTTGCATCAGTTTCCCCTGGAAGCGAACGTGGCCGGGCATTTTTCCGTGCTCGACGATCGAGCGGCCGCGACGCTTCTTTCGGACGCGCGTCGATCACTGCTCACGGCAACGACACCAGAGGATGACCCAGCGCTCGCGGAAGCCTTCGCCTATGTGCTCAATCTCGGCGATGAGTCAGGCCTCGAAAACCTTCTCGGGGAGATCATCGCCAACCGCAATGCGATCCGAGCGTTTACCCAGGATGCCGAGCGTCGGGGCGGCATCGAAGCCGTGCTGCGCACGAAGCTCTCCCTCTCCGAAAATGACACTACGGTTGGCATTGCCGAGGCCTATTGGCCACTCGCCGGGCTGCGTGGCGGCGTGCTTGACCAGTATCTAAACCTTGCGGACCAGAAGGGCGGGGCCAAAGCACATGTCATTGCAGCCGCCTTGCGGTCAGCCTCACGCGAACGCGACTATGCGCGGCGTGCTTTGCTGCTGGAGAAAGTCTTCCTTACGGGAAAGGGAGAGCCAAAGGCGGATTCACAGTTTTTCGTGAAGGCGATGTTGAACGAGGCGCCAGAACTCGTTGATGCCGTCGCAACGGCACGAGCGCACGTCGTATCGTGCCGGGATCGATTGAAAACCGTGCGCATGTACGAGGCCACCCGCGCCGCGCTGGTCCTCGCCGACCGTCTCAACAAGGATTACGACGACCTCAAGAGACATCGTAGCCAACTCGACTTCGAGGATCTGATAACGCGGACTGCAGAGCTGTTGAACAAGAGCGACGTTGGCCCGTGGATCCACTACAAGCTCGACCAGGGCATCGACCATATTCTCGTCGACGAAGCACAGGATACCAGCCCGATCCAATGGAGCGTCATCCAGTCGCTAGCCGAGGATTTCTTTTCGGGCGAAAGCGCCCGCACCGCCGTGCGGACCCTGTTTGCCGTTGGTGACGAAAAGCAGTCTATCTACTCGTTCCAGGGTGCCCGCCCCGAGCGCTTTTCCGAAGAAAGCCAACAGACGCGCCGGCGCGTTTCCCAGAGCGGACTTGCTTTCTCGACGGTGCGGTTACCGCTGTCCTTCCGCTCAACCTCGGACGTCCTTGCCGCTGTTGATCACATTTTCACGCCAGCTGAGAATGCCCGTGGGCTGAGTGCGACAGGCGAACCAGTGGTTCACCGTTCCAACCGTATCGGCAACCCCGGCGCGGTCGACCTCTGGGAGATGGTGGCGCCGGAGGCGACGATAAAGGAGGAAGACTGGACCGCACCCTTTGACGCTACACCGGAGAGCGCGCCAGCGTCCATTCTTGCGCGTCGCATCGCCAACACGATTGGCAATCTGGTTGGCAAGGAAACGATCGTCGAGAAGGGTAAAGAGCGACTGATCGACGCCGGCGATATCCTCGTGCTCGTACGCAAGCGCGATGCCTTCGTCAACGCGCTGACACGCGCCCTAAAGCGCCGCGGCGACATACCGGTCGCCGGTGCTGACCGCCTGCGCCTGACGAGCCACATCGCGGTGCAGGACTTGGTGGCTCTCGGCCGCTTTCTGCTGTTGCCGGAAGATGATCTCTCGTTGGCCGCGCTGATGAAGAGCCCGCTTCTCGATCTGAGCGAGGACGACGTCTTTGCAGTTGCCGCCCTTCGTGCGGAGGGCGAGAGCGCCTGGTCTCACGCGCAGAAGTTCGCCGCCGATGGCAATTCGCGCTTCGAAGCGGCGGTTTTACGTCTCAAACTCTTCCTCGATGAATCGAAAGCGCTGTCGGTTCACGATTTCTACGCGCGCGTGTTGGGATGCCACGATGGCCGACGACAGTTCCTTGCCCGCCTCGGAACCGAGGTAAGCGACATTCTCGACGAGTTCCTGACATTCGCGCTCGATCACGAGAACTCGGGCCTGCCCGGCCTGCAGTCCTTCATTTCGACGCTCGAAATTGAGGCGCCGGAGGTTAAGCGCGAGCAGGACAAGGGGCGGAACGAAGTCCGGATCATGACCGTCCACGCTTCAAAAGGTCTGGAGGCGCCGATCGTGTTCCTCGTTGACGGCGGATCAAAGGCCTTCATACACTCGCACATGCCCAAGCTTCGGCTTCTTGAACAGGAGCATGGCGAACCGCCGATGCCAGCCTGGGTTCCGCTCGGCGATCTCAGCAACTCGCTCACCCAAATTGACGCGGCGCGCCTCCAATCGCTCGCGGAACAGGAATATCGCCGGCTACTCTATGTGGCGATGACGCGAGCTGCGGATCGCCTAATCGTTTGCGGTTACCGGGGCATTCGTCCGAACACCGATACCTGGCATGCAATGATCTCGACAGCGATGACGGACAGTCATCCGCATGTCTCCGCTGCGACATTCTCCGGACCGGACGGCACCTGGGCCGGTATCGAATGGCGCGTGCCCCGAATTGAGCGCAGGTTCGAACGGTTGGTACGCACCGAACAGGCCGCAAGGCCGGAGAATATCCCCCCGAGCCTGGCAAAGCCGCTGCCGCCGCGAAGACAGTTGCCCCGACCGCTCAGCCCTTCCGGCGTCGGGACCATCGTGGACGATGGTGCTGATGATCTTCTGGTCGCCTCCCCGCTCTTTGACGAAAAGGGCAAACCGGATCGCTCCCTGCAAAAAGGGCGGCTCCTACACCGCCTGTTGCAGACGCTGCCGGATCTGCCGCGCGGCGAGCAGGCCGATGCAGCAGCGCGCTACGTCGAGCGCGCTGCGCGCTTCTGGCCGGAGAGCGAGCGTCGGCGACTCGTAGATTCGGTCCTGAAACTATTAGGGGATCCCGATCTGAAGGCCGTGTTCTCAACTCACGCGCAGGCGGAAGTCGCGGTCATGGGCACCCTGACGATCGCCGGACTCGACCACGCCGTTTCCGGCCGCGTTGACCGAATGGCAGTCTTCGAGGATCGGGTGGTGGTGCTCGACTACAAGACCAATCGCGTTCCGCCACAGACGGCAGAGACGATTCCCTTTTCCCACAAAGCTCAGCTTGCAATTTATCGTGAAATCCTGGCGCCGCTCTATCCCGGCAAACGCATCGATTGCGTGCTGGTTTACACCGAGAATGGTTCCGTTCACACCCTGACGCCCGATGCATTGGCGTCGGCGCTTGCGCAGCTCGAAACAAAGTGAAATACCGGGCATTGAAATTCCCGCACCGCACGCTCACATGTGTTTCAACAGGAATCCGTAAAGGAGCAGCCTATGGCTACCGTAAAAGTCGATATCAACAACTTCCAGTCGGAAGTTCTGGAATCCGCAGAACCCGTCGTCGTCGATTTCTGGGCTGAATGGTGCGGCCCGTGCAAGATGATCGCCCCCAGCCTCGAAGAACTCGCTGTGGAGTTTCAGGGCAAGGTGAAGGTCGCCAAGCTCAACATCGATGAGAACCCGGAACTGGCCGCTCAGTTCGGCGTCCGCTCCATTCCGACGCTCGCCATGTTCAAGGCCGGCGAAGTTGCTGACATCAAGGTTGGCGCTGCCCCGAAGACCGCTCTTTCGAGCTGGATCTCAAGCGCCGCTTAAGCATTTCCTATCAGCAGATAAGAAGAAGCCCGGCATTTGACCGGGCTTTTTTCATTTCGGGGGTGTGCCGTTGTCGGCAAGCACATCGCCGACGAGATAAAGAGAACCGCCGATCAGGATGCGTGGCGGGTGGGCCTGTTCGAAGGCGCCTTCCTTGACTGCTTCCAACGCGTCGCTGACAGTCGACATCGGCTCCGCGACGAGGCCCGCATCATATGCGGCGTTTGCCAGGATAACCGGGTCAATCATCGAGTCGCTGCCACGGATCGGCACGCAATAGACCTTTTCGGCAAGTCCCTTGAAAGCCTTGAAGTAGCCGACCGGATCCTTGGTGTTGATCATCCCAATGATCAGGAACAGCGGCCGTGACTGCTTTTCCTCGAAATTCGCCATGGCTTCGGCGATGACTTCCCCAGCGCCAGGATTGTGGCCGCCATCGACCCAGATTTCCGCCTTGGCCGGGGCACTGGCCATCAAATGCCCGTCGTTCAGTCGCTGAAGGCGACCCGGCCACTCGACCGACAGCAGCGCCTTTTCCATCATGGTCTCGGTAACCGTGAAGCCGGCAGCCTTGACGGCGCGGATCGCTGCCGCAGCATTGGCATACTGGTGGCGACCCGGAAGACGCGGCAACGGCAGGTCGGCGAGGCCAAACTCGTCCTGATAGACGAGGCGTCCATATTCCTCATGTGCCATATAGTCCTGGCCGAAGACGGCCGTCGGGCAATTCAGTCGCTCCGCAGTCGACATCAGGACGTCGAGCGCGGCATCATACTCCTGCTTGCCGATAACGACCGGGCAACGGCGCTTCATGATGCCTGCCTTTTCGGCCGCAATCAGTTCGACGCGATCGCCGAGATAAGGCTGATGGTCCAGCGAAATCGGCATGATGACGGAGACGGCGGGGTCGGAAATCACGTTGGTCGCATCGAAACGGCCCCCGAGGCCGACCTCGATGATAGCCGCGTCCGCCGGATGCTCGGAAAAAAGGATGAAGGTGACGGCGGTCAGGATCTCAAAAACAGTGATCTTCTGACCATCATTGGCTGCTGCGACGCGTCGCACAGCCTCGGCGAAAACCGCATCATCGACCAGCTGGCCGCGGCTGCCTTTGACACCGATCCTATAGCGCTCGTGCCAGTTGACCAAATGCGGAGAGGTATGGACGTGGGCGCTGTAGCCGCCGGCTTCCAGCAAAGCCCGGCAAAAGGCAGTTACCGAGCCCTTGCCGTTCGTGCCCGCCACGTGAATGACGGGCGGCAGCTTTTTCTGCGGATCACCGAGAACGGAAAGAAGCCGGGTAATGCGGTCAAGGGATAGATCGAAGCCCTTGGGATGCAATCCCATCAGCTTATCGATTTCCTGTGCTGCTTCGCTCACTGCGGCTTGGCCCCTTGGTATCATCGCGCGACCCGCCTAGTCGGCTCAGGCGCTCGCGGCGATCGCGAGCGTCCCGCTTTCCTTGTTGAGGTTTGCTGCAGGCTTCTTGGTCAGGATCTTCAAGACGCGAGCCAGCGTATCCGGAATATCGTGGCGCTTGACCACCATGTCGACCATGCCGTGTTCCAGCAGGTATTCCGACGTCTGGAAGCCTTCCGGCAGCTTTTCGCGGATCGTCTGCTCGATGACGCGCTTGCCGGCAAAGCAAATTTCCGCGCCGGGCTCTGCCAGGTGCAGATCTCCGAGCATCGCGTAAGACGCCGTAACGCCACCCGTGGTCGGGTTCGTCAAAACGACGATGTAGGGCAGCCCCGCTTCCTTCAGCATGTCGACGGCAACGGTCGTGCGTGGCAGCTGCATGAGCGACAGGATGCCCTCCTGCATGCGAGCACCGCCCGAGGCCGGGAACATAACCAGCGGGCACTTCTCCGCAATGGCGCGTTCGAAGGCCTTCACGATTGCCTCGCCGGCGGCAATGCCGAGCGAACCGCCCATGAAGTTGAACTCGTGAACGACGGCGACGAGCTTCAGGCCACGAACCTTGCCGACGCCGGCAACGATCGTGTCTTCCTGCTCGGTCTTAACGCGGCTGTCCTTCAGGCGGTCCGTGTATTTCTTGGAATCGCGAAACTTCAGCGGATCCTGTGCGACCTTCGGCTGGACGAGCGCTTCGTAGGCGCCGTCATCGAAAAGATCGGCAAGACGAGCCTTTGCCGGCATCTTCATGTGATAGCCGGACGCCGGAATGACCCACTTGTTGCTCTCCAGATCTTTATGGAAGACCATTTCACCCGTTTCCGGGCACTTGATCCAGAGGTTCTCCGGCACTTCGCGGCGGCCCAGCATGGAATTGATGCGGGGGCGGACGTAGTTGGTGATCCAGTTCAAGTCGAAAACTCCTGATTGACTATTGCCAATGTGGGGAAACTATTCGGCAGCAACAAGGCGCGCCGAACGTGTCCCCGTTGACAGTCCACGAACAAGCGTGGCGACGGCCTGGACGGTATCGGCGGTTGCCTTCCCATCCTTAGTGAGGCTTGCTGCCACCTGATTGACGATTGCGGTGCCGACGACGACGCCATCGGCCGAGCTGCCGATGACCTTCGCATGGTCGGCGGTCTTGACGCCGAAGCCAACGCAAACCGGCAGGTCGGTATGCTGCTTGATGCGCTTGACGGCGCCGGAGACGAGAGATGTATCCGGTAGCGCCGAGCCGGTGATACCGGTCATCGACACGTAATAGACGAAGCCCGATGTGTTCTTGAGAACGGTCGGCAGGCGCTTTTCATCCGTCGTCGGCGTTGCCAGGCGAATGAAATTAATCCCCTTCTTGAGGGCGGGGATGCAGAGTTCGTCATCCATCTCCGGCGGAAGATCAACGATGATGAGGCCATCGATGCCGGCAGCCAGCGCATCATCGACGAACTTGTCCACGCCATAGATATAAATCGGGTTATAGTACCCCATCAATACGATCGGCGTTGCGTCATCGGCTTTGCGGAAATCGGCTGCAAGCTGCAGTGTCTTCTTTAGGGTCTGACCGCCCTTCAGAGCGCGCTGGCCAGCCATCTGGATCACCGGGCCATCGGCCATCGGATCGGAGAAGGGCATGCCGAGCTCGATGACATCGGAGCCCGCCTCCGGCAAGGCCTTCATGATGCCGAGCGAGGTTTCGTAGTCGGGATCGCCGCCCATAAAATAGGTGACGAGTGCCGGCCGGCCTTCCGCCTTCAAATCGGCGAAGCGTTTGTCCATACGTGCGGTCATGACTTACTCACCCATTCCCAGAATCTTGCCGACAGTGAAGATGTCCTTATCGCCGCGGCCGGAGAGATTCATCAGGATGACCTCGTCCTTGCCCATCTTCGGGGCGCGCTTGATGACTTCCGCCAGCGCGTGCGACGGCTCGAGCGCCGGAATAATGCCTTCGAGGCGGGTGAGCGTCTGGAAGGCTTCGAGCGCCTCATGGTCCATGATCGGAACGTATTCAACACGGCCGATGTCATTCAAGTAGGAATGCTCCGGGCCAATGCCTGGATAGTCGAGGCCAGCCGAAATCGAATGGCCTTCCTTGATCTGGCCGTCGCTATCCTGCAGTAGGTAGGTGCGGTTGCCATGCAAGACGCCGGGCGAGCCTGCGGTGATCGAGGCGCAGTGCTCATCGCCATTGAGGCCCTTGCCGCCCGCTTCGACGCCGACGATCTTGACGCTCTCATCGTCGAGGAACGGATGAAAGATGCCGATCGCATTGGAGCCCCCGCCGACGGCGGCGATAACGAGATCCGGCAAGCGCCCTTCGGCCTCCAAAATCTGCTCACGAGCTTCGGTGCCGATGACTGCCTGGAAGTCACGGACCATTTCCGGATAGGGATGCGGGCCGGCAGCCGTGCCGATCAGGTAATAGGTATCATCGACGTTGGTGACCCAGTCACGCAGCGCCTCGTTCATGGCGTCCTTGAGCGTGCCATGGCCGGCCGTGACTGGCTTCACCTCGGCGCCAAGCAGCTTCATGCGAAACACGTTCGGCGCCTGACGCTCAACGTCGGTTGCGCCCATGTAAACGACGCAAGGGAACCCGAAGCGGGCGGCAACCGTTGCGGAGGCAACGCCGTGCTGACCGGCACCGGTTTCCGCGATGATGCGGGTCTTGCCCATACGCTTGGCGAGCAGGATCTGGCCGATGCAGTTGTTGATCTTGTGCGAACCGGTGTGGTTCAGCTCTTCGCGCTTGAAGTAGATCTTCGCGCCGCCGAGTTCGGCCGTGAGGCGCTCAGCGAAATAGAGCGGGCTTGGGCGGCCGATGTAGTGGGTACCAAGCTGTTTCAGCTCCGCCTGGAATTCCGGATCGTCCTTTGCCTTGTTCCACTCGTCCTGAAGGTCGAGGATCAAAGGCATCAGCGTCTCGGCGACGAAGCGGCCGCCGTAAATACCGAAACGGCCGTCTTCATCAGGGCCGGAACGGAAGGAATTCGGTTTTGGCGTCTGGTTCACTCTCAACTCCCTGAGGCCGCTTCGGGCTGGCAGGCCCACGCGACCGCATCGAAAAACTCATCGATCATTGCCACATCCTTGACGCCCGGCGCGCTTTCGACGCCGGAAGACGCATCGATCCCGGGCGCCTTGGTCATGGCGAGCGCCTCGGCAATGTTGGCTTTGTTCAAGCCACCGGAAAGCATGTAATCCACATTGTCGTCAAGCCAAGAGAGCAAGCTCCAATCGAAGGAAACCCCGTTGCCACCGGGCAAATCGGATCCCTT
This sequence comes from Rhizobium sp. BK661, assembly GCF_024808825.1. NCBI lineage: Bacteria > Pseudomonadati > Pseudomonadota > Alphaproteobacteria > Hyphomicrobiales > Rhizobiaceae > Rhizobium > Rhizobium sp. BK661. The sequence continues at coordinate 482,547 of NZ_JANTYT010000002.1, read as the reverse complement.
CGGGGGCTTGGCGTCGAACAGGAAACGATCGGCAATGCCAATGTAAGCCTCGACCCGCTTTAAGTCGTCGGCCGTCCGCACGGAGAAAGCCTTCATGACCGGCAGTCCATACACCGCCTTTATGGTCAATACGCGCTCAGGGCTCTCGTCGCCGTGCAGCTGGAGAATATCCGGCTTCAACAGCGCCACGATCTCATCGAGATCGTCGTTGCTCGGATTTACGGTGACGGCAACGATCTTGGCCTTGCCGCGAGCCGGCTCTGCAAGCCTGCCGGCGATATCCGGCTCGATGTAGCGTGGGCTCTTCTCGAAGAAAATGAAGCCGATATGCGTGGCGCCCCTTGCCAAGGCGCGATCGATCGCTTCAGCTGTCTTCAACCCGCAGATTTTGATATCTGGTTTCATGGCAGCGAAGTGACACGAAATACGCTTGGAGTCGAGCCAAATCGCGACAAAAGCTGAATTTTCGAGGCTTCGATCAATCAAAATCGATGGCGTGAAGCTGGCTGCCGTGACGCTTCAACCAGGCTTTTGCCTCTTCCATGTGAGGGCAGAGCTTTTTGCAGAGCGCCCAGAAGCGCGGTCCGTGATTCATCTCCCTGAGATGGGCCACTTCGTGCGCCGCCAGATAGTCAACGACCGACGGTGGCGCCATGACGATGCGCCAGGAAAAGCTTAGATTGCCTTCGGACGAGCAGGATCCCCATCGACTGCGAGTGTCCTTCATGGCGATCGACTTGATCGGTGCATTGATTGATCGGGCGTGCAGCGTTGCCAACCTCTCAAGATCGGCTCGCGCCTCCTTCTTCAGGAAAGCCGCAATGCGTCGCCCGACATGCTCGGGCATCCCGCTGACCTTGAGCACGGGTTTGCCATCGACGACGACGCCCTCCGTCAGCCCGCGAAGGCTGCCCGTATGGTAAATGCGATGAGACACGCCGCGGAAAGGAACAGTGCCGCCGTCACGAAGAGAGCCATCAGTGGAGAATTTGGCAAGCTTCGTCAGCAGCCAGCCCTGATGACGGTCAAGGAACGCATTCACCTCCTGCGGTGCTAACCCACTCGGGATCGTCATCTTCAGTGCCCGGCCACCCGGCTCGATACGCAGGGTAATACGGGTCGCCCGCTCGTGTTGCTTGATCGTCAGCGGCATCAGGCGGCCAGCCACGTCAAGCGTTCGGGTCTCCGGCGGAGCCGGCTTCCGAACGCTGCGGCGTGGCTTTGCGAGAAGCGGGAACATGGGTTCTTTCTATATGATTCGCCTGTCCTGCAGACAAAGAAAAGCCGGCATCAACGATGCCGGTTCAAGTTTCAGTGCTGAACAGTCCTGGAATTACGGCGTCTGGTATTCTGCTACCGGGCCATTATCGTCACGCTTGGCGTTCTTGCGATCGCGCATGAAGCGGTCGAACTCTTCCTGGTCCTTGGCGCGGCGCAGTTCGCGTACGTAGGAATCGAACTCTTCGCGCATCTCATCCAACTTGCGACGTTCTTCTTCGAGCCGGTCGAGCTCGGCCTTCCGCCAGTCGTCGAAGGCGACGTTGCCCGTCGAGAAATGCGGGCGATAGCGGCCATGCGAACGTCGGCAGCCGGCAAAGAATCCATCCGCGGCATTGTTGGCGTCGCGCTTGAAACCGCGCAGACGCTCCCCGAAGATGATGTAGGCGAGCATGGCCAGACCCAGAGGCCAGAAGACCACGAAGCCGAGGATCATCAGGGCAATGGTAGCCGGAGTCCAATCCGGGCGAAGCAATGCTGACTGGTTCATCGTGCGGTGTCCTCGCATTTTCCGCGCCCGGCAAGATGCCGAGCGCTAGAATCGATGTGGTTACACGGCCAGGAAGCTTCAAGACGGGGCACGTCTAAATCGCACAACACCTTGAAATACAATTACTAATTCAGAATCCACTAATTCAGCTGGACTTACCGCCTTTGATCACCCGCTTTACAGCAGGCTTTCCTGTACGCGCATGTTCCCTGACGAAATTGACGATGCGTGGAGCGATTTCGCGGCGGAAGCGCGAGCCGTTAAAGACTCCATAGTGGCCGACATCGGGCTGCAGGTAGTGCATGCGCATACTGTCGGGGATGTTGATGCAGATGGTCTGGGCAGCCTGAGTTTGGCCAACGCCCGAGATATCGTCATTCTCGCCTTCTACGGTCAGAAGGGCAACGTTGCGGATCGCGGCGGGATCGACAAGCTTGCCGCGGTGGACCAATTCGCCCTTCGGCAGCGCGTGCTTGATGAACACCTGGTCGACCGTCTGAAGGTAGAACTCGGCCGTCAAATCCATGACCGCCAGATATTCGTCGTAGAAATCACGGTGCTTCTCGGCCGGCTCGCCGTCATTCTTCACGAGATGCATGAAGAATTCCTTGTGCGCGATCACGTGCCGATCGAGGTTCATCGACATGAAGCCGGACAGCTGCAGGAATCCTGGATAGACCGGGCGCATGAAGCCCGGCTGAGGCCACGGCACGTTCATGATCACGTTGTCGGCAAACCACTCCAGCGACCGCTCCTTGGCTAGCTGGTTTACCGCCGTCGGGTTGATGCGCGTATCAATCGGTCCGCCCATCAATGTCATCGAAGACGGCGAAAACGGATCGTTTTCCGCCTCCATCACCGCGGCCGCGGCCAGTACAGGTACGGACGGCTGACAGACGGCGATGACGTGGGTGTCTGGACCGAGGAAGCGCAGCATTTCGATGACGTAGTCGACGTAATCATCGAAATCGAAGGTGCCCTCCGTCATCGGCACCATGCGAGCATCCATCCAGTCCGTGATGTAGATGTCGGCATTTGGCAATAGCGCCTCAACCGTACCGCGCAGCAGCGTCGCATAGTGCCCGGACATCGGCGCAACAACGAGAATGCGCGGGTCTGACACATGACCACTCGGAACATTGCGGGCGAAATGGAGTAGGCTGCAGAAGGGGCGTGACCAGACAATCTCTTCTCGGACAGCAACCTTTCGGTCGCCGATGACGGTCTCTTTCAGATCGAATGAGGGTTTGCCGTAGCGGCGCGTTGTGCGCTCGAACATTTCGAGACTTGCCGCCATAGTGCGGCCCCAGGGCGTCTGCGAAATGGGATTGAACGGATTGGCATAGACCATGCGCATGATATCGGCGAAAGCACGATAAGGCGCCAATGCAGCATGGTTCAATTCATAAAGCTGATAGAACATGAGATGCGCCACCTTTCTCTAATCTGGAAGACGACGCCGATTGAAAAGGCATCGGATTCTTTCCAACGACGTGCTGGCACCTCAACGCAGATTAACAGGTTTTTGTTGCGCAGCAACATTGGCATCCGCACCGCAAAAAGAAATGCCGGGAAAATTATCCCGGCATGATGGTGCGCTCGAATGCTTAATGATCTCGGAATGGGGTCTCAGCGGTCAGCCGCGAAGGTCTGCTTCTGTGAGCCCAGACCCTCGATACCGAGCTCAACGACGTCACCGGACTTAAGAAACCGCGGTGGCTTCATGCCCATGCCGACGCCAGGAGGCGTCCCAGTCGAGATGACATCGCCCGGATGCAGGGACATGAACTGGCTGAGATAGGACACCACGTAGGCAACGCCATAAACCATCGTCTTCGACGAGCCGTTTTGCATGGTTTCGCCATTGACCTTCAGCCACATCCCGAGGTTTTGCGGATCCGCGATTTCGTCCTTGGTGACGAGCCAGGGCCCGATCGGACCAAACGTGTCGCACGACTTGCCCTTGGTCCATTGGCCGGCACGCTCCGTCTGGAAGGCCCGCTCGGAGACGTCGTGGGACACACAATAGCCGGCGACGTAATCAAGCGCATCGGCTTCACTGACATACTTCGCCGTTTTGCCGATGACGACGCCGAGTTCCACTTCCCAGTCGGTCTTCTCGGAGCCGCGCGGAATGAGGACATTGTCGTTCGGCCCCACGATTGCCGACGTTGCCTTCATGAAGATGACGGGCTCCGGCGGGACGGTCGCGCCAGTTTCCGCGGCATGATCGGAAAAATTCAGGCCGATGCAAATGAACTTTCCGGTTCCGGCAACGCAGGCGCCGATGCGGCCGGGTGCCAATTCCGGCAGGCTCTTCGGGTCAATAGCCTGAAGCTTCGATAAGCCTTCGGGCGAGATCGCTTCGCCGCCAATATCCGCGACATGCGCGGAAAGATCACGGATCTTGCCATCGGAATCGAGCATGGCGGGCTTCTCATGGCCAGTCTCTCCAACACGCATAAGCTTCATGAAATTCCTCCTCAGAAAAAGCGACGTCGTGATCACCTATGAACGACATATTCACCGGTGTCATTACGGCTTTTTGGCGAAGCGGTACGCAGCTCCAGAAAATTTCCGTAGATCCAGCCTTCCGACGATCAATCTTTGACCAGGCCCCGCCTGCAAGAAGATCAGTTTCCTTTCATCACTTTGCGACGCGTGCGCAGCTAGTGACAAGAGAGACTTGCGCTCTCCCAGTAAGCGACCATCGCTTGCCAAGCGCCTCTGATGAAGCCTAAGACAAGCGGGAAGGAGCTTGATATGCAAGGTCGACTATCGCCAGCGCCCATGCCAGCAAGTATCTTCTCTGCCAAAAACTCAACATCCACTAGGATATGTGAGAAACCGCACTCGGAAGCGCAATGACAAAGAGCAATAGCCGTGAATCCCAGTATGCGATCGACCCGTTGTTCCTCGATCGCTGGTCGCCTCGCGCGTTTACCGGAGAAGTGATTGATGAATCGGTTCTTTTGACAATTCTCGACGCAGCGCATTGGGCACCATCGTCCGCCAATCAGCAACCCTGGCGTTTTGTCTATGCACTCAATGGCTCGGAGGACTGGAGCAAGTTCGTCGACCTCTTGGTCGAGTCGAACCAGGAGTGGGCGAAAAACGCTTCGGCGCTCATCTACGTTGTTTCAAGGAGTTTCAACGGCGACTTTTCCGAAGGAAGGAAGAGCTACACGCACTCGTTCGACGCCGGCACCGCCTGGGGCTATCTCGCGCTGCAGGCCCGGCTTTCAGGCTTCTATGCCCACGGCATGGGCGGCATCAAGCACGAGGAAATCCACAAGGCGTTCTCGATTCCCGAGAGCTACCGGGTCGAGGCAGGCGTAGCGGTTGGTCGCCTTGCCGACAAGAGCGTGCTTTCAGAGCGCAACCAGGAGCGGGAAGTTCCGAGCCAGCGCAAGTCTCTTTCCGAGGTCGCCTTCCGCGGCAAGTTCATCGCGAACTAGGATTTATAAAGCAAAACCCCACGTTGAAGCGCGGGGCCTTGGATACAAATCTGAGGTTTCGATATCTTAGATATCGAGGTTTGCGACGCTGAGTGCGTTGTCCTGGATGAACTCCCTGCGCGGCTCGACTTCGTCACCCATCAAGCGAGCGAAGAGGCCATCGGCATCCGTAGCGTCGGCAACTTTGACCTGGAGCAGTGAACGAACGTTCGGATCCAACGTCGTTTCCCAGAGCTGTTCGGCATTCATTTCGCCGAGACCCTTGTAACGCTGCATCGTCAACCCCTTGCGACCGCTTGCGAAAATCGCGTCCAGAAGTGCTCGGGGGCCGGAAATTTCCATGTTGCCGTCGCGCCGGGAGAGCGATGGAGGTGTCTGATAGATTTCCTTCAGCCGAGCCGACAGCTGATCGATAAGCCTTGCGTCCTGCGAGCCGATCAAGGCCATGTCAAGGACGACGACTTCCTTTACGCCACGCACCATGCGCTCGAGCTTGAGGCCACCTTCGCTGGTCACGCCCCCTTCCCAACCCCGCTCGGTGTCTTCCGCAATCAGATCGAGCCTGCTGGCAACTTCGCCAGCCAGCTGTTCTGCTCTCCCGCGGTCGCTGACCGCTTCGGCGTTCAGAGCGCCGGCGATCGCCGCCTGTTCGACGACAGCGCGATTGTAGCGCGAATGCAAGTTGTCGAGCAGCGCGCGAAGACGCAACGCGTCGCTGATCACCTCGCCAACGTCCTGCCCTGTGCGCACTTCACCGCTGCCGAGCCTCAAGGCGGCATCTTCCAGGCCCTGGGCAATAAGATAATCCTCAAGGGCCTTCTCGTTCTTCAGGTACTGGATCGACTTGCCGCGCGATACCTTATAGAGCGGCGGCTGAGCGATATAGAGGTGACCACGCTCGATCAGCTCAGGCATCTGACGGAAGAAGAAAGTCAGAAGCAGAGTACGAATGTGGGCGCCGTCGACGTCAGCATCCGTCATGATAATGATCTTGTGGTAGCGCAGCTTTTCCGCGTTGAACTCGTCCTTGCCAATGCCGGTGCCAAGCGCGGTAATCAGCGTACCGATTTCCTGGCTGGACAGCATCTTGTCGAAGCGAGCACGCTCGACGTTGAGGATCTTTCCGCGCAGCGGCAGGATAGCCTGGTTTTCGCGCGAACGCCCCTGCTTGGCCGAACCACCTGCCGAGTCGCCCTCGACGAGGAAGACTTCGGACTTGGCGGGATCACGCTCGGAACAATCGGCGAGCTTGCCGGGCAGAGAGGCAATGTCGAGGGCACCCTTGCGGCGGGTGAGTTCGCGCGCCTTACGGGCAGCTTCGCGCGCCGCGGCGGCTTCGACCACCTTGCCGACCAGCACCTTGGCTTCCGACGGATGCTCTTCGAGCCACGTGCTCAGCGCTTCGCTGACGAGGTTTTCGACAACGGGGCGAACTTCCGAGGAAACCAGCTTGTCTTTGGTTTGCGACGAAAACTTCGGATCCGGCACCTTTACGGAAAGAACGGCCGTCAGGCCTTCGCGGCAATCGTCGCCAGTCAGGGTCACCTTTTCCTTCTTTGTGATCCCCGACGTATCGGCGTAGGAGGTGATCTGGCGGGTCAGCGCGGCGCGGAAGCCGGCCATGTGCGTGCCACCGTCGCGCTGCGGGATGTTGTTGGTGAAGCACAAGACGTTCTCGTGGTAGCTGTCGTTCCACCACATCGCGACCTCGACGGTAATCCCATCTTTCTCCCCGCGGATCGCCACCGGCTTGTCGACTAGCGGCTTCTTGGCGCGGTCGAGATAGGAAACGAAGGCCTCCAGGCCGCCGTCGTAGATCATCTCTTCCTGCTTGATATCCGAATGGCGCTTATCGCTGAGCAGGATGCGTACACCGGAGTTCAGGAATGCGAGCTCGCGTAGGCGATGCTCCAGCGTGCCGTAATCGAATTCGGTCATCGTAAAGGTTTCGGTACTCGGCATGAAGCTGACTTCCGTACCCGTTTCATCGCCAGCGTCTCCGATCACCTTCAATGGTGCGTCGGCCACGCCATGCGTGAAGCTCATTTCATGGATCTTGCCCTGACGGCGGATCTTCAGCCTCAGCCAGACGGAAAGCGCGTTGACGACGGAAACGCCGACGCCGTGCAGACCGCCGGAGACCTTGTAGGAATTCTGGTCGAACTTACCGCCGGCGTGCAGCTGCGTCATGATGACCTCAGCGGCCGACACGCCTTCGCCGCTATGAATGTCCGTCGGGATACCGCGACCGTTGTCGGTGACGGTGACCGACCCGTCGGGATTGAGCGTCACGGTCACGATATCGGCGTGGCCGGCGAGAGCTTCGTCGATCGCGTTGTCGACGACCTCATAAACCATGTGATGAAGGCCGGAGCCGTCATCGGTATCACCGATATACATACCCGGGCGCTTGCGCACCGCATCAAGGCCCTTCAGAACCTTGATCGAGTCTGCGCCATATTCGGTGCTAACGCCGTTTTCCGTCGTGGGTATATCGGTCATACTTTTCGAGAATTTCCCTGTTGTCGGGGCAGAGAAGAGACTTGCGAATCACCTGCCTTTTACATGCCAGAATATAGGGTTTTTGATCGAAGTTCCCAATGCCAGCGGGCTCAAACTGGCCATAAATCAGGGGATTATGACCGTTTTCCGTCCGCTTTTCCGCCGTTTTCGAGAATGCTTGTCAGTTCGCCCAGCGTCGTTTGATCGAGATCGCGAATACAGCCGGCCAGAAGGTTCGCAAATGCGGTATGTTCGGCCGACAAACCGGACGTATCCACCACCACGCGGGGGTCGGAAGAACGCGCCAAAAGGAAAAGTTCCTCTGCTTCATCCCAAATGATGTTGAAGTAACCGGCGATCCGCTGGAGCAGATCGAAGCTGGGCAAGCCGCGCTTGCCATGCTCGAGTGCGGAGAGATAGGCCGGAGAGACATTGAGGGCAGCTGCCATCTGCTTCTGCGAGACACCCTTGCGCTCGCGCAGCTTGCGGATCGCCTCGCCGAACGGCGTCACAACCTTTCTCCATGTCGGCGTGACAGCCTGATATAGAGCGCGCCCTCACCCCCGTGATGTTGGGCTGCCGTTTCATAGGATGAGATGAAATAGCGAAACTCGGGCTTCGAAAACCACATCGGGACAGCACGCTTCAGTGCGCCGTCACTGCCAAGCGAACTGCCCTTGCCGGTAATGACGAGAACATGTCTCATCCCCCGCTCGTGGGCCCTTATCAGAAATTCGAGAAGCAAGATGTGGGCTTCGCTTTGAACCAGCCCATGTAGGTCGATACGGGCTTCGAGCGGCAGCCGCCCCTTGGCGATCTTACGTTTGACCGGTCTTTCGAGTGGGTGATGGAGACCGGATCGCGATTTCGGAGCCGGAGGCATAGCTGCGACCAAGCTTTCAGACGATGATTTCGGGCTCGCTGCCCTCCCGCTTTCAGCCTCCGCCTCTGTCAGAAAAGCGTCGAGCTCAGTCAAGTCGTCCTGCTTGCCGGGCATAGGCCGCGTACTACGTGCCACCTTGCCCCAGAGTATCCTTTCATCCGTACTGAGCTTTCGGTCGCGTGCCATCAGGCGAATCTCTCCGCTGCGGCGTTCGGAAGCAGGATAAAGAAGTCGGCATCGTGACGCACTGTTCCTGCAAGCTCCCCCGCTTGGTCCCCGGATCCGGTAAAGATATCACCTCGCGCCGGGCCGACGATGGCCGACCCGGTATCGAGCGCCAGCATCAGCCGCGCGAACGGTCGTCCCCCGTCCAGGTGGACCAGGTTTTCGGAGCGAATGAAGAATGTGAAGCCAAATGTGTGAATGAGCCGGTCAACGGCCAGCGAACGACCGGCAATCAACGGCACTTTTGCCGCCGCAATGGGGCCGGCGTTCAAATCCGCCGACGGAACTTCCCGGAAGAAAATATAGGAACGATTATGCCAGAGAATTTCATCAACCTGACCGGGGTGTGAAGCCAGCCATCGCCGAATGGCCTGCATCGAAATTTCCGAGCGTTCGATTTCTCCGCGCTCGATCAACAACTTGCCAATCGCCGAGAACGGATGTCCGGCCTTCGCTGCATAGGTAATCCGGCCGATGGCGCCGTCCGGATATCGCAGGCGTGCTGCACCTTGCACATGAACAAAGAAGACGTCGACCTTCGACTTTGCCCAGGCAATCTCCAATCCTCGGCCAGCCAGGAAACCCTCGTCAATCTCACGACGATCCGGATAGGCGTCAATTGCGCCATCTGTCAGCCTGCCGAACGCATAGCCACCAGGTAAAGTGGCCGGACGATTACCCTCATCAAGATCGATCAGGTCGTCGGGGCGCCGATAGAAGGGAAAGCGATAGTCTTCGTCCGGTACCGCCGAAACCAAAACCTCAGGCTCATAGAAGGCAGTAACGAAACCCGGACTGCCATCCATCCGGCAAATTCGGAAGGGTCGACAGTGGGATTGGAGGAAAGCCCGGGCATCGGTAGCCGATGAAATCCTCGCACTCCGCGCCGCTTCGAGCAGCGGCAAAAGATCCTGTGCCGTCAACCCGAGCGAGCCCGTCCGGTATGCCTTAACCTCGCTGATCTGCCGGCGACATGCCTCCATTGCTTCAAAAAGGCCGGAGGGATCATCATCCTTCCAGCCTTCCAGATCATCGAAGCTTATTGCTTGCAGGGCAAAGCCCGGGGTTTCCTCACTCATGCTTCCGATTCGGTGGCCACGAGTTTCCAGTTGGGATCCCGCGAACGGGTGTCGCGTGCAAAAGTCCAGAGATCGTTGACCTCCGCGACATTCTCCGCATCGCCATCAATGAGCTTGTCAGCGTTGTCATAGGTGGCTGAGATCAACTGGCTGACGAGGCGAAGCGTAATCTGCACCTCCGTGCCTTTGATTTCGGCGCTGGTGATCTCGGCCTTATCGATACCGACGAAGGTCGACTTCACCTTCTCGCCCCTGGATTCACGGTCTGAAATGGCGGCATCGAAGCCGTCATAAACTTCGCGCGATAGGAGGTTCTTCAGAGCCTTGCGATCGCCATCCGCAAACGCCATCACAATCATTTCATAGGCCATTCGGGCGCCGTTCACGAATTCCTTCGGATTGAACGAAGCATCAGCCTTGTTGATTTCCCGGAGCGATTCGTTCAGCGATGTGCCGGCTGGAGCAAAGGCGTCGATTGCGGCAAAACGATCGTCTTCTTCGGCCGACGCATCGCGACGCGGCAGTGTTACTACCTTTCCAGCATCCGGCGAGTCAGGCGCAACGGCGTCGCGCGGCGTGTAAAGATCGCGCGGGGGCTTCTCATTTCCCGTACGGCGACCGAGAACGCTGCGCAGTTGCAGAAAAATCAGCACCGCCGCCACGAGAAAAAACAATGTGATGAAGTCGTTTGAACCCATATCCCGCCGCAGCCGCTGTTAACATCCCTGATTTGTACTCCCATATAGTCCGCCTATACAGATGATTCAAATGGGGTCTGCAACGCGACCCTCCAACGGAGTCCGGCTTAGGCCGGAATTAGACGATGCCCTTGAAGATCCTGCCTGGTTTTCTGCTGCTGTTGCCGCTCGCTGAGATTGCCGGTTTCGTGCTCGTCGGAAGAGTGATCGGACTTTGGCCGACGCTGGCGCTGGTCATTCTAAGCTTCATGGTCGGCATGGCCCTGCTCAGGCGTCAGGGCGTCGGAATCCTGCGCCGCATGTCCGCTGAAGGGCGAAACGGAATGGTGCCGGGGCGAGAACTGCTTCGTCCGGCCATGTTCGTGATTGCCGCATTGTTGCTGATGGTCCCTGGCTTCATCACCGACATCGTGGCGTTGCTGATCTTCATTCCAGCTGTGCGCGATCTGGCCTGGCGGTATGTCAGCCGCCGTTTCGTCGTCGTAGGCCCAACGGGCGGCTTCAGCTCCTCTGGCCGCTCCAAGGACTCGAAGATCGTGGACCTGGACGACGATGACTTTCGGCGCGAGCCGAACGGCAACTCTCCCTGGTCGGGAAAGCATCTGGGCAAGTAGGAGGCGGTCGAGGCGGCAAGCTGGCTCAGGGTTGTAAGGCCATGCCCGAAATGATAGAGCGGCACCATCCAATGCCCTCGAGGAAAAGCCAATGGCCGACGAAAACAGCAATAACGGTGCAACGAGCCCGAGCCTTACCATCCTTGCCCAGTATACCAAGGATCTCTCCTTCGAAAATCCGGGTGCTCCGCGTTCGCTGCAGGCGCGTGACAAGGCTCCGGCCATCAACATTAATGTCAACGTCAACGCCAATCCGCTCTCCGATACGGATTTCGACGTCGTTCTCTCTCTGAACGCCGAAGCCAAGGATGGTGACAAGACGGTGTTCCACACTGAGCTCGTCTATGGCGGCGTTTTCCGGATTGCGGGTTTCCCGCAGGAGCACATGCTGCCGGTCCTCTTTATCGAGTGCCCCCGCATGCTCTTCCCGTTCGCACGTCAGATCATTGCCGACGTCACGCGTAATGGCGGCTTCCCGCCGCTGATGATCGATCCGATTGATTTCTCTCAGATGTTTGCGCAGCGGGTTGCCGAAGAGCAGGCCCGTGCCAAGGTCCAGGCAACCACGAACTAACAGTTCGCGCATAGCACGCTGGAACAAAATCGAATGCCCGGGTCGCCCCGGGCATTTTTAGTTTGCGAGATCGTATTTTCCCCAGACACCCTTGGCGCCGAGTTTGGCAATGAGCGCGTCATGGGCTTGCTGCTCGCCTTCGCTGAGACGCGGCGCAAGGGGCCGCGGCCGTTCGAGCGTCCCGACGATGATTTCCTCGACCACGATTTCCTGGCCTGCCGAATTGCTCGCGGCGGTTCCGAGGCCAAGGGCGGCCTGACGGCCACCGATCATCTCGATGTAGACATCGGCCAGCAGTTCGGAGTCGAGAAGCGCGCCGTGCTTCGTTCGATGTGCATTATCGATGCCATAGCGGCGACAAAGCGCATCGAGCGAGTTGGGTCCCATCGGATGCTTGCGGCGCGCCATCGACAGTGTGTCGAGCACGCGGTCAGGCAGAATCGGCGGCAAATCGAGCCTTGCGAGCTCAGCGTTTATGAAGCCCATATCGAACGTGGCATTATGCGCGATCCATTTCGCGTCGCCAAAGAAATCGATAATTTGCTGCGCAACATCTGCGAACGAGGGCTTGTCCTTGAGGAACTCATCGGTGATGCCGTGAACGGCAAGCGCGTCCGGGTGTACTTTCTGATCGCCCGGATTGATGTAAATATGGATCGTATTGCCGGTCGGAAAATGATTGAAAAGCTCGATGCCGCCGATCTCGATAATGCGGTCCACACGGTTATCGAGGCCCGTGGTTTCCGTATCGAAGATGATTTCACGCATTCAGGAAGTCCCCGCTGGCGAGCCGCCGCTTCAGGTCCGAGATAATCTCGGCGACCCGTGTTCTGGCCGTTTCGATGCTATGCCCGGTATCGATCACATAATCGGCTCTTGCTCGCTTTTCCGCATCCGGCGTCTGGCGCGCAAGAATCATATTGAATTTTTCCACTGTCATTCCCGGCCGCGCAAGTACGCGGTCTCGCTGTATCTGTGGATCACAGCTGACGACCACGATGACATCGACCCTGTTCTCAGCCCCTGTTTCGAACAACAGCGGGATATCGATCAACACCATTGGCGAGCCGCGTTGCCGCTCACGTTCGATGAATTCTAACTCGCGCTTTCTCACAAGCGGATGGACGATGGCTTCGAGGCGCCTGAAACCGTCCGGGCTTCCGGCCAACTGACGACCGAGCTCCTGCCGATCGACGGCACCGTCCTTCATCGTGCCGGGAAAGGCCGCATCGACAAGCGGTGCTGCCTCGCCGGCGTAAAGGTCATGGACGACGGCATCGGAATCATTCACGGGCACTCCTGCTTCAGCGAAGAGCTTTGCCATGGTTGATTTGCCCATTCCAATCGAGCCGGTCAGTCCAATCCGCAACATCAATGCCTGTCCATATCCTCAATGATGATCGCACGCAGCTTCTCGTCGACCGCCGGGCGATGCCCGAACCATTTCTCAAATCCGGGCACGGCTTGGTGCAGCAGCATGCCGAGCCCGTCGACAACAGCGAAGCCTTGCTGTTGGGCCTGCACCAGGAACGGCGTCATCAGGGGGACGTAGACGATATCCGTCACAACGGCATCGGAGAGTAACGGCGAAAAATCGATCCGAGGCGCGCCTTCGCCATCCATACCCAGCGACGTCGTGTTGACGAAAAGACCCACGCCACTCATGACTTCAGGTAGCGCAGCCATCGAATGAGCATGTATCTTGGGTCCAAACCGATCCGCCAATTCCTTGGCGCGCTCGACCGTTCTGTTGACCAGATGAATTTCCTTGACGCCTCGGTCGCGCAGGGCCTGGATGATGGCTCGGCTTGCCCCTCCCGCGCCGAGGACCACCGCCTTTTCCGCCTCGTCCCAACCGGAATGTCGTTCATCGAGATTGGCCGTAAAGCCGCGTCCATCCGTATTTGTCGCCTTCAGCCGGCCGTTGTCCATCCAAAGCGTATTGGATGCGCCCAATTCTTCGGAAAGTTCATCGGGATCGTCGGCAAGTTTGAACGCCATTTCCTTATGCGGGATGGTGACATTGCCGCCTACGAAGCCGGATTCGCCGTTCTTCAGAGAATCTACAAAGGCTGCAAAATCGTTAGGCGCAACCTCGTGGGCGCAGTACGAACCTGGCAATCCAAGGGTCTTCAGCCAGTAGCCATGGATGAGAGGGGACCTGGAATGCTTGACGGGAAAGCCTGTGACGAAGGCCTTTGGCTCGAATGTTTCACGTGAATCATGCATCGATGGCACCCAATTCTCTGAGCTTCTCCAACAGCGGCAACATCGGTAACCCCAAGATTGTAAAATAGTCTCCATCGATCTTCGAAAACAATTGAAGCCCCTCTCCCTCGAGTTGATAGGCACCGACGCTGCCGAGTGCCCTCTCCCCCACCCGGTTCAAATGCCGAGCGATGAAATCGGTGGTTAGCGGTCGCATCGTTAGGTCCGCGTGCGAGACATGCTCCCAGACGATGTCGCCGCCGTAAGCAATCGCGATCGCGCTGTTCAGCCGATGTGTCTTGCCCGAGAGCGCGCGAAGGTGGTTCGCAGCATCCGCCATGTCCTTTGGCTTGTGGAAGGTCTGCGGCCCAAGCGACATCGTCTGATCAGAGCCGATGACGAAGCACGCCGGAAACCGGTCGCTGACTTCCTTCGCCTTCGCCTTGGCGAGGACGAGCGCCACAGTATCCGGCGTAGCGCCTTCTCGTTCGAGAGGCGCTTCAACCGCGCGCTCGTCAATCTGGGCTGCATGTGCGTCGAAGGCGAGCCCGGCATTTTGCATCAGCATGCGGCGGAACGGGCTGGAGGATGCGAGAATGAGCTTGGGTACCATGGAGCCTCGAACAGGTCTGATGTGACAGCGCTTAACGGAGCTTCGGACGGAGCGCAACAATCGCTGCTGCAGTCTCTTCGATGGAGCGGCGCGTCACGTCGATAAGGGGCCAGTTGTGCCGGGCACAGAGCGACCGCGCGTATTTCAGTTCCTCCGAGATGGCAGCCCGGTCGGTGTATTGCCCGCGGTCAAAGCCAGGAGTTGCTCCCAAAATACGGTTCTCGCGAACCTGCGATATCCGATCGGTCGTAGCAATCAGGCAGACAATCAGAGGTTTGGTCGCGGTGAGTAGTCCGTCCGGAAGCGGCACGCCGTGGACAATCGGGATGTTCGCCGTCTTGATGCCGCGATTGGCGAGGTAGATGCTCGTCGGAGTTTTCGACGTTCGACTGATGCCAATGATGACAACATCGGCGTCATTGTAGTCGTCGGGCATCTGTCCGTCATCGTGATCCATCGTAAAGTTAAGCGCTTCAATGCGGGCAAAGTAGCCGGCATTCATTACGTGTTGCGCACCGACGCGACGGCGTGACGGTGCACCGAGATAGATCTGGAAAGCGTTCATGACCGGTTCAAGCACGTTGACGGACGCAACGCCCATCTCCGCACAGCGCTGATCGATGAAGGTCGCGAGCTCGCGGTCGACAATCGTATAAAGAACGATCCCAGGCTGACTATCGATCGACTGCAGCACCTGCAGAAGCTGCTTGCGATTGCGGACCAACGGGTAGACGTGCTCGATCGGCTGTGCGGCTTTGAATTGTGCCGAAGCCGCGCGGCCGGCAGAAATCAGTGTTTCGCCGGTCGAGTCAGAAATCAGATGTAGATGGAAGAAGTTTGGGCGGTTCTCCACGTTATTATTGGCCACCTGTTGAAAAGACTGGACAGCCGAGAGCTAAGAGACACGGCGGGGATAAGGCAAGGGAAAACATGCCACCTTTTCCACAAATCGAATTTCGCGGAAGCTCAAAAAAGTCGCTTGTTGGTTCTGTGGATAGTTGGTGACCGTTCCACGAAAGTCGATACTTTTTCCACAGTTCCGCCCGAACTTGCGTTCTCTATCCGATTGTAAATATTCTCATATTTCCGTCTATCCCCGATTTTCGTGTAGCGGTTCTCCGTCTCCTCCCCTTGGCGCGGCGGCAGCGCGACAAAACGCTCCGGTAGTGGATCGATTTTAATCCTTGATAGAAACAGACTCTAAGAAATAGAAACCTTTTAAATTATCTTTGATTTTTTATAGGGAAGAGAAGCGTGGGAGACAGCCGCCGGAAAATCATGAGGGTCTTGGACGGCGAGACACTCAGCCCCCCTCCAATCTGGCTGATGAGGCAGGCCGGACGATACCTTCCCGAGTATAGAGAAACGCGCGCGAAGGCAGGAAGTTTCCTGGACCTTTGCTATACGCCTGACCATGCCGTTGAGGTAACGCTCCAACCCATTCGTCGCTATGGTTTTGATGCAGCCATCCTCTTTTCCGATATTCTCGTGATTCCGGATGCGATGAAACGCAACGTTCGCTTCACGGAAGGGCATGGACCGGAGATGGATCCGATCGATGAAACCGGAATCGGCCGACTGGAGTTCGACCACGTCGTCGACTACCTCAAACCGGTTCTCGAAACAGTTGAGCGTCTTCGAAATGAGCTGCCTGCCGAGACGACTTTGCTCGGCTTCTGTGGCGCTCCGTGGACGGTGGCGACTTATATGATAGCCGGTCACGGAACGCCCGATCAGGCCCCTGCCCGGCTCTTCGCCTACAAACATCCGAAAGCTTTCGAACACCTGCTTGCTGTTTTGGCGGAAGTGTCAGCCGACTATCTCGTCGCGCAGATCGATGCCGGGGCCGACGCTGTGCAGATTTTCGATTCCTGGGCCGGTGTTCTCGGTGAGCGGGAATTCGAGGCATTCGCGGTGAAGCCGGTCGCGCGGATGATCGCCTCCATAAAAGCACGACGGCCGAATGCCCGGATCATCGCCTTTGCAAAGGGCGCCGGCTTCCTGCTGAAGAGCTATCGTCAGCGGACGAAGGCGGATGCGATCGGTCTCGACTGGTCGGTGCCACTGAATTTCGCTGTAGAGCTGCAGAAAGACGGTGCGGTTCAGGGTAACCTCGATCCGATGCGCGTGGTGGCCGGTGGCGGAGCTCTGATGGATGGTATCAACGATATCCTCGACAAGCTCGGTAACGGCCCGCTGATCTTCAATCTCGGTCATGGGATTACCCCCCAGGCGAACCCTCAAAATGTCCAGCTGCTCGTGGACCATGTCCGCGGTTGGAGGCGATAGCCCATGGAGAAGCAGACCGATGAGAAACCTGGCGCCTACGCACGTCGCCGGGCGCATTTCGCGATCCTGTTCTTTGCACTTCTGGCTGTGGGGTTATTTCTCTGGAATCCGGATGATCTCTACCTTTGGATCAAGGCGCTTCATATCATAGCGGTGATTTCGTGGATGGCTGGCCTCTTCTACATGCCGCGCCTCTTCATCTATCATACCGATGCCGAGCCGGGTTCAACCCAGTCGGAAACCTTCAAGGTCATGGAGCGCCGTCTTCTGAAGGTGATCATGAACCCGGCAATGATGCTGACCTGGATTCTTGGCCTCTATCTTGCCTGGTCGGTCTACGACTTCCAGGGAGGATGGTTGCATGCAAAGATCGGTCTCGTCGTGCTTCTGACAGCCGTGCACGTCTTCTTCTCAAGCGCCGTCAAGGCGTTTGAGCGTGATGAAAACCGCCGGTCTGCACGCTATTGGCGTTTCATGAACGAGGCGCCGACCCTATTGATGATCGGGATTGTTATCCTCGTCGTCGTCAAACCGTTCTAAAGAGACGTTGTCGGTTAAATTTGCTTGATTTTAAGCAGCCCCCTTGCGGCGGTGAACCTTACTCGCTATTTTCCCTCCACCTCATCCTTGTGGCATGTATGTAAAGTTTGATCGTCTGCGATCTCTTCGCAGGACCGGTTACAGCCTCGACATCGCCTTCCCCCCAGAATTTAAGAGTAATGGTCACTTCATGGCTGAAATGAAGCTTCAAGAACTTAAGAGTAAGTCCCCGACGGATCTGCTGGCGTTTGCCGAATCGCTCGAGGTCGAAAATGCAAGCACCATGCGCAAGCAGGAACTGATGTTTGCGATCCTGAAGGTGCTTGCCAGCCAGGATGTGGAGATTATCGGCGAAGGTGTTGTTGAGGTTCTCCAGGATGGTTTCGGCTTCCTGCGGTCCGCCAACGCCAACTATCTTCCGGGTCCCGACGATATCTATATCTCGCCCTCCCAAATTCGCCGCTTCTCGCTGAAGACTGGCGACACCGTTGAAGGCCCGATCCGTGGACCGAAGGAAGGCGAGCGCTACTTCGCACTGTTGAAGGTCAACACAATCAATTTCGACGATCCCGAAAAGATTCGTCACAAGGTGCATTTCGATAACCTGACACCGCTCTACCCCAATGAACGTTTCAGGATGGAGCTGGAGGTTCCCACCTCCAAGGATCTTTCGCCGCGCGTCATTGACCTTGTTGCGCCGCTGGGCAAGGGGCAACGCGGACTGATCGTCGCGCCGCCGCGCACCGGTAAGACCGTCCTTCTCCAGAATATCGCTCATTCAATTACGGCGAATCATCCCGAGTGCTATCTCATCGTTCTCCTCATCGACGAGCGTCCCGAGGAAGTGACAGACATGCAACGCTCCGTTCGCGGGGAAGTCATTTCGTCAACCTTCGACGAACCGGCCGTGCGCCACGTTCAGGTGGCGGAGATGGTCATCGAAAAGGCCAAGCGCCTCGTTGAGCATGGCCGCGACGTTGTCATCCTGCTTGATTCGATCACGCGTCTCGGTCGCGCCTATAACACTGTCGTACCCTCTTCCGGTAAGGTTCTTACCGGTGGTGTCGATGCTAACGCCCTGCAGCGCCCCAAGCGTTTCTTCGGCGCGGCCCGCAATATTGAAGAGGGCGGATCGCTCACGATCATCGCCACAGCTCTCATCGATACGGGTAGCCGCATGGACGAAGTTATCTTCGAAGAATTCAAGGGCACCGGTAACTCGGAAATCGTCCTCGACCGCAAGGTCGCCGACAAGCGTATCTTCCCGGCGATGGACATCCTGAAGTCCGGAACACGTAAGGAAGACTTGTTGGTACCGCGCCAGGACCTGCAGAAGATCTTCGTGCTGCGGCGTATCCTTGCGCCGATGGGCACGACGGACGCAATCGAATTCTTGATCGACAAGTTGAAGCAAACGAAGAATAATCCGGACTTCTTCGACTCCATGAACACCTGATCCTTAGCCGGATTCACCAAGGTAAACCGGTCACAGCGTGGCCGGTTTTTTCTTTTTATACACCTGTTATCTTCAGCCTTGCACTGGAGAAGGAAAATGCTGCCCAACATGGACACAATATTCGCGCTGTCGAGCGGTGCCGTCCCTGCGGGACTCGCGGTGGTTCGAATCAGCGGCGCTGATGTCCCTACGGTTCTGGCCTCACTGATTGGCGCGCCGCCCCCGGCTAGACAAGCAGCACTGAGGTCGATTCGGACTCGTAATGGTCTGGTGATTGACACCGCGCTCGTTCTATATTTCCCGGCGCCGCATTCTTTCACGGGCGAAAGCGTCGCGGAGATACATCTCCACGGCGGCCGCGCCGTGGTTGATGCTTTACATCGGGAACTTGCGGAATTCGAGAATCTACGACCAGCGGCGCCAGGAGAATTTTCGCGGCGCGCCTTCGAAAATGGCAAGCTGGATCTAATCGAAGTCGAGGGCCTGGCAGATTTGATTGCAGCCGAAACGGAGATGCAGCGGCGGCTGGCTGTCGAGCAGAGCTCGGGCGGCCTTTCATCGGTCTACAACGGATGGGCGGATCGGCTGACGCGCGCTCGCGCCCTAATCGAAGCAGAGCTTGATTTTCCGGACGAGGAGGATGTGCCGGGTTCCGTATCGGATCAAGTATGGGCTGACGTGGCGAGGCTGGTCACAGAAATGCGCGAGCATCTCCTACAGCTCGAGGCTGGTGAGATTATCCGAGACGGTTTCAAGGTTGTTATCGCCGGCAGACCGAATGCCGGTAAGTCGAGCCTGATGAACGCCTTGGCTAAGCGCGACGTTGCGATTGTCACCGATATCGCCGGGACAACAAGGGACGTACTGCACGTTGATCTGAACATGGACGGCTACCTGGTCAAACTTTACGACACGGCGGGCCTTCGCGCCGCAGCGGAGAGAGTTGAACGCGAGGGTATCCGACGGGCCGAGAAAGCGATTGCCGAAGCCGACCTCTTGATCTTTGTCGAGGATATGTCGGTAGATACCGCAACGAACACGTACCCTGAGGGTGCGTTGCTGGTCGGCGCCAAAAGCGACTTGCCCCGTAAGAGTATGAATGACTATGATCTCGTCATCTCGGCGGCGGACGGAACCGGCCTGGAAAGGCTGCGCGCCCTGATTGTCGAGCGTCTAAGAGCCAAAGTGCATCCGCAGTCGATGGCTATCCCGAGTCGGACGCGTCACAAAGATTCGCTGGCGAAATCACTCTCTGCTTTGGAGACGTCGTTACTAAACCCCACGCGAGGGTTGGATCTGCGAGCGGAAGACCTAAGAGCGGCCAGTGATGCACTGGGGCGCGTCACGGGACGTGTCGACGTGGAGAACTTGCTCGACGTGATCTTCGGAGAGTTCTGCATCGGAAAATGATTCACGTGAAACATCCGAATCGGTGCCGCCGCGGAGCGGTTTCACGTGAAACGCCTTGACTCGCTGCAACACTTCGATCATCACCGGACAATCTCAGGAGCTCGAAGAATGAACACCTCACGGTTCGATGTCATCGTCATCGGCGGCGGACATGCCGGATGCGAAGCCGCTGCGGCCGCTGCGCGTCTTGGTGCCAAGACGGCGCTGGTCACGCATCGCCGCGACACGATCGGTATCATGTCGTGCAATCCGGCAATTGGCGGACTTGGTAAAGGCCACCTGGTTCGAGAGATCGACGCCATGGATGGGCTGATGGGACGGGTGGCTGACGCCGCCGGTATTCAGTTTCGTATGTTGAACCGGAAGAAGGGGCCCGCGGTTCGCGGCCCGCGCACCCAAGCCGATCGCAAGCTGTATCGAGAAGCGATGCTCGCGGAAATCGAAAGCGTCGAAAATCTTACCGTCGTCGAAGGTGATGCGTTCGATCTGACGATAGTAGAAAATCGTGTTGCAGCTGTTGTCATGAAAGATAGCCGGATTCTTTCCTGCGGCTCTGTGGTGTTAACCACCGGAACTTTCCTACGCGGTCTTATTCACATCGGCGACAAGAAGATACCGGCTGGTCGCGTTGGTGAGGAACCGTCGCTCGGCCTCTCTCATACGCTTCTGAGCCTAGGTCTGGGGCTTGGACGCCTCAAGACCGGTACCCCGGCGCGCCTGGATGGCACTACCATCGATTGGCAGAGTGTTGGCCGACAGGGTGCTGATGACGAGCCCGTCCCGTTCTCATTCATGACAGATCAGATCGTGAACCCGCAGATCGAATGTGGCGTGACACGTACCACCGAGGCAACACATCGGATCATCGTTGAGAATCTCAGGCGATCCGCAATGTACTCGGGTCAGATTGAGGGAGTCGGCCCGCGCTACTGTCCGTCAATCGAGGACAAGCTGGTGAAGTTCGGCGAACGCGACGGACATCAGGTTTTTCTTGAGCCTGAGGGTCTCGACGACAAGACGGTCTATCCCAATGGAATCTCGACCTCACTGCCTGCCGAGATCCAGGACACATTCATTCGAACGATTCCCGGTCTTGAGCGCGTTCAGATTCTGCAGCCGGGTTACGCGATCGAATACGATCATGTGGATCCTCGAGAACTGAAGCCGTCGCTGGAAGTCAAGAAGATGCCTGGATTGTTTCTGGCTGGGCAAATCAACGGTACAACGGGCTATGAGGAAGCGGCAGCTCAGGGTCTCGTCGCCGGTATCAATGCCGCCCGCCTGGCTGGCGGCCAGAGCGAGGTTCTCTTTAGTCGCACTGATTCGTACATCGGGGTGATGGTCGATGACCTAACATCTCGCGGTGTTGCTGAGCCATATCGGATGTTTACGTCCCGTGCCGAGTATCGTTTGTCGCTGCGGGCAGACAACGCAGATGTTCGCCTCACGCCGTTGGCTATTCAGATCGGGAGTGCTTCATCCCGCCGCCGTGATCGCTTTCAAGCCTATAGTGACGCGTTGGAGCGAGGCCGCTCGCACCTTAAGGCACTGTCAGTGACCCCAAACGAGGCCGGCCGCTTTGGACTCAAGTTGAATCAGGATGGCCAGCGCCGCTCAGCTTACGATCTTCTGTCGTATCCCGATTTTAGCTTGCAGGATCTTCGGCAGATTTGGCCTGAGCTGTCGCGTATTGACAGTCGGGTGGCTGATGCCCTGGAGATAGAGGCGGGCTATGCAGTCTACATGCAGCGGCAATCAGCTGATATCGCGCACGTGAAGCGTGATGAGGACCTGACGATACCGGGCGACTTTGACTTCAGCGTCCTCGCCGGTCTATCCAACGAGTTAAAGTCTAAGTTGCACAATACGCGCCCATACAACGTCGCGCAGGCCGCTAAGATCGACGGCATGACGCCAGCCGCCATCTCCTTGTTGCTCGTTCACTTGAGACGTGGTGTCTTTAGCGCCGCGGCATCAGGCTGAGGCGCCTATTGCAATTTACGAGAGTCCTATCATGCACCTAAACGGTCGGCGTGTTTCACGTGAAACACAGGAGCGCCTTGAACATTTCGTGGGCCTTTTCCAAAAGTGGGCAAAGGCTATCAATCTCACTGCGCCATCCACGCTAAATGACGCGTGGAACCGACATATTGCTGACTCCGCACAGGTCTTTCAGATCCAATCGTCGCCTCTCACGTGGGTTGACCTCGGTAGCGGCGGTGGCTTCCCTGGCGTTGTAACGGCTATTATGCTTGCCGAACTGGGTGGTGGATGGGTTCATTTGGTCGAGAGTAACCGCAAGAAGGCTGCGTTTCTCCGCACAGCACTTCGCGAGACCGGTGCTCGAGGGTCCATACACATCGAGCGAATCGAAGACGCTCCGCCGACTATCGAGAACTGCGATTTTGTCTCTGCTCGGGCGCTTGCAGACCTCACAAAGCTCCTGACCTATGTCGAGCCATGGTCGCAGAAGAATGCGGATCTTCGTGCTTATTTCCACAAAGGACGGGATTACCGTGCCGAGATCGAGAAAGCGCGTGGTGAGTGGCGATTCGATCTGTTAGAACATAAGAGCGCTGTCGAGGAGGATTCCGTGGTTCTGGAAATCTTCAACATTCGACGCTTGGCTTAACAGATCGGGCTTTGGCTATGGCTGGCGAACGAAATCGTATAATCACCATTGCAAATCAGAAAGGCGGCGTTGGTAAGACCACGACTGCCATCAACCTGGCGACGGCCCTGGCTGCGATCGGCGAGCGGGTTTTGATTGTTGACCTCGATCCCCAAGGCAACGCCAGCACCGGCCTCGGTATTGACCGGAAGCATCGCCGGCTATCTTCCTATGACTTGCTTTTGGGCGATTGCTCTGTGGAGGAGGTGGCGCAGGAGACTGCAGTACCCAACCTCTATATAGTGCCTTCGACAATGGATTTGCTCGGTGTCGAAATGGAGATCGCGAGCCAAAATGATCGCGTCTTCAAGCTGAAGAAGGCTCTCGCCAAAGAGGATGCTTTCCGCTTCTCCTATATTCTTGTCGATTGCCCACCCTCCTTTAACCTCCTGACGATGAACGCGATGGCTGCGGCGCATTCAGTGCTTGTGCCGCTGCAATGCGAGTTTTTCGCCCTCGAGGGTCTTAGTCAGCTCCTGGAGACTGTCGATCAGGTTCGACGTACCGTTAACCCCAACCTCGACATCCAAGGCATCGTGCTGACAATGTTCGATTCTCGCAACAATCTGGCGCAACAGGTTGTTAACGATGTGCGCACCCATCTCGGAGAAAAAGTCTACCATACGTTGATTCCGCGAAATGTACGCGTTTCGGAAGCGCCGTCCTATGGAAAGCCGGCAATTCTGTATGATCTGAAGTGTGCGGGGAGCCAGGCGTATCTCCAGTTGGCATCCGAGGTTATCCAGCGCGAGCGCCAACGTCTCGCCGCGTGATTTGAAGAAAGAATGGCGAGTTATTCATGAACGATGATGTCTCGAAGAGAAGACTTGGTCGCGGCTTAGCTGCATTGATTGGCGAGATGGACCAGCCGATTCCGGTTGATACTGCAAAGCCGGGAGTCAGCGCCGATCGTATGGTTCCGATCGAATTCGTCAGCCGGAACCCGCGCAACCCTCGGCGCTTCTTTGATGATGGCCAACTGCATGAACTCGCGAGTTCTATCCGCCAACACGGCATTGTCCAGCCGGTCGTAGTTCGCACGCTTGCAAGCAATCAGTTCGAGATCATCGCCGGCGAAAGACGGTGGCGGGCGGCGCAACTGGCCGGTCTCGTAGAAATCCCCGTGATCGTGCGCGACGTCGATGATAAAACCGCGCTCGAGATCGCGATTGTTGAGAACGTGCAGCGCTCCGACCTCAATCCGCTGGAAGAGGCGCTAGGCTATGATCAGCTGATGGCGGAATATGGTTATACGCAGAATGATCTCGGCGAAATTATCGGCAAGAGCCGTAGTCATGTTGCGAACTCGCTGCGTCTCCTGAAGTTACCGGAGCCGGTTCGCGATCTGTTGGCTGCGGGCAGCCTCTCGGCCGGCCACGCCCGAGCCTTGGTGCCGACCTCTGACCCGACCGCCCTCGCCCGTACGATCGTCGCAAAGGGCATGTCAGTGCGCGACGCTGAACGACTGGCTCAGAACGATATTAAGGCACAATCCGAGCCAAGGGCTCCAGGGCACCAGAAGGATCAGAAGGATTCGGACACGCTCGCATTAGAGCGGACATTGTCGGATGCACTCGGCCTCGATGTGATGATCAATCACAAAGCGAGCGGAGGACAAATTCGAATTTCCTATAAGTCATTGGAACAATTAGAAGAAATCTGCAGACTTTTGGAGCGTCGCTAAGCAGTTATCGACGTGCCGACTGTAATGTCGTTGAGAGCAGCGTTTGGAGAGCGATGCTGTCTTCCAGGGCTGCGCGCTTGCGGGTTTGTAGAATTGCAGCCTGCAGGCGATTTGCCTCCCGCGCCAAGGCCTCAGCGGACCAGGTTCGGAGTGCCTGTTCGATGATTGGCTTTCGTCGAAAGTGAAGATGGCGGCCTAACGTCTGCATGACCTGCGCAGCCGGCAATCGCTTCTCGTCCATCTCCGTCTTCATCGCGTCAAGCAGTTGAAATTGCTTTAGGCAGGCCTGAACAACAAGGAACACAGCGGTCTTGGAGGATATGATCTTCTGCATCGCGTGCAGAAAACTTGCTGGATTGCCGTTCAGCACCGCATCGACCGCATCATCTACCGATATTGCGCTAGCGTCGCCAATGATCTCTGTAACGTGGTGTTCTTCGATCGTCGGTTTTCCGCGGCAATAGAGTGCGAGCTTTCGCAGTTCATTGCGCGAGGCAATACGATCTCCCCCAATGAGTTCCAGCAAAGCTTGCCGTCCAGCCGGCGTGATGCCGATTCCAGCGCTGGAGAGTTCGCTGTCTATCAGGCTGTTTAGCGCACGGGTGTCATCCGCGTAACAGGGGATTGCCACCAAATTGCGCGCCGCTTCGGTTGCCTTTCGCAGTAGGGATCCTTTCTTCAGATCCCCAGCTTCGACGATCACGTACGTGGCTTCGGGCATGTTGATTGACAAAGCCTGGAGAGAGTCGACCAGATATTTCTCGTTCGCCGCTCCGCGTATCCAGATAAGTTTGTCCCCGCCGAAGAGGCCGATCGCCCCTGCCTCGTCCAGAAGACGGCCTTGATCCCGCTGCAAATCGGAGATGTCGAGCTTTATCAGGGAGAAGGGATCGTCAAGCGAAACTCTGGTCTTGCCCGCGAGCAGTGTCGCACGCTCAGAGACGAGGCCGCGGTCTGGTCCGTAGATGACGAACAGGCGGTAGTTGCGGGCGGATCGCTCAAGAAAGCCTTCAAATTCGTGCGATTTGATTTCCACCACGCTCCGGCTCCTCAGCGGCCGAGCGCAGCCGCAATATCTGCACCAACGAACTCGGCTGCCTGCCGCGCGGCACGATTTTCGGCATCACGAATGGCGCGCTGCTTCGCAAACTCCTGACCCGGAAAATCAAGCAGGGCGGTCGCATAGCGGTTGCCAGCCTTTATAACATGGCCGTCCTTCGTCGACTTCAGGGTATAGTCGACGCTAACCGTTGCACGGCCAGCCAGCGACTCATCCGACGACGCGACGAGCAATGTGCTAATGATGTTCGACCGCACGCTCAATTCCACCTTGTAGTCGGGGTTCTCAGGCTCGCCGGCCCCGCGCCCCGCGATAAAGATCAGCCGGTTGCGAACCTCCTGCCCGACACGGCTGGTCGCTTCGGAGAAGCCAACAGACGAGAGCTTGCCGGCTACGCCTGAGCTTTCGGAATAAAGGGGCCTAACTTGGCAGGATGCGAGAAAGGCCGTGGACGCAAGGATTGCGGCAATACCGGTGCCACGTACCAGCTTAAAAGCGATATCAAACGACAATGTTCACAATCCTTTGCGGAACCACAATGATCTTCTTGGGCGTCTGACCGCTCAGAGCCCTCTTAACGTCGTCCAATGCTAGTACGGCCTCGGTGACGGCATTCTGATCTGCGTCGCGTGAAATTGTCAATTCGGCGCGCTTCTTACCGTTGATTTGAACTGGCAAAACCACATCGTTTTCAACGACGAGGGCGGCATCGTAATGCGGCCAATCGGTGTGTGCCAGCAAACCATCGTTGCCGAGCGCTGCCCAGCATTCCTCGGCCAGGTGGGGCATCATCGGCGCTACCAGCTGGATAAGGATCTGCGCAGCGTCACGTACGGCGGCGCGATAGGCCAAATCGCCCTCGCCGGCAGCAACTTTGGTCAGAGGCGATGCAAGCGCATTGACCAGTTCGTAGATCCGCGCGACAGCCTTGTTGAACCAGAGACGATCATAATCGTTTTCAACGGCCTTGAGTGTCTTGTGAGCGATTTGCGAGATCGCTTGCCCTTCGCCATCCTTAGCCGGAGTCGCAGCCACATTCTTCAGAGCGTCCGCGGCTTCGGCGATCAGTCGCCACAACCGCTGGGTAAATCGGTGAGCGCCCTCGACGCCCGCTTCCGACCAGATGACATCCCGTTCCGGCGGCGAGTCCGAGAGGACGAAGAAGCGTGCAGTGTCGGCGCCATAAGACGCGATGATATCGTCCGGATCAACGACATTCTTCTTCGACTTCGACATCTTCTCGATCGACCCGATCGCGATTTCTTCCCCGCCGGAGAGGTGATAGGCGCGGCGTTTGCCGTCGAGCTCTTCAATGCGAATGTCGGCGGGCGCGACCCACTCGCGGCTCATTCCCGAGCCGCGGCTGTATGTTTCGTGCACGACCATACCCTGCGTAAAGAGACCCTTGAACGGCTCCCTGGCGTCGACGTGACCCGTCTCGCGCATCGCCCGGGTGAAGAAACGCGAGTAGAGCAGATGCAGGATGGCGTGCTCGATGCCGCCAATATATTGATCGACCGGGAGCCATCGATTGGCAGCGCTGACGTCGGTCGGCTTGTCCTCCCAGGGGGCGGTGAAGCGCGTGAAATACCAGCTCGAATCGACAAAGGTATCCATCGTGTCGGTTTCACGCCGCGCATCCTTGCCGCACTGCGGGCAGCCGACATGCCGCCACGTCGGATGACGGTCGAGCGGATTGCCGGGCTGATCGAAGGTAACGTCCTCAGGCAACTTTACCGGCAGATCCTTCTTCGGAACGGGAACGACGCCACAGTCATCGCAATGGATGACCGGTATCGGGCAGCCCCAATAGCGCTGGCGTGAAATGCCCCAATCGCGCAGGCGGAAGTTCACCTTGCGCTCCCCTTGAGGAGCATTCCCGAGCGTCATAGATGACAGGCGGTCGGCCACGATCTCGAATGCTTCAGTTGTGTTCTTGCCATCCAGGAAACGCGAATTGATCATCACGCCATCACCGTCATAGGCAACGTCACCGACACTGAACGTCGCGGCATCGCTATCCACCGGCATAACAACCGGAACAACGGGCAGACCGTACTTGCGTGCGAAATCGAGGTCGCGCTGATCGCCGGACGGGCAACCAAAAATCGCTCCAGTGCCATAGTCCATAAGAACGAAGTTCGCGACAAAGACAGGTAGTTCCCATGAGGGATCAAGCGGATGCCTTACCCGAATCCCGGTATCGATGCCCTTCTTCTCCGCGGTTTCCAGTGCCGCGAGCGAGGTGCCGGCACGACGGCATTCCTCGCAGAAAGCATCGATAGCCGGATTTTTCGCCGCGGCATCCTTCGCCAGCGGATGGTCGGCCGCTATGGCCAGGAACGAAGCGCCAAACAAAGTGTCTGGTCGAGTCGTATAGACTTCGATCTCGGTTTCTCCGGTCGGAGCTGTCGGCTGGACGATCTCCCAGCGCAGCATCATGCCCTCGGATCGGCCGATCCAATTCTTCTGCATGAGCCGGACCTTTTCAGGCCACTGATCAAGCGTGTCCAGCGCGTCAAGCAGATCCTGACTGAAGTCGGTGATCTTGAAGAACCACTGCGTCAATTCTCGTTGCTCGACCAGCGCACCTGAACGCCAGCCTCGGCCGTCGATCACTTGCTCGTTGGCGAGAACCGTGTTGTCGACCGGGTCCCAATTGACCTTCGACTGCTTGCGATACACGAGCCCCTTCTCTAGGAAATCCAGGAAGAGATGCTGTTGGTGCTGGTAGTAGGCGACGTCGCAGGTTGCGAATTCGCGGCTCCAGTCCAACGACAGGCCCATCGCTTTCAACTGGGACTTCATGGAGGCAATATTCTGATAGGTCCAGGACGCGGGATGGACGCCTCGCTCCATCGCCGCGTTTTCAGCCGGCATGCCAAAAGCGTCCCAGCCCATGGGATGCAGGACATTGTAGCCGCGAGCGCGCTTGTAGCGGGCGACGACATCGCCCATCGCGTAGTTCCGCACATGGCCCATGTGGATGCGACCGGACGGATACGGAAACATCTCGAGGACGTAATACTTCTCGCGCGGATCGCTGTTGTCGGTCTCGAAGACCTTCGCCTCGTTCCATTTCTGCTGCCAGCGAGGTTCGGCATCGCGCGGGTTATAACGTTCGGTAGCCATGGTATTCGTATTTCCAGAAAATCAGGGGAAGTTGGTGGTGACCTTCACCATGAAACCGCGGTAGCGTCAAGTTTTGTGGGCGCCGTAGGCGCCGGATCTCGGTCTTCCGGCCACGATTTCAAGCATGTGGGCCTTGGCAAGCACAGCCCGGGCGTTTAGTGCATGGCCATCTTCTCACGCGACATCTCGAGGCGAACGATGGAACTAGAAGAGCGATTGAACGATGTACGCTCGCGTATTGCTGCAGCCGAGCTGCAAGGCAGACGACCGGATGGGTCGGTCCAGCTGGTTGCCGTCTCGAAGACATTCGACGCAGACGCGATTCGCCCAGCGCTCGAGGCTGGGCAGCGAATATTCGGAGAGAACCGGGTCCAGGAAAGTCAGGGAAAATGGCCTGACCTGAAAGCTGAAATACCCGGCATCGAACTTCATCTCATCGGACCCCTGCAGTCGAACAAGGCAGCGGAAGCAGTGGCGCTGTTTGATGTCATCGAAACTGTTGATCGCGAGAAAATTGCCCGCGTACTTGCCGATGAGATGAAGCGCCAGGCGAAGACCCCCCGCCTCTACGTTCAGGTGAATACCGGGCTTGAGCCGCAGAAAGCAGGAATCGCACCCAAAGAGACGATGCAGTTTATCGGTTTTTGCCGCGACGAGCTCGGCCTCACCATTGAGGGATTGATGTGCATTCCGCCCGCTGACGAAAATCCGGGCCCGCATTTCGCTTTGCTGGCGCAGCTCGCGAAGGCTTGCGGCGTCGAGAAATTATCGATGGGAATGTCCGGGGACTATGAAACGGCGATCGCCTTTGGGGCGACCAGCGTCCGCGTGGGGTCCGCGATTTTCGGCGCCCGCTGATACGCTGCTTTCGTCGGGCTTCCTCTCCTGCCCAGCCTCTCCTAGATTGCTAAGGTAACTTGCATATCCTGGGGAGGAGCAGATGCAGGGTGGCTATCAGCGAACCTATGCCAGATGGAAGGACGATCCCGAGGCCTTCTGGCAGGAGGCGGCGGCGCAAATTGACTGGTTCAAAGAGCCGGAACTGACGTTTTCACGGGAGGGCGGTCCATATGGCCGTTGGTTCCCCGGGGGCGAAACCAATACTTGCTATAATTGCTTGGATCGCCATGTTCGGGCAGGTCGCGGCGGCGACACCGCATTCATCTACGACAGCCCCATCAGCGGTGCGAAGACCATCTTTACCTACGGCGAAGTTCTCGCCGAAGTGAGTGCCATCGCCGCGACGCTGCGCGAACGGGGGATTGGCAAGGGCGACCGCGTTATCATCTACATGCCGATGGTGCCGCAAGCAGTCTTCTCCATGCTTGCATGCGCGCGCATCGGCGCTGTTCATTCCGTCGTGTTTGGTGGCTTTGCCGCAAACGAGCTTGCCGCGCGCATTGACGATTCGGGAGCGAAACTAATCGTGACCGCAAGTTGTGGGCTCGAGCCGGGGCGGGTGGTACCCTACAAGCCTTTGGTGGATCAAGCGATTGCCATCGCCAAGTCAAAACCAGCGCATTGTCTTGTCCTGCAAAGACCGCAGCTTGCGGCAGATTTGGTCGATGGTCGTGATGAGGATTTCGAGGCTGCTGTTGCGAGAAACCGTGGAGTGAAGGTGGAATGCGTTTCCCTCGGCGCTACGGACGAACTCTATATTCTCTACACATCGGGCACGACGGGCCAGCCTAAGGGCGTTGTGCGCGACAACGGTGGTCACATGGTCGCCCTTAACTGGTCGATGCGGAACATCTTCGGCATCCGGCAGGGTGAAGTCTTCTGGGCTGCCTCCGATATCGGTTGGGTTGTCGGGCATTCCTACATCGTCTATGCGCCGCTGCTGGCAGGCGCCACCAGCGTGATCTTTGAAGGAAAGCCGGTGGGCACACCCGATGCCGGCGCCTTCTGGCGGATCGCTTCGGAGCATGACGTTCGCGTTCTCTTCACCGCCCCCACCGCCTTCCGCGCCATTCGCCGCGAAGATAGCGAGGGTGTTCACCTCAAGGCGTATTCCATGCCGAATTTCAGGGCCCTGTTTCTGGCGGGAGAGCGCGCCGATCCGGAGACATTGAAGTGGGCCGAGCGTATGCTCGATGTTCCTGTGATCGATCATTGGTGGCAGACCGAAACCGGATGGCCGATGGTGGCGAATCCGCTCGGCCTTGAGGTGTTGCCGGTAAAGCATGGCTCCCCATCGGTACCCATGCCCGGATACAGCATCCACGTTCTCGATGACGCCGGCCACCCGGTTGCGCCGGGGATACTTGGCAATGTGGTTGTCCAGCTCCCCCTGCCCCCAGGTTGTCTGCCCACTTTGTGGAATGCGGATGCGCGCTTTCACTCAGCCTATCTGGCCGAATTTCCTGGCTATTACAAAACGGCGGATGCCGGGTATGTGGATGAGGATGGCTACCTCTTCATCATGTCTCGCACGGACGACATCATCAATTGTGCCGGTCACCGTCTGTCGACGGGGGCCATGGAAGAAGTTTGTGCCACGCATCCGGATGTCGCCGAATGCGCGGTGGTCGGAATTGCCGACCAGTTGAAGGGGCAGGTGCCCTGCGGTTTCCTTGTCCTCAAAAAGAATGTTTCACGGGAAACATCGGCGATCGAATCGGAGGTCGTTCAGCTCATCCGGGAAACGATCGGCCCGGTGGCTGCTTTCAAAACGGCGATAACCGTCGACCGCCTTCCCAAGACCCGCTCTGGCAAGATCCTGCGCGGCACGATCCAGAAGATTGCCGATGGCGTGCCGTGGAAAATGCCGGCGACGATCGACGACCCGGCAATTCTCGAGGAGATCGGTGAAGCGTTGCGCAAGCGCGGCTTCGGCTCGCTGCCGATGTAGATACAAAGTAAAAAGGCCCCGCTACGCAGGGCCTTCTAAATCATTCATCAAAACAATCAGTACTGATCGTCTTCGTCCTCATCCTTCGGAGAGGACTTCAGCGACTTGAGTTTTGCGAAGACGGCATCGGCGTCGATTTCCTTCTCCTCTTCGCGATCATGGCTCGTCAGACGTTCAGTTTCATGCGCCGACTGCAGGGTCGCGCCAAGCTCGGCCGCCGTCGGCAGCGGACGACCCTTTGCTGCCTTCTCGACTTCCATGTCGAGATCGATTTGGCTGCAGAGACCGAGTGTCACCGGGTCCATCGGCGCGAGATTTGCGGAGTTCCAGTGTGTGCGCTCGCGAATCTGTTCGATTGTCGATTTTGTGGTACCGACCAGCCGTGAAATCTGCGCATCCTTCAGTTCCGGATGGTTGCGCACCAGCCAGAGAATGGCGTTCGGACGATCCTGGCGCTTCGAAACCGGTGTGTAGCGCGGACCGCGACGTTTGGATTCGGGAACGCGAACCTTGGGCTCGGAGAGCTTCAGCTTATGCGCCGGATTCTTTTCCGCGCGGGCGATTTCGTCGCGTGAAAGCTGACCGGTTGCTATGGGATCGAGACCCTTGATGCCTTGCGCAGCTTCGCCATCGGCAATTGCCTTCACTTCGAGCGGATGCAGTCTGCAAAACTGAGCGATCTGGTCGAATGACAGGGCTGTGTTGTCGACGAGCCAGATGGCAGTCGCCTTCGGCATGAGCAATTGTTGAGCCATGGATATAGTCCTTCTGTCGTCCGCGCCGGTGTCGCGGTCCGTGGATTGTCACCACTATGTCCGGGAAATATGGCGCTATATAACCGCAGTGACGCAGAATTGCAATTGATCACGAATGAAATGACCTTTGTCTAATTGCCGGGCAAATGCGACCTGCTATGAATGCCTAGAGCCAAGCCGGACTGCTTCGTTCCGTCCGGTGTCCGAGTGAGGAGGAGTTCCATGTCCGAAAAGATCTACCCGGTGCAAAAACCGGTGAAGAACCATGCGCTTATCGATAGAGCCAAGTACGAACAATGGTACGAGGAAAGCGTCGAGAACCCTGACAAATTCTGGGGCAAGCATGGCAAGCGGATCGATTGGTTCAAGCCTTACACGAAGGTCAAGAACACGTCCTTTACTGGCAGGGTCTCGATCAAGTGGTTCGAGGACGGGCAGACGAACGTTTCCTACAACTGCATCGATCGGCACCTGAAGACCAACGGTAATCAGACGGCAATCATCTTCGAGGGCGACAACCCGTACGTCGACAAGAAGATCACTTACAACGAGCTTTACGAGCATGTTTGCCGGATGGCGAACGTGATGAAGAAGCACGGCGTCAAGAAGGGAGATCGCGTCACGATCTACATGCCGATGATCCCGGAGGCGGCCTACGCGATGCTCGCCTGCGCACGCATCGGCGCAGTCCATTCGGTGGTGTTCGGTGGCTTCTCTCCGGAAGCACTGGCCGGGCGTATCGTCGATTGCGAATCCACCTTCGTGGTCACCTGCGACGAAGGCGTCCGCGGCGGCAAACCTGTTCCGCTGAAGGACAATACCGACACGGCCATTCACATTGCCGCCCGCCAACATGTCATCGTCGACAAGGTGCTCGTGGTGCGCCGTACCGGCGGCAAGACCGGCTGGGCGCCGGGCCGCGACCTCTGGTACCATCAGGAAATCGCCACGGTTAAGCCGGAGTGCCCGCCGGTGAAGATGAGGGCGGAGGATCCGCTATTCATCCTTTACACTTCCGGCTCGACGGGAAAGCCAAAGGGCGTATTGCATACGACCGGTGGCTATCTCGTCTACGCGGCAATGACCCATGAGTATGTCTTCGACTACCATCCGGGCGATATCTACTGGTGCACCGCCGACGTCGGCTGGGTCACCGGTCATTCCTACATCGTCTACGGTCCGCTTGCGAACTGCGCGACGACGCTGATGTTCGAGGGGGTGCCGAACTTTCCGGACCAGGGTCGGTTCTGGGAGGTTATCGACAAGCACAAGGTCAACATCTTCTACACGGCGCCGACGGCGATCCGGTCGCTGATGGGGGCTGGCGATCACTTCGTCACCCGCTCGTCGCGCTCTAGCCTGCGTCTGCTCGGAACAGTCGGCGAGCCGATCAATCCGGAAGCGTGGGAATGGTATTACAATGTCGTTGGCGACAAGCGTTGCCCTGTCATCGATACCTGGTGGCAGACGGAAACGGGCGGTCACATGATCACGCCGCTTCCGGGCGCGACCGACCTGAAGCCGGGGTCCGCGACGATGCCGTTCTTCGGCGTGAAGCCGCAGCTGGTCGATAATGAAGGCAATGTACTCGAGGGTGCCGCCGACGGAAACCTCTGCATTACCGATAGCTGGCCGGGTCAGATGCGGACCGTCTACGGCGATCACGAGCGCTTCATCCAGACATACTTCTCGACCTACAAGGGCAAGTACTTCACCGGCGACGGCTGCCGACGGGATGAGGACGGCTACTACTGGATCACCGGTCGCGTCGATGACGTGCTGAATGTTTCAGGCCACCGCCTCGGTACCGCCGAAGTCGAATCCGCGCTCGTTTCGCACAACCTTGTCTCGGAGGCGGCTGTCGTGGGCTACCCGCATCCGATCAAGGGTCAGGGCATCTATTGCTACGTCACGCTGATGGCCGGCAACGAAGGTTCGGACGATTTGCGCCAGCAACTGGTCAAGCATGTCCGCAGCGAAATCGGCCCGATCGCTGCACCCGACAAGATACAGTTTGCCCCGGGTCTTCCAAAAACGCGTTCGGGCAAGATCATGCGCCGTATCCTGCGCAAGATCGCCGAAGATGACTTCGGCTCTCTCGGCGATACCTCGACGCTTGCCGATCCGGCAGTAGTCGATGACCTCATCGCCAACCGCCAGAACAAGGCGACCGCATAAAGAAGGAAGCCGCTCCGAGCGATCGGGGCGGCTTCAATTCTCTGCGCCGCAGGTTTCTCGCGGTTTTCGGCCGCCGTTGTAGGCCCGCACGATCCCGTCTTCCAGCATGTCTTGAGCCGGATTCCTGCCATCTGAAAGGGTGACGTTCGCCAGGATGCGGCCGAAATACTTGTCGCCCGCGATCTGCGTCAGCTGGATTTCCGATGATCCCGATGTCAGGGTTTCGAGGGCATGGCGCGCGTCGATCCCCGCGCGTCTTGTTTCAGCGCAGCTAGAGTGCATTTCGGGCGCGTCGATTCCGCGGATCCGGACATACACTTCCATTGTCTGCTGCGGCCAAGGACGCGCTTCGACCAGCAGCGTGTCGCCATCGATCACCCTCAGGATTTCCGCCGAAACAGGCCCTTCTATTTCGTCGCGAGCAACGGCCGTTACAGGGGTCGCAACAAGGGCAAGCGCAACGAGGGGAGCAATCTTTCTCATAAAAGGAATAAATTCCGATCATGAGTGAAAGTCAATAGGAATATTTACTTAGAAATCGATCGCCCTGCCATTGATTTCCCAATCTCCAAAGCGCGAGGGATCTGCGCCGCCGCGGCCACCTATCTCTGCAGGCATTTCTACCGGCTTCTCGTTTCGGCGCCGCTCTTCGGCCTCGGCAAGCGCGCGCTTGGCAGCCGGTGATAGCAACTTCCGAGGAGCCTCGGCAGCCTCAGTCGCCAGGGTTTCGTCGTTGTCGTTGTCTGCTGGCTGCATCATGCGATTCCGCCTGAAAAACATTGAAAATGGCTGGTGAATGACCAAATCATAGAGCGCCAGCGCCGCAATTGAAACCCTCTGGTTTTATGCGGTCCGCTCAGGGGCACTTTGGAGATAGCGATGAATCTTGTCCGTACAGCCATGTTGCTCGCCTTCATGACCGCATTGTTCATGGCCGTCGGCTTCCTAATTGGCGGGCGTGGCGGCATGATGATCGCGTTCGTGATCGCCGCCGGAATGAACTTCTTTTCCTACTGGAATTCCGACCGGATGGTGCTGTCGGCTTATCACGCCCAGGAGATCGACGAGCGCAATGCGCCGGAGTTTTTCACGATCATAAGGGATTTGGCGCGCAATGCTGGCTTGCCGATGCCGAAGGTCTACCTCTACGACAGCCCACAACCAAACGCCTTCGCGACAGGTCGTAATCCGGAAAACGCTGCCGTTGCCGCGTCCACTGGGCTACTGAGTGCGTTGACGCCCCAGGAAGTCGCCGGCGTGATGGCGCACGAACTGGCGCACGTGCAGAATCGCGACACCTTGACGATGACCATCACGGCGACGCTTGCCGGCGCGATTTCCATGCTGGGAAATTTTGCGTTTTTCTTCAGTGGCAACCGAGAAAACAACAACAATCCGCTCGGTTTCGTAGGGGTGTTGCTGGCGATGATCGTCGCGCCGCTTGCTGCAATGATGGTGCAGATGGCCATCAGCCGGACGCGCGAATACTCGGCCGATCGCCGTGGTGCAGAGATTTGTGGTAATCCGCTGTGGCTTGCATCGGCACTTGGCAAGATCGCACGTGGCGCCTCGCAGGTGCCGAACTACGATGCCGAGCGCAATCCGGCAACCGCCCACATGTTCATCATCAATCCGCTGACCGGTGCTGGGATGGATAATCTGTTCTCCACGCACCCGAACACGGAAAACCGGATCGCAGCGCTGCAGGAAATGGCGCGCGGTGGCATGAATATCTCGACGCCGCCGGTTCGCGCTGATAATCCGATGCGCAAATCGCGTTCGGTTCCGAATACCGGTATTGATCGCGGTGGTTCACAACCGCCAAAAGGTCCGTGGTCTTGAATTCTGACGGCAAGAAAAAGCCATTTCGCAAACCAAAGTCTTCCAATTCGGGCTCTGTCGCTGCTCCGGCAAAGCCCGGATTGCAGGTTCGCGCTGCCGCGGCCAAGATCCTGGCGGCCGTCGTCGACCGGAAGCTTTCGCTTGACGGTGCCTTGGACAATGAACATGGCAATCCGGCGTATAAGGCTCTCAATGAGGGTGACCGAGCCCTCGTTCGCGCCATTCTCAATGCGACGCTGCGCCATTTGCCGCGGATCGACGCCGCAATCGCCGGCTTGCTTGAGTCACCCCTTCCGGAAGGCGCGCGGGCCCTGCATCACGTTCTTGCGATTGCCGCCGCGCAAATTCTCTACCTTGATGTGCCGGATCACGCTGCGGTCGACCTCGCCGTCGAGCAATCAAATCAGGACCCCCGGAATCGCCGTTTTGCAAAGCTGGTGAATGCCGTTCTGCGCCGTCTTGGACGCGAGAAAGACCAGATCTTTGCCGAGATCAACTCCATTCCAGTAATGCCGGAATGGTTTCTCGACCGGCTTGAGAAGGCCTACGGCAAGGAAAGGGCGCGATCGATCTCTGACTCGCAGCTGGAGCCGGCGGCTATCGATCTTACGGTCAAGGATGACGCGCAGGGATGGGCGGAACGTCTGGGCGGCCTCGTGCTGCCGACCGGTGGTGTTCGGCTGGCTGCCTTCGAGGGTGGCGTCCCCTCACTGGAAGGATTTGCGGAAGGCGCGTGGTGGGTTCAGGACGCAGCAGCCAGCATTCCCGCCCAATTGTTTGGCGACTTGGCGGGCAAGCGCGTTGCCGATTTATGCGCAGCTCCCGGCGGTAAGACAGCCCAGCTCATCCTTGCCGGAGGCAACGTTACTGCGGTCGAACAGTCCGAAAACCGCATCAAGCGACTGCGAGGGAATCTCGATCGGCTTGGATTGAATGCCGAGACTGTTGCCAGCGACCTCACCAAATACGAGCCGACGGAGCTTTTCGACGCCATACTGCTCGATGCGCCCTGCTCATCGACGGGAACGACGCGTCGCCATCCCGATGTTCTCTGGGCCAAGGGACCGGATGACATAGCGAAACTTGCAAGTCTTCAGGAACGCCTGCTGCGACACGCGATAACCTTGTTGAAGCCGGGCGGGACGATCGTCTTTTCCAATTGCTCGCTTGATCCGGCCGAGGGCGAAGAGGTAATCGCGCGCGTACTTTCCGACACACCGATGCTTGAGCGTGTCGCCATTGATGCCCAGCAGTGGCCGGGCCTGGAATCTGCCATCAATGCCCTCGGAGAATTCCGCACCACACCCGACATGCTCGAAGCTCCCTCCGGTTTTGCCAGCGGACTTGACGGTTTCTACGCCGTCATGATGCGCCGTGTTGCCTGATTGAAAGGCAACTGGCATAGTTGAGCACCTGTCATAATTTGATACGTAAGTGTCACTGATTCCGGGCTTATTCACTTATTCTTAACGACGCGGGTCAATAGACAATAAACATGTGGTCCGGGTTCTCGACTCTTTACGTGGGAGAGGCTTGGCGGCGCACGCTGTGCCGCGGAGCAATCCTGCGGCTGCGTCTCTTCCGCCATACCGTTCACGCCCCGGAGCGGTTGATCGTCGCTCCCACCGACCTGCGCGCGGTCGATCCGCATGTGGCCGACGAGATTTTGAACGGTCGCTTCCCGCTCGCCGGTCGGCTCCTCGAAACCGGTGGCAAGTCGCCCTTCAATTTCAGTCTCCCATCCCGATCATTCGCCCTGCGGCTTCATAGTTTTGGCTGGCTCCGCCACATGCGGACCAAGAAGAGCGACCTGCATTCGAGCGTTGCCCGGTCCATCGTCAACAATTGGCTGTCGCTGCATGGCGGCCGCATCGAAGGTATCGCCTGGGAGATCGATGTTACCGCGCAGCGTGTTATTTCCTGGCTCTCGCATTCGCCTGTCGTTCTCCATAACGCCGATCGCGGCTTCTATCGCCGCTTCCTGCGCTCGCTAGCCTTCCAAGTGCGATTTCTGCGCCGCATGGCAAAGTACGCGCCACCCGGCGAGGTTCGCTTTCGATTGCGCATTGCCCTTGCAATGGCCTCTATTGCCATGCCGACGCGCGCAGGTGCCCTTCGGCGCGCTGCTGATGCACTGGACCAGGAGTTCGACAGCCAGATTCTACCGGATGGCGGGCATGTCTCGCGCAATCCGCGCGTCGGCCTGGAATTGCTCTTGGATCTTCTTCCGCTCCGGCAAACCTATGTCAATCTCGGGCATGATTTGCCGCAGAAGCTGATTTCCGGCATCGATCGCATGTACCCAGCGCTGCGGTTTTTCCGGCACCAGGATGGCGACCTTGCGCTTTTTAACGGCGCAACGTCGACGCTCGCGACGGAATTGATGTCGTTGCTTCGGTACGACGAGACTGCGGGTGATCCCTTCAAGGCGATGCCCCATTCACGTTATCAACGGTTAGCCTCAGGTAGAACGGTGGTCATTGCTGATACAGGATTGCCGCCGGCCGGCAGTCTGTCGCGCACGGCGCATGCGGGTTGCCTGTCGTTTGAGATGTCGTCCGGACGTCACCGCTTTATCGTCAATTCCGGATCGCCGAAGTTTGCCGGCAAGCGCTACGTGCAGATCGCTCGAACGACGGCTGCGCATAGCACGGTGACCGTCAACGACACTTCTTCCAGCCGTTTTGCGTCCTCCGACTTCGTCGCAAACGTTATCACTGACGGCGTGAAAAGCCTGAATGTGGATCGCGTGCTCGCCGATGACGGCCGCGACGTGATCAAGGCAAGCCATGACGGCTACCTCAACGCCTTCGGTGTTCTGCATGAGCGAGAGCTGACCCTGAACGCCACGGGATTGATCGTTACGGGCTGTGATCGGTTGGTTGCGCCGGAAGGCAAGGTCGATGAGGCCGTGCGTGCGGTGGCGCGCTTCCATGCTCACCCATCCATCAATCTGAAGCAGTTCGACAAAGAGTCGGTGATGATGACGGCGCCCGATGGAGAAACATGGCTGTTCTCGTCGCCCGGCAACGAGATCGTCATCGGCGAGGACGTTTTCTTTGCGGATGCTTCGGGCATTTGCGGTTCCGACCAGATCGAGATCGCCTTCTCCTATCCCGAGCGGCCGGAAATACGCTGGTTTTTATCGCGCAAGGGCTAGCGAGTGTTTCCGCGGCGGCAAAGCTGTGCT
This sequence comes from Rhizobium sp. BK661, assembly GCF_024808825.1. Classification (NCBI taxonomy): domain Bacteria; kingdom Pseudomonadati; phylum Pseudomonadota; class Alphaproteobacteria; order Hyphomicrobiales; family Rhizobiaceae; genus Rhizobium; species Rhizobium sp. BK661. Next base: position 442,867 of record NZ_JANTYT010000002.1, on the reverse strand, counting down.
AACGCGGCGCCATCATCCGCTTATCCCTCGCCGGATATCTCCCGAAGACCAAACGGAGAAGCCTCATGGCCGTTGTTTCCAAGAAAATCCCCGCACCCGACAAGGTCGCAGTCAAGACCGCGTTGCTTTCGGTATCGGACAAGACCGGTATCGTCGAACTCGCGCGTGCGCTCGCCGACAAGGGCGTTCGCCTCCTGTCGACCGGCGGCACTCACAAGACAATTGCGGCGGCCGGTCTTACGGTGACCGATGTTTCCGAGGTCACGGGTTTTCCAGAGATCATGGATGGTCGCGTGAAGACCCTGCACCCGAAAGTGCATGGTGGGCTGCTCGCCATTCGGGACGATGCTGAACATCAGGCGGCAATGAAGGCGCATGGCATCGAGGGTATCGACCTGGTGGTCGTCAACCTCTATCCGTTCGAGGATGTTCGCGCTGCCGGCGGCGACTATGCGACGACTGTCGAGAATATCGATATTGGCGGCCCCGCGATGATCCGCGCATCGGCCAAGAACCATGCCTACGTGACGATCCTGACCGATCCGGCGGACTATCCTGAGTTGCTCGAGCAACTGGCTTCGGACGCCGGTCAGACCAGCTATCCGTTACGCCAGCGGATGGCCGCCAAGGCGTTCGCGCGCACGGCAGCTTATGATGCCATGATTTCCAACTGGTTTTCCGAAGCTCTTTCGATCGACACACCGCGTCATCGCGTCATTGGCGGCGTGCTCAAGGAAGAAATGCGTTATGGCGAAAATCCGCATCAGAAGGCGGCATTCTATGTGACGGGCGAGCGTCGCCCCGGTGTTGCCACCGCGTCGCTGCTGCAGGGCAAACAGCTTTCCTACAACAACATCAACGACACCGATGCGGCTTATGAACTCGTCGCCGAGTTCCTGCCCGAAAAGGCAGCAGCCTGCGCGATCATCAAGCACGCAAACCCCTGTGGCGTGGCGACCGGCACCAACCTGCTGGAAGCCTACAAGCGCGCGCTTGCCTGCGATTCCGTTTCGGCTTTTGGCGGTATCATCGCGCTCAACCAGACGCTCGATGCGGAAACGGCGGAAGAGATTATCAAGCTCTTCACCGAAGTTATCATCGCACCCGACGTCACCGAGGAAGCGAAAGCCATCGTTGCACGCAAGGCAAATCTTCGTCTCCTGACTGCAGGTGGCCTTCCGGATCCGCGCTCAGCCGGCCTGACGGCGAAAACCGTCTCCGGCGGCCTGCTTGTGCAGAGCCGAGACAACGGCATGGCCGAGGATCTGGAGCTCAAGGTGGTTACCAAGCGTGCGCCGACCCCGCAGGAACTCGAAGACATGAAATTTGCCTTCAAGGTAGCCAAGCATGTCAAATCGAACGCCGTGGTTTATGCCAAGGATGGACAGACGGCCGGCATTGGCGCAGGGCAGATGAGCCGCGTCGATTCTGCCCGTATCGCTGGCCTGAAGGCCGAGGAGGCAGCCAGGGCTCTCGGGCTTGCAGAGCCGCTGACACGCGGTTCGGCAGTGGCGTCTGAGGCCTTCCTGCCCTTCGCCGACGGCTTGCTGTCCATGATCGCCGCTGGTGCAACGGCAGTGATCCAGCCCGGTGGATCCATGCGCGACCAGGAAGTGATCGATGCTGCAAATGAGCACAACGTCGCGATGGTCTTCACCGGCATGCGGCACTTCCGCCACTAAACCCGTGGGCTGCCGTTACGCCCTGTCCGCTGGATAGGGCGTACGGAAAAGCAGGACCAGTCCTGCAGCGAGGAAGATTACCAGTGTTGCCATTCCCAAGCGCGACGAACCGGTCGCATAGGTTACGGCGGAAAAGAACAGCGTCGCCAGAAAGCTCGTAGCGCGCCCTGACAGCGCGTAGATGCCAAAATAGCGACCGGCCTCGCTCAGGCTTACGCTGCGCGCGAGATAGGACCGCGAGGACGCCTGCACCGGGCCGAAGGCAAGACCGATCAGCAGACCGTAGGCAATGTATGCCTTCTCCGCTGCCGTACCGAAGAGGCCGCCGGAATCGGCGGTTGGCAGCTTCAGCAAACCAAAGAGAGTGTATCCAGGCCCGGTCGACACTATCCCGATAGTGGCGATCAGCAACATTGTCAGGCTGATAACGATCGTCGACTTAGAGCCTATACGCCGATCAACGCGACCGGCAATGATGCAGCCGAAGATCGCAACGACGTTGAGTATGATTCCGTAGATCCCGATCTCAATCGTCGCCCAGCCGAACATTCCGGCAGCAAAAGCGCCGCCGAGGATCAGCAGCCCGTTGACGCCATCCTGATAGATCATCCGGGCGATGAGGAAGCGAACAATGCCACGGCGATGCTTGAGTTCGGCAAGTGTACTCTTCAACTCGGTAAAGCCGGCTCGCACCGCAGCGCCAAACGGAAGGCCCTTGCTGATGTCAGGTGTGAAAAAGAACATCGGCAGAATGAAGATCAGATACCAGACAGCCGAGATCGGCCCAGTGATACGGGCATCTTCGCCCTGGTGCGGATCGAGACCGAACAACGGATCGAGACCAAGAATTGTTTTGCCGGATTCGAGATTGCCGGCGAGCAGGACCACGACGGCGATAAGAACAATCATCCCGCCGAGATAGCCGAGGCCCCAGGCCGTATTGGATAGTTTGCCGACCTCGTCTTTGCTGACGAGCCGAGGCATCATGGAATCATTGAAGACGATCGAGAACTCGGCCGCGATCGAGGCCAGGATCATGAAGATTATTGGGTAGATCAACGGTGAGCCGGGCGCTGCAAACCAAAGGCCGAAGAGGCTCGCAATCTTGATCACCGCGAAAAACGCGATCCAGGGCTTTCGGGCGCCGGACTGATCGGCGATGGAGCCGAGGATTGGCGACAAAATGGCGATGATCACCGAAGAGATCGTCGCCATGTTGCTCCACATTGCCTGGGCGGAGACCGGATCGGCAGTCAGGCGCGACACGAAGTAGGGACCGAAGATGAAGGTCGTTACAACAGTGAAGAATGGCTGGGCTGCCCAGTCAAAGAGCATCCAGCCCCAGATGCCCTTCTCCGATGCCCTAGCCGGCTGCGTTCCCGTCCAGTCGATGCGATTCACAGTCCGCTCCTGATTCCGAGCGGAACTGTCTCACCTAGCCCCGTCGCGCGCAAGATCGGTCAACAGACCAGCCGCCACGGTGATACGGGCAAGGTTCGGGTCGCCGCTGTCGCTCAACCCCGACAGTTCCTCCGCTATCCGGTTGATCCTGATGCGATCGCCTGCATGCCAAGCTTGGACCGGAAGCTTGTCCTTACCGTGGTTGGCAAGTGCCGAAATGACGATATCGCGTCGCGCGCTTGCGATCTGGTCGATGCTGCGGGCCAGCGCCAGGTTTTCATAGTGGTCAGCCGTGATGATCCGTGAGCCGGCGGCAAGCAAGCGCCCGATCCGGAAGGTCTGGGAGACAGCAAAATAGCTTTCCGCGGCACGCGCCAGCGGTTCGCCCGTGCGGGCAGCGATTTGCATGATCTCAGGTACGAGGGCAAAGCCGAGCAGCCCCGAGATCTCGGCGGCCAACTTATCCGGCACACCGGCGTCACGATACTCCTGCTGCCGCGCTTCGAGCTCCGGCACCGTCTGGTTGGCGAAAATCGGCTTGAGCTTCTTGAGGGCAGTCTGAAGTCCCTCGACAGTTGCGGATATATCGCCCTTGGTCATCTGAGTCTTCAGGAGCAGGCGGGTCAGCACCGTGAACGTATGACTGATTTCCTCGTAGATGCGGTTCTGCATCTGGCCGGAAATCTTGCCATCCAATGCGTCTGTCTCCGCCCAGAGTCGGCTGAGGTCAAACCCATCGCGGGCGATTATCGCGGCCCGAACAACCTCAGGCGCGGATGCCGCCGTCGCATCCGTCATGCTGATGGCAAAGCTTGGGCCGCCGCGGTTGATGGCCTCGTTTGCCAACACTGTCGCAATGATCTCGCGCCGTAGACGGTGGGTATCGATATCCGACGCGTTCGTCTTGCGCATCTTTGCGGGGAAGTAGTTCGAAAGTGTTGCCGCGAAATAGGGATCGTCCGGCAGATCGCTGGCAGCCAATGCGTCGAACAGCACGATCTTCGCATAGGACAGCAGAACGCCGATTTCGGGTCGGGTGAGCGGCTTGCCAGCGGTATAGCGTTCCGCGAGGACCGTGTCGTCGGGAAGGGTCTCCACCTTCCGGTTCAGCTGCTTTGCGCCTTCGAGCACTGTCATGAGCCGAGCAAGTTCCAGCCCGTTGGCAGTGCCCTTGCGCTCGGTCAGCGATATCGCGAGAGACTGCAAATAGTTGTTCCGCAGCACGAGCCTGCCGACCTCGTCCGTCATGGAAGAAAGAAGCTGATCGCGCTTTGACCGAGTCAGGCGACCGTCGTGCATTGCTGCTGCGAGAGCAATCTTGATATTGACCTCGACGTCGGACGTGTTGACGCCGGCCGAATTGTCGATTGCGTCGGAATTGCAGCGCCCGCCTCGCATTCCATAGGCGATACGACCTTTCTGTGTGACACCAAGGTTTGCGCCTTCGCCGATCACCTTGGCGCGCACGTCTTCGGCAACAACGCGAATTGGGTCGTTGGCACGATCGCCGACTTCAGCATCGGTTTCCGACGGCGCCTTAACGTAGGTGCCGATGCCACCGAACCAAAGCAGGTCGACCGGGCTCTTCAAGATGGCCGTCATGATCTCGAACGGCGTTGCTACGGCCTTGTCGATGCCAATCGCAGCCACCGCTTCCGGCGTCAGAGTGACGGACTTTGCCGAGCGCGAAATAATCATCGCACCTTTCGAAAGGACGCTCTTGTCGAAATCCTGCCAGCTCGACCGTGCCAGGTTGAAGAGTCGCTGCCTTTCGGCAAGCGTCTTCGCCATATCTGGATCGGGATCGATGACGATGTCGCGATGGTCGAAGGCCGCAATCAGCCGGATTTTGGGCGACAACAGCATGCCGTTGCCGAAGACGTCGCCCGACATGTCGCCGACGCCGGCGACCGTGAACGGCGCGGTCTGGATGTCGATGTCCATTTCGCGGAAGTGGCGCTTTACCGTTTCCCAGGCGCCGCGAGCGGTGATCCCCATCTTCTTGTGGTCATAGCCAGCCGATCCGCCCGAGGCGAAGGCATCATCGAGCCAGAAGCCCGCTTCCTGAGCAAGCGCGTTGGCGGTGTCCGAGAAAGTCGCAGTTCCCTTGTCGGCTGCCACGACGAAGTAGGGGTCGTCGCCGTCGAGCCTCACCGTATCCATTGGCGGCACGATATCGGGGCCACTGATGTTGTCAGTAATGGACAGCAACGTGCGGATATAGGTCTTGTAAGCCTCGCGGCCGGCATTGAAGACTTCGTCGCGGCTGCCGCCAGCCGGCAGTTTCTTCGGGTAGAAGCCGCCTTTGGCGCCGACCGGTACAATGACGGCGTTCTTGACCTGCTGTGCCTTCACCAGGCCGAGTACTTCGGTCCGGTAATCTTCGGCACGGTCCGACCAACGCAAGCCGCCACGCGCCACCTTGCCGAAGCGCAGATGGACACCTTCGACTTCGACGCCGTAGACGAACATCTCGCGGAATGGTCGCGGTTCAGGGAGTCCGTCGACCAGATGCGGATCCAGCTTGAAGGCCAGCATCGCCTTCGGCGAGCCGTCCGCATTGCGTTGGAAGTAATTTGTCCTCAAGGTGGCGTCCACTACGTTGACGTAACGGCGAAGGATGCGATCATCATCGAGGCTCGGCACATCGGAGAGAGCCGCCTCGATCCTCTGATGATGCTCGGCCGCCTTCTTGATCCGTACCTTCTCGGAGATCTTGGGATCGAGCGCGTCGTAGAACAGCCGGAATATCATTGCCGCGATGACCGGATACTTGTCCAGCGTCGTAGCGATGTAATCCAGCGAGTAGGGAATGCCCGCCTGACGCAGGTAGCGCGCATAGGCGCGAAGTACGCTGGTTTCGCGTGCAGTCAATCCGGCCGAAACGATGAGCCGGTTGAAGTTGTCGTTGTCGATGACGCCGCTGAATGCAGCTAGGAATGCTTCTTCCAGCATTTCGCCATGACGGTGAAGGTCGATTTGTATGCCCCCCCGCGGCTCCAGTTCCATATCATGCAACACAACCAGCGTTTCCGCGCCGCCGTGGAGGGTTACGTCGATGTCGAATGTTCCCTCACTAATGACGTTGAAGCCGAGGTTTTCAAGCAGCGGTACGCGGCGGGACAGGGCAAGTTGGCCGCCGGAATGGAAGATCTTCAGGCAAAGCAGCTCAACGCCGTCTTTTTCCCGCGTGTAGAACGCGATGCGGATCGGCTCCCCGGCCGCGCAGGCGGCGATATCCTCGAGATCGTAAAAGGTTTCTTCCGGCGGGAAGAGATCCTGGAAGGCGTGGCTTACGTGCAACTGAGGGGCCTTCGGCCCGGCTAGGGCTTCGAACCGATCATCCCACCGCGCGGTGATGGCGCGAATGGCTTCTTCCAGCTTTGCCTGCGGTACGCGAGGGGTCTTGCCTCCGGACCGGCCGATGATGAAGTGGACGCGTGCGACACCACCCTCCGGGAAAGCCGGATAGTAGGCCGAGACACGGCCATCGTAGACGGTCTTCAGATAGGTCCCGATCTTCTCACGCACGATCGAGTCATACTCTTCGCGTGGGACGTAAACGATCACCGATACAAATCGGTCGAAATGGTCTATGCGCGGCAGGACTCGGACACGCGGCCGATCGGCAAGATCGTTGATCTGCTCGGCGAAGCCGGCCAGAAGCGGTGTGTCGATCTGGAAGAGGTCGTCGCGCGGATAAGATTCCAGCGTGTTATCGAGCATACGGCCCGAGTGGCTCATTGGGTCGAAGCCGAAATGTTCCTTCACTCGCTCGATCTTGGAGCGGAGCAGCGGGATATCGCTTGCAAGCGACGTGTAGGCAGTCGAGGTGAACAGACCGACAATACGCAGTTCGCCCGTCACATTGCCGTCGGCGTCGAAGCGCTTGACCCCCACATAGTCCATGTAGGCGCGGCGATGGACGATCGACTTCACATTGGCCTTGGTCACGATCAGGAAGTCCGGGCCATCCAGGAATGCCAGGATTTCCGGGGTCGTCGTCACCGCATCCTTGCCGGTGCGCAGAACGAGAACGTCGGGGTTCGACAGGATGCCAAGACCCGTGCCCTTGTCGCGTTCGACCTTCGCGCTCGCGCCCTTGCCGGAGTAGACATACTCCCGCATGCCGAGGAAGGTGAAATTTGCGTCGCGGAGCCAGGTCAGGAAGGCAAGCGCTTCGTCCCGTTCAGTCTTCCGCCGGCTGGCATTGTAGGCGGAAAGCTCATCGATCACCGTTCCAAGCTTATCCAGCATGGGTCTCCAGTCGGATACCGTTACCCGCACTTGCTCGACCACCGTTTTCACTCGCTTGACAAGCTCAGCGGCCTGGGCCGCTGTCAGGGGCGCAAGATGTAGCTGGATGTGACTGACGCGATTGGCCGGCTCGCTCGGGAGATCAGCGGAGTAAAGTTCGGGAGCCTTGCCGGGCTCCATCACCAGGATCGGATGCACGGCCATGTAAAGGTCGCGATAGCTGCTGGTAACCTCGCCCATCACCGATTCATACAGGAACGGCATGTTGCGGTCGGTCACCGAGAGAATGGATACCGCAACACCGCCCGGCTCCACGTCGGCAATCGTATCGATGGTGATACGTGCCGAGTTGCTGCCCCAGGCAGCCAGTTCCTTGGCCGAATGAACGGCGGAAAGCGCCAACATCTCCGGTGTGTATTGCTCCAGGTCATCGCCGCTGGCACGCCCAAAGAGGATATCAGGATCGAGATAGGTTTCCCCGGTTGCAGCCGCGATTTTGGTCGCGCTTTCAAGCTGTTTTTCTCGTTTCGGATTGTTTCGACCAGCCATCGCAGATACTCCCTCATCTCCTCGATTTGGCGCAAAGTAGCAGAAGATTTGACGAAAGAATCTCTAAATGAGCGCTTTCTGAGGCAGCTTTCATGCGTTTTTGGCCACCGCAACGCAAATTTTCGAAAGATTTTGCTTCGTCGTAGATATGTGGAAATTTCCCGAGCCGACGTTTTCATGTCTCTATGAAGAGCGGTTGACAGTGAAGCAGCAAAAAGGGGATCAACGGGTGTCGAAAGCTGAGTGGAGCATCATGTCGGAAAGTGCTGCAGGAACTGTCATCGTCATCTCCAGCCATGTTGTGCGTGGTTCTGTCGGAAATCGCGCGGCGGTCTTTGCGCTGGAGACCCTCGGCCACCAGGTCTGGGCGCTGCCGACGATCGTGCTCCCCTGGCATCCCGGCCATGGTCGGTCAACGCGGCTGACATTTACCGAAGCAGATTTTGACGCGGCGATTGAGGATCTCATCCGCGCGCCGTGGATCGGCGAAGTGAAGGCCGTTCTTTCGGGCTATTTCGGCAATGCGGCGCAGGCACGCTCGGTTGCCCGGCTCGTGACTGCTTTGCGCGAACGAAAGCCTGAATTGTTTTATGTCTGCGATCCGGTGATGGGGGACCTGGGTGGGCTCTATGTGCCGCAGGCAACGGCGGAGGCGATCAGGGATCATCTGATACCCCTCGCGTCGCTTGCGACGCCCAATCGCTATGAGCTTGCTTGGCTCGTTGGCGCCTCGCTGGATGACAATACGGCGATCATGGATGCCGCGCTGTCGCTGGGGCCGTCTCGCATGCTGGTAACGTCAGCCGTGCCGATGATGGCAGGCGGCACGGGGAACCTCTATCTTTCGGGGCGCCACGCGCTGTTGGCGGAACATCGCCTTATCGACAAGCCGCCGAATGGTCTTGGCGATCTCCTTGCGGCCCTGTTTCTATCGCGGCTTCTCTCCGGCATGGAGGACGAAAAGGCGCTCCAGCTTGCAACGGCAAGCGTCTATGAGGTGCTTGCTCGCGCTGTGAAGCGGGGCAGCGATGAACTGACGCTTGCGAGCGACTCCTCGAGCCTGACAACGCCGATGGCAATGGTTCAGATGAGGCGCCTGCTGCATCCGGCCCAAAGGCGCAAGGGCTAGCGGCTATCGTGCGGTGCGATATTGATCTTGTATTGCGCAGGCTGTAATCGAAGATCATGCAGCATTTTCCAAGCACCCTTCTAGACGGTTATCGCAACTTTATGAACGGGCGTTATGCGGACGCCCGTGATCGCTATCGGACACTAGCGGAGCACGGGCAGAACCCCAGTACGCTTGTGGTAGCCTGCTCGGATTCCCGTGCTGCGCCCGAACTGATTTTCGACGCCGGCCCGGGCGAACTTTTCGTCGTCCGGAATGTCGCCAACATGGTGCCGCCCTATGAGCCGGATGGGCATTTCCACTCGACGTCTGCCGCGCTGGAATTTGCGGTTCAGGCCCTGAAGGTTACAGATATCGTCGTCATGGGCCACGGCCGTTGTGGTGGCATTAGGGCGGCTCTGGACCCGAGCGCTGAACCTCTTTCTCCCGGTGACTTTATTGGACGCTGGATGTCGCTCGTGAAGCCTGCGGCAGAACAGATCGGCGCCAACGACGTGATGACTGCCGCCGAGCGTCAAACTGCACTCGAGCGAGTATCGATCCGCAATTCGATTGAGAATCTCAGGACATTCCCGAACATCAAGGCCTTGGAAGAGGCCGGTGAGATCGCGCTTCATGGAGCATGGTTCGACATTTCGACCGGTGAACTGTGGGTGATGGATGCCGAAACCCGCGACTTCATTCGACCGGATGTCTAAGCCCAAATAAAAAGCGCCGAACTTCAGTTCGGCGCTCGTGGCTCAGTGTTGGATTCTCAGTTTCCGTCGATCTGCTGGCCGATGTAGGCAATGGCCTGCTGATAGACCGTCGCGGCATTCCAGCCGGCGATCGCTGCAAAGTTGGGTTCGCCGGGCTGATAGCCGGCGCCGGCCTGCCAACCATGGCCCTTCAGGAAATTAGCCGTCGAGGCCAGCGCATCCGCGCGCGAGCCGACCATGTCGACGCGACCGTCGCCGTCGCCATCGGCGCCGAAGCGCACGACATTGCGTGGCAGAAACTGCGTCTGGCCAATCTCGCCGTGCGCGGCGCCTCGCGCCTGCGGGCTGAGGTAGCCTTCCGAGACGAGTTGAAGCGCTGCGTAAAGCTGATCGGTGAAATAATCAGAGCGCCGGCAATCGTAAGCAAGTGTCGATACGGCCGACATGGTGTGCTGGTTGCCCATGTAGCTGCCGAAGCCGGTCTCCATGCCCCAGATCGCGATCAGCGGGCCAGCGGGAACACCATATCGGCGTTCGATCGATGCAAAGAGCGCAGCATTGGCACGCTTCATACCCTTACCACGGGAAATGATCGTTGCACCGCCGCGCTTCTGCATGAAAGCGTCGAAGGAAAGCTTGAAGCTCTTCTGGCCGCGGTCTGCGGCGATGGTCGGTCTGTTATAGGAAACGTTCGCAAAAGCGCGATCAAGAACCGACGGGCTCACGCCGTTCGCAGCAGCCTCTTGCTTGAACTCGCCAACCCAGGCGTCGAAGCCGGCACCGTTATTGCCGCACTGGGCGGCTGTGGCCGCTGCCGGAACTGCGTGGAGAGTACAGGCCGCCGCAGCTGCCAGCAAAAATTTCGTCATGCGCATGGAGATACCCCGATCCCGATCTGACTAGCCTTCAAACCGGGCCAGCTGCCCGCTTCCGGCAATATTGTCACCGTCTTTGAATTGGCAAGCGCGGGAGGCCGAAAACGGCAAACCCGCGCCCAGCAAGCCCTACCTTAATAAGCGGGACTTAACAAATCACAGTTAACAGTTGGTTAGGCTGCCTTCTTGCGTGGCTTCACAAGTCCGCGATTGATGAGAAGCTCGGCGATCTGGATCGCGTTGAGCGCAGCCCCCTTGCGAAGGTTGTCGGAAACCACCCACATGTTCAGGCCGTTCTCGACCGTCGCATCTTCGCGGATGCGCGAGATGTAGGTCGCGTCTTCTCCGGCAGACTCGTATGGCGTGATGTAGCCACCGTTCTCGCGCTTGTCGATGACGAGGCAGCCCGGAGCTTCGCGCAGGATATCGCGTGCCTGATCGGCAGTGATTTCGTTCTCGAACTCGATGTTGACCGACTCGGAGTGGCCAATGAAGACCGGAACGCGAACTGCCGTGCAGGTCACCTTGATCTTCGGATCGAGCATCTTCTTGGTTTCGGCGAGAACCTTCCACTCTTCCTTCGTGTAGCCGTCTTCCATGAAGCTATCGATGTGCGGAATGACGTTGAAGGCAATACGCTTCGTGAACTTCTTGTTCTCGATCGGATCCGCTACGAAGACGGCGCGGGTCTGGTTGAACAGCTCGTCCATACCATCCTTGCCGGCGCCGGAAACCGATTGATAGGTCGAAACAACGACGCGCTTGATCTTGGCGAAGTCGTGCAGCGGCTTGAGAGCAACGACGAGCTGTGCAGTCGAGCAATTCGGGTTGGCGATGATATTGCGCTTGGTGAACTGGGTAACGGCGTCCGGGTTCACTTCCGGAACGATCAGCGGTACGTCCGCGTCGTAGCGCCATGCCGAGGAGTTGTCGATGACAACGCAACCCTGTGCGCCGATCTTGGGAGACCACTTCTTGGAGACCTCGCCGCCTGCCGACATCAGGCAGATATCGGTGTCGGAGAAATCGTAATTCTCGAGATTTGCGACCTTCAGCGTCTTGTCGCCGTAGGACACTTCCGTGCCCTGCGAGCGCGCGGACGCAAGTGCTACGACTTCATCGGCAGGGAAACCGCGCTCGGAGAGGATGTTGAGCATTTCCCGACCGACATTTCCGGTCGCTCCCGCAACTGCAACTTTAAAACCCATTTCTCAAGCTCTCTTTCTCTTCTCTCCTCTTGTCCGGTGAGGGGGGAAGCGCGAAAACATCGCGTCTTCCTTGTCCCCAGCCGAGCCGGGGAGAGAGCGGCAGGCCAGAGACGTTAGACGGTTTTCGTCGTCGTTTTGGCCTTGGTTTTGGAAGAAACCGGAACGGCAATATCCATCCCGGCACTAAGTGCCCGGTCATTGCATGCAGCAATGGCGTGTTCGTGGCGAACCATGGATATTCCTTTTCCGCCGTTGCTCTTAAAAGGTTTTCCACAGGAGTCAAGGTTTTTGCAATTGGAGTACGCAGCAGGATAGCGGGCTGGGAGCGTCGAACCGCCGAAAGCGTCTCGCCTCCTAACGCCGATCCCTAGAACGATCGACGTGCGCGGGAACCGGAACGAAACCTCGGTCGGGCAACCGCCTGTGGCTCCCGGCCTCCAATTTCCGCTTACGCTCAAGATGATAGGCATAGGCAAACTGGACAGCGATGCCGATCACCACAAAGATCGGGCCGACGATGCGATCGTGGTTGTTGATGTAGAGCACCACCTGACCCACCATCGCCAAAATCGTGCCGGCGACAAAAATGCTGAGCGAATGGCGACCAAGAATGGTCAGCGGGTTGTCCGTGGACCTGCGAAGCAAGCGCGAGATCGCTGGAATATTGAGGACGAGATAGGTGAGTGCCAGGACGTGCAGCAGCCTCGGCAGCGACAGGAATGTTTTGTCGAAGCCCGTCAGCACCGGCGGCAACCCGAACGACGCCAGCGCAATTCCGAAACTCCAGAGTTGACCGACAACCCAGGCAAAGGACAAGGTGACATAGGCGGCCGCAAGTCCAAAGAGAACGGGATGTTGCGGCAGTTTGCCGCCGCGGCGCACATGCATCATTCCGACAATGCCGATGGTGAAGAGGAATTGCCAGGACAACGGGTTAAGGAACCAATAGCCCTCAATCAGCATGTTGTGAGGAGCAATTTCGTAGACGCCGGCAACCAGCCATACGGCGCCCGAAACGGCAAGCGCAAGGAGCGGGCTTACGGCATTGAGCAACAGTATGACCGGCACCATCAACATCAGTGCGCCATACATCGGGAGAATATTGTTGTAGCCGATCTGGTGCCCAAGCAGTAGCAGCGAGGGAATGCCGGCCTTCAGATTGGTGAGAACGGCAAGGATGTTGATCTCACACAGAAGCCCAGGCCGATGGAAGATCCAAGCGCCGGTCAGAAAAAGAGCCAGCGTCATGAACGTCGTAATCATGTGAGCCAGGTAAAGTGTAAACGATCGCTTCGTGGCCTTCATCGCCGTCTGCCACCAGGTGGCCGGTTGAAAGCGCGATCCATAGGCCAGGCCGACCGCAATCCCCGAGATTAGGACGAAGCCTTCGGCTGCATCGGAAAATCCAAAATTCTTGGTTGTGAGATTCTCAAAAATCTGCCCTGGGACATGATTGATAAAAATCGTGATGAGCGCGAGGCCGCGCAGAACGTCCAATCTGGTGTCACGTTTCGGCGTCGCTACCGACACAGAAATTTGCTTGGCGCTGATCTTTCCTTCAAGCGCTACGGCCATGGACTTCTCCTGCTTTACGATTTGCAAACGCAGTTGCGGCCAAAAGGGTTCCCTTTTGGCCGCAACGAATCGCCGGATGATTAGCGTGGAAGAATGCTGTTATCCGACCGGATATCCCTCACCGGGATCGGTGACTTCGCGTCCGTTGATGGTCACATCGTAGCCCCTTGGTTGGGACGATTTTGAGACCGAAATGAGATATTTAGCACCTAAATGTTCGATCTCCGCAGAGAAGCCATCCCAAGTGCTCGGCAAGGCCGGACGCACATGCAAGCGGCTGTCCTTTATCCGGATACCGAGGATCCCCTCGGTCACCGCACGGTAGAGCCAGCCTGCGGAGCCGGTATACCATGTCCAGCCGCCGCGTCCTGTGAGGGAGCCTTCGCCGTAGACGTCAGCGGCAATGATGTAAGGTTCGACGCGGTAGCGTTCTGCCGAGGCCGGATCCCGCGCATGGCTGATCGGATTGAGGAGTTCAAAGCAACGCAAGGCCTCATCGCCGCGGCCAAGCTCGGCCAGAGCCATCACCACCCAGGTCGCGGCATGGGTGTATTGGCCGCCGTTTTCACGAACACCTGGCGGATAGGCTTTGATATAGCCGGGGTCCTTAGCCGAGTTAGCAAAGGGCGGGGTGAAGAGCCGGATGATCCGCGCTTCAGGATCGACCAGCTTGTCCAGCACTGAGTTCATTGCCTTTGCTGCGTGCGCCGGATCTCCCTCCCCGGAGAGCACGCTCCAGGATTGGGCAATCGAATCGATCTGGCACTCCAGGCTCTCCTTTGAGCCAAGGAGGCTGCCGTCGTCAAAGGTACCACGCCGGTAATAGCTGCCATCCCAGGCAACGGTTTCAAGCGCAGCCTTGAGCTCGGTGAGGTGCCTTGTCCACCGCTCGACACGTGCCGTGTCGCCGCGCTCTTGGGCATAGGCAGTGAAGGAGCGCAGCGCGCCGGCCAGGAACCAGCCGAGCCAGACACTCGTACCCTGTCCGCCGATGCCGACGCGGTTCATGCCGTCGTTCCAGTCCCCGCCGAGGAACAGCGGCAGACCGTTCTTGCCCTTCCGGGCGATGGCAAGATCAAGCGCGATGGCGGCATGTTCGTAAACGCTGACGGTGTCGTCGGACACCTCAGGCAAATAGAACGAGTCATGCTGGCCCTCGAGAAGTGCCGGACCTTCCAGGAAGGCGAGCTGTTCGTCGAGGACGCTCTTGTCGCCCGTAACGCTGCAGTAGTGGTGAATCGCATAGGCGAGCCAGACAACGTCGTCCGAAATGAGCGTTCGGACGCCTGCGCCGGTACCGGGCAGCCACCAGTGCTGCACATCTCCCTCGCGGAATTGTCGCGAGGCGGCGTTCAGGATCTGCTTCCGGGCGATCGACGGCTCGTGCACAATGAAAGCCAGCGTATCCTGGAGCTGATCGCGGAAACCAAAGGCACCGCTGGCCTGATAGAAGGCCGTGCGCGCCATGATGCGGCAACCGAGGCTCTGGTAAGGTAACCAGGTGTTGATCAGGTTGTTCATGCTCTGATCAGGCGTGGAAACCTGCAGCTTTCCAGTGAAATGCTGCCAGAAGCCGCGATTTGCCTGGACTACGTCGTCGAAGGCGACCTTGCGGATATCGTTGATTACCGCGCTCGCCTCGGCCCTCGTCTTGGTTTCGCCGAGGAAGAAGCAGACATCCCGCTCCTCGCCCGGCGCGATCTCGATATCGATCGCTAGCACCGCTGCCGGATCGCCGTCGAGCTCGGTGGCGCCGGAAAGGAGGGCGGCAGAGCTCACAGCGTGCGGTGCCTGGATCGTGCCTGTCTTGCCGATGAATTCCCGACGGCTGGCGGTAAAGCTCGACGGCTTTTCGCTCGCCACAAAGAAGGCGGTGCGACCGGAGTAGTCGATGCTGTAGTTGTTGCTGGCAAACAGCGCACCCGTCTCCGCGTCGTGCTCCGAGAGGATGAACGGCGCCGACTTT
Organism: Rhizobium sp. BK661; assembly: GCF_024808825.1. Taxonomy (NCBI): domain Bacteria; kingdom Pseudomonadati; phylum Pseudomonadota; class Alphaproteobacteria; order Hyphomicrobiales; family Rhizobiaceae; genus Rhizobium; species Rhizobium sp. BK661. The sequence goes on along the minus strand of NZ_JANTYT010000002.1, from coordinate 427,527 downwards.
TGTGCATTGTTGCCGAGAATCCACTCGACATAGCCGTAGAGCCGCAGCTTCCTCGGCTTGGTGCCAGTGTTGCGTAGCCGGATTCTCTGAAGCTTGACCGGTTTTTCCCGATCGACGGTTTGCGTGACCTCAAGCGCGATTTCATTCTGGACGCTCGAGAATACGGAATAGCCCAGGCCATGCCGTGCTTCGAAGCGAATATCCTGCCGTTCCGAGAGGCTCGCAAACGGTGTCAAAACCGCTCCACTCTCGCGATCGACAACGTAGATCGCCTCACCCGGCCGGTTTATGACCGCGTCATTCGACCACGACGTCAGCTGATAATCGCGCGAGTTTACACTCCACGTGAACCCTGCGCCTTCTGCAGATACATGGAAGCCGAATTTTTCATTCGAGATCACATTGATCCAAGGCTGAGGCGTCGCGTGGCCACCGGGAAGACGCACGACATACTCGCGACCATCGACAGCGAAGCCGCCGATGCCGTTCCAGAAATTGAGATCGCCTTGCTCCTCGATTACGACCTTTGACGGACGTGGGGCGGGCGTCGGCGCAGCCCGCTTGACGGGCGCCTTTGCCCGATCGGCACGCTCCAGTTCCTGCTGTTCTTCCTTGGACGGAGCAAACAACGCGACGGCACGGTTGATCTGGTCAAGAATCTTGCCGTTCTTGGCGTGGAAGGTGACACGCGAGGCGGAGATGAGGGCGTGATACGTCGCTTCTTCCATCAAGTCCTTGCGCACCGTGAAGATATGCTGACGCAAACCATCGGCCTGGCCCATGCGGCGGACGTTTTCGGCCATCTGGTCGACGGCATGCTGCATGTCCTGGGCATAAGACGATGCACGTTCGTTCATGATGACCAGATCGGCAGTGACGCCGCGCGAGCGTAGGTATTCTTGCGCAAGCAGGGCTTCCCTGACGACGTCGAGGTCCATGTCGTCGGTGACGCGCAGCGTGAAGATCGGGAAGTCGCCCGAAATCGCGAGCGGCCAAAGCGATGACTGCGATTGCATGCCGGCTGCGACTGCGGCGGCATCGGCGCGCAGGTGCATGTCCGGATATACAAGGTGACGGCCAAGATGCTGAAAGGCCGCGGCCTGCTGCGATGTCACGCCGACATGGCGCATCTGCACCTGCGTGCGGGTCCATGCCTGGACCAGTTCGTGGTTGAAGGCGTCAGCATGCCGATAGCGATTGACTGCCTGGTCAACCTCGTTGCGGCTCGGCGCAGCAATGGTCCAGAAGATAACGCTGACCTTCTTGCCGGGGGGCACACGGACCGTACGGCGAAGCGAGAGAACCGGATCGAGGGTGAAGCCATCCGTGCCGGAAAGGGTCGCACCCGGGTCGAAGGCGGCAGCATTCGCGAGGCTGCGACCGCGGCCGAGGAACTTGCGGCGGTCCGTTTCGAACTCAGTCTCGCGCGTCGAGCCGGAGGTGTCGACGATAAGGTGAGCAACGGCCATGTTCGGCTCGTTCGGATCGCGCTTGTTGCGCTCGACGCGGATAACGTCACCGCGCTTTCCGACCTCCGTCTTGACGAACATGCGCGCGAATGCCGGATGGGCGTTGTCGACGTCGTCCGTCGCGAGAACGGGCTCGAGATAGGAGGTCACTTCGATAAATCGATCCTCCGTCCCGGAATTGACAAGGGTCAGGCGCCGCGCTTCGGCGTCATGCTCGGTGGCGACAATGCATTCGACTTCGCTCGTGATGTCGCCGACCGTCTTGGTGAACTCCGCCTTTTCGTCGGCGAAGAGAACCTTGACCTCTTCGCCTTCGACACTCTTCGGCTCCGTGGTTGCCGACCACCATTCGTTGGTCGCCGTATCGCGAAGGAAGAGGAAGGTGCCCCAGCGATCCTCGGTCGGATCAGCTTTCCAACGGGCGACCGATTGGCCGTTCCACCGCGAATAGCCGGCGCCTGTCGCGGTCAGCATCAACGAGTAGTGGCCGTTCGAGAGGAAGACCAGCTCGCGATCACGCGACGCGGGATCATAGATTTTGCGTAGTTCAGGGCGCAACAGATCGTCCTGAATGCTAGCGGGGGTGTCGGATTCGTGTTTGCCGCTCATGACCGGAATATCCCGCGGTGCCTTCTCTTGGAGAAGGAGCTCGGCAGCTTCGATCACTGGATCCGAGTGGAAGAGTTCGCGCAGGTGACCATTGAAGGCGACGTTCGCGACTGCAGCGATCGACATGCCATGGTGGTGAGCATAGTAGTTATAGACGACCGCGCAAGTCTTGCCTTCCGGCACGCGGGTCGGCGTAAAGTCGACGGCGTCGTGGTAGCCGAACTTGCCGAGCGCGCCGAGCTTGCGCAGGCGCTGTAGGTTTTCAAGTGCCGCGTCAGGGTCGTACTGGCTGGCAAGGATCGAAGCATACGGCGCGATGACCGCGTTGTGGCCGAGGCCGCGCTTCAGACCGAGCGATGGGACGCCGAAATTCGTGTACTGGTAGTTGAGGTTATGGTCGCGCGCATTGAAGGCCGCTTCCGAAATACCCCACGGGATGCCCAGCTTGCGGGCATGATTCATCTGCTCCACAACAACGAGATTATTGGTCTGGTTGAGGATGCCTCCGCCACGCTCCTGCATGACGAGCGGGGGCATGAGGTATTCGAACATCGAACCGGACCAGGAGACAAGCGCGCCGCGCGAGCCAACCGGAACGACCTGGCGGCCGAGACGGTACCAATGCTCCGTGGGCAGATCGCCCTTCGCGATGCCGAACAAGCTGGTGAGGCGGCATTCCGACGCCAGCAGGTCGTAGCAGGCCTGATCCAGCTCGGCGCTTTCGACGCGATAGCCGATCGAAAGCAGGCGACGCTCAGGTCGGAACAAGAAGCCGAAGTCCATCGAGAAGGCGAGGTCGCGGGCCTTGTCGCGCAGCGCAATCAGGCGAGGCCGTAGCGCGTCGATGTTGGACAGATCGAAGGTGCTGTCGGAGATATGGGCTTCGCAGACCTTAACCAGCGATTCCGCCCAGCGCGTGACTTCCGCGCTCAACGGGGACTTCACCTCATGGTCGAGGTTAGCGGCAAGTTTCTGAATGTCGCGCGCCAGGACGGCGAGGTTGATGATGCGGATCGATGCGAATTCATGTTCGCGTTTGACCGCGGCTAGCGCATTCTGGAAGCCGATGATGCGTTCCTCGAGGCGGCGGCGCAGCGGACGAACTGTCTTGCGATCATCCGGCAGCTCCGACAGCCCCTCGGCAAGAATACCCGCCGTATCGCCGACGCCGTCGAGGTTGCCCTGCATGTGGGCCGACGGCGCTTCTGCCCAGTCGCGGCAGGCGGACGAAATCGCGATCAAGTGGCCGGCAAGGTTGCCGCTGTCCACCGCTGAAACGTAACGCGGTCCGAGCGTCTGGAGCGTATCGGTGTGATACCAGTTGAAGAGATGGCCGCGGAATTTTTCCATCTTGTCGATCGTTGCGATGGTCTGCTCAAGCCGTTCGATCGTTTCTTCGAAGGAGAACCATCCGAATTGGCGGCCGGATACAACGGACAGCAGGTAGACGCCGATGTTCGTCGGAGACGTGCGTGTGGCCACAATCACATGCGGCGTTTCCTGGACGTTGTCCGGGGGCAAATAATTCTGCTCGGCGGTCGTAAACGTCTCGAAATACCGCCAAGTGCGGCGGGCGATCTTGCGAAGCTCGGTGGAGACAGATTCCGCAACTTCAAGTCGGTCTTCGGTCTCGGCCGACTGGCTGACATAGTAGGCGACCAACGGCGAGAGGATCCACAGGCAAGCGAAAGGGACGCCGACGAGATATGCATTGTCACCGGAGAGCGCCGCGAAGCCGAGCGCAAACAAGGCCAATACTGGTGCGTGCCACATGGCCCGGTAGTAAGACAGGATCGTTCCCTGCTTGCCCGCTTGGACGCTCGCCGCCGTGCGCCACTGCAGCATCAGCCTGTGGCTGAAAAACAGGCGATAGAGCGAGCGGCCGATAGCGTCGGCCATCATGCATGCGGAATCGGCGATGAAGATGATCCGCAAGGCGACTTGGGCATTGGCCGCACGAATGTCGGACCAAACGGTATAAAGGTGAGCGCTTGCGACCACATCGCTGCTGCGCGGAATGATGCCGTGAATAAGCGACAGGGTCGGGGCGACAAAGAGGCAGAAAATCAAGAGAATCTGCCACACGAGCGCGCCAAGCGGGCTCATGAAGTACCAGCCGAGCACGGAGGCGAAAAACCAGGCGATGGGCGTCAGCGAGCGGCGTAAATTGTCAAACATCTTCCAACGGCCGAGCCCGGTCACACCATGCTTCGGGTTGAACATATACGGCAGCAGCTGCCAGTCGCCACGCGCCCAGCGATGCTGACGCGAGGTTTCGACTTCATAGCGGATCGGGAAATCTTCAACCAGTTCCAGGTCGGTGACGAGCGCGCAGCGCGCCATCGAGCCTTCGAGGAGGTCGTGGCTGAGCACCGAGTTTTCGTCAATTCGCCCTTTCAGAGATGCCTCGAAGGCATCCACCTGGTAGAGCCCCTTGCCGGTGAAGGTGCCCTCGCCCGCAAGGTCCTGATAGACGTCGGACACGGTGAAGACGTAGGGATCAAGGCCGCGGTTGATCGAGAAGACGCGTTGGAAGACCGACGCGTCCTTGCCTGTCGTCAGCGACGGGGTGACACGTGGCTGCAGCACGCCATAGCCGCTTTCGACCCGCCCTGTAGCCTGATTGATGACGGGACGGTTGATCGGATGGTAGAGCTTGCCGGCGAGCTTCGTGACCGTGTCACGCATAAGGCGCGTGTCGGCATCGAGCGTCATCACGTACTGAATGTTTGCCGGCACGACATTGGCGCCCGGAAGGTAGGTCGTATCGCGATCACCGCGAAGCAGAAGGTTCAGTTCGTGCAGCTTGCCACGTTTGCGCTCCCAGCCCATCCAAGCGCCCTCGGACGGATTGTAGAGCCTGCGGCGATGCAAGAGGTAAAAGCGCGTCTTGCCATCAAAGGCATAGCGCGCTGAGAGGTTCGCGACCTCGCGACGGGCATAGTCTAGAACTTCGAGGTCGGCCGGCGTTTCCTCGACCTGGCTGTCCGGCCAGTCGCTGAGCAGCGCGAAGTAGATCTCGCCGCGGGGGTTGGCGAGGTAGTGTACCTCGAGATTGCGGACCAGCTCGTCAACACTGTCACGGTTCGAGATCAAGCACGGAACGACCAGAAGCGTACGGGCCTCCTCGGGGATGCCCTCCTTGAATTCGTAACCGACCAGTCGAGCCGGCGTCACGAAAAACGACAGCACGGTGTTGAAGAGGCCGGTCGCACCTTCGGAGGCCGGAAGCGAGAACATGATCAGCAGGATCGCGATCTCAAGTGGACCCATGCCCGCATTGGCCATGAACCTCCCGACGATCGCCATCGCGATGATGGTCAGAAGGATCACGGGAACGGCGATTGAGAGCCAGTTAAACCGACGAACGGTTCGAACAAAATGCTGCGTCAGAGTCGGGCGATAGTTTGACCGCGCTTCCAGCTTGGGTCTTTGCACGCCGGTCAGGAAACCGCCGACATTTGGTTCACGCTGCTGCGGTTCGTCGGAGGCCTTGGCCTCCTCGGTCATATCGAGCGCCAGCTGGGCGATCTCCATTTCCGACAGCGGCGAGCGCTTGGCAAGCTTTTCGATCTGCTTGCGGTATTTGTTGCGAGAGCCTGAATCGAGATCGCCATAATCGGAATGATCCCAAAGCAGCTTGTCGACGTGGCTGACCTGCTCCACCCAGACGGACCATTCGGTGTCGTCGATCTCGCGAAGACTGCGAATGATGTTGCCCATCGTGACGTTGCCGGAGGACAGGCGGCTGTGCTCCGCCATTGTCGTTTCTTCGGTATCGCGCCCGAGTGCCTCAAGGCGTTCGTCGAGCCAGGCGATCGCCACGCTGGACGCCTGAGAGCCGTCACGCATGCGGTAGAGGAACTGCGTCGCGAAGGTGTTGTCTTCCGCAAGCGATTCCAGCGACCTGAGATATTCGGCAGCCTTCGTCGGGTCCGTCAGCCGCACGAGCTCATCCGCAGCCTCATTGGCGCGTCGGCGCATCCGGCGGCTGCGTTCGACACGGATAGAGATGCGGCGCAGGTTCTCCACGAGAACGTAGCGGACCAGTGACGGCAGCGCCCAAAGCTCACCGATCTTCAGTGTCTCGCTCTGCTGAAATCCATCGACGAGGGCTGTGAGGCTTTCCTGCGAGATTGTGCTGTGGGTGTGGGCCACATAGAGCCATGCAAGCGCGAGCGTGCGCGGCACTTGTACGCCGTTGACGTCAAGCGTCGGCAGCTCTCGGTAGAAGCGACGCGGGAAATCGCGACGCACTTCCTGGATTGCTTCCTCGACAATGTAGTGGTTGTCGAGCAGCCACTCCGCCGCCGGAGTGATGGTTTCACCGGATTCCACGTCTGTTGCCGTGGTGCGGTAGACCCGCAGGATCTCCTTTTCGTTCTCCTTGTGCCGCGCGAAAAAATCGAAGGGCGCAAAAGCCGGCAGCGAGTCTATGCCGCGGGCAGCGACAGAGGCGCCTATGGCCTTGATATCTTGGATGGAAAGGTAAGTTGAGCGGATCGAGTCGTTATGATCGATCTGCTTCGTTTCGGGCTCGCGGGACGGGTTCGGAGACGTGGCGGAAATGTTCATGGGTTCGGTTCTGGATCCAAACAAAATTATGATGATTTTGCGTTGCCTTTTGCACTGCCGAATATGACTGCCGCATGAACAGCACCGGGGTTTCTAGATCCCGGACAGCAAGATCGGAACGGTAATCAACCAACGATGCGAAACGGTTTAAACGCGGACCTGTGTGGGCGACGCGCGACACGGCTCCGTTGTGCCCTCCACCCTTTTGGAGCCATTCCGGGAAAGTTGGACACCATTGCGATAATTCAAGTCAAGATGTTTCAAAGGAGGCATTTCGGCCGCACGTGGGATCGCACCTACCGACAAAAGGAAACCGGCGCTTGGGCAAGCGCCGGCTTTCACTTTGTAGATAGGTTTTCGTCAGGTGCGTCGCATGAGGCGCATGACCACAGACACGACGAACAGAATCAGGAACAGGAAGAAAAGAACCTGAGCGATCGAGGCGGAAGCGCCGGCAATGCCGCCAAAGCCCAATACGCCGGCGATCAGCGCCACAACGAGAAATACGAGTGCATAATAAAGCATGGCGATCTCCTTGTCTTAGCTGATGGAGTTAACGGGAGGTCGCTCTATTGGTTCCGTCAAAGCTACAAGACCGCCCCAGCCAAAAGAAAAGGCGCGCCCGTGACGCGCCTTGCCATAACCGCTAATCGATCGCAATTTTAGAATGCGTGGAAGAGGTAGAGCAGAATAATTACCGGGATCGGAATGCCGATCAACCAGAGTAAAATGCCTTTCATCGTCATTCTCCCTTTTCACAATGTCTGTGCGGAGAGAATGAGCAGCTAAGCGGATAGTTCCGCAGCGGCAGCCTTCAAGTGCCACTACGATATATTCTCTGGCTTAGCCTACGACGCCAAAGACGAGAGCTGCGACGAAAACAAATGCCGCCGTGACAAGCGTTGCGTTAATAGCAAGTTGGATCTTGCTGCGGGTCGTGCCCGGCTTCTTGGTTTGGACGGAACCATACTGATTCACATGAGCATGCGAGATACCCAGGTCTGCCATGTGTTGCCTCCGTTTCTCCGTGTTCTTTTTTGTTAGAGCGTTTTCGTATTTTCTCTATCTGATAGGTAGAGATAAAATTCTGTCCTGCTAGGGGGTGTTAAAAAATCCGCCCCTTTGGGTGGAATTAGACAAGAATCCGCCAGGCCCAGAGCAAGGAGCGGTCATCTTCCACCGCTTGGCGCGGGCTTCCTTTGGGTTCCGGTTTTTCGAGGAGCCGCCGGTCTTTCTCCGCCGGAATCGAGGTCGAAGCTGCAGCTTTTCTATCGGTCTTGGCCGGTGGGTGCAGATATCCCATGGTCATGCCGCCGAGAAAAAACATGCTTGATCTCCATGATCACGAAAATTAACGGGCGTTAACGGGATCATGACAGAAGTAAGGCGGGTGTCAATAGTCTAGTTGAATGGTCGTGTTTTAGCGGATCGTTAAGGCTAAGGCTCGCCGAGCCCTAGCGAAAACAATTCGTTGAAAGGATTGCGTTTCACGCTTTGACGAAACCTTTGCTGGCCACCATCAAATTTCGCGTGTAGTCCTCGGACACGGCCGCCCCTGCCAGCTGTGCGGATGTTAATCGTTCGACGACGGATCCATTGCGCATCACAGCGAGGCGATCGCACATATGGGTAACCACGCCGAGATCATGGCTGACCATAACGAAGGTCAGCTTGCGATCCCGCCGCACCTGTTCGAGGAGGTTCAGAACCTCGGCCTGCACGGAAGCGTCAAGGGCTGAGGTCGGCTCATCAAGCAGGAGGATGGACGGCTCGACGATCAATGCCCGGGCAATCGCAACGCGTTGGCGTTGGCCACCGGAAAGCTGATGCGGGTAACGGAAGCGGAAACCGTTTCCAAGTCCAACCTCATCGAGAGCGCGGGCGATCCGCATGTCGCTGTCGCGGATGCCATGGATAGCCAGCGGCTCGAGCAGGAGGCGATCGATGGTCTGGCGCGGGTGCAGGGATCCGTATGGATCCTGGAAGACCATCTGCACCTGTCTGTAAAAGGTCTTGGATCGCTTGGCGCCGACGAGAGGATCGCCATGGATCTTTATGGAGCCACTTGCCACCGGCGCCAGGCCGGCAACGGCACGAAGCAGCGTCGATTTTCCCGATCCGGACTCGCCGACCAGACCGAATGACTCGCCGGACTCGATATCGACGCTGACGTCTCTCAGCGCGTGGAAGTGATCATAGATCACGCTCAGCTTGTCGACTGAAAGTGCAACGCTCATGCGGCCCACTCCGGCTTGCGATCCAGAACCGGCAACGGATGCCTGCTTTCGCCGATTTGGGGCATGCAGTTCAACAAGCCCTGCGTGTAGGGATGGCGCGCATTCTTGAGCTCGGACGCCTTGAGTTCCTCCACGACCTTGCCGGCATACATGACGATGACGCGGTCGCAGAAGGATGAGACCAGGCGCAGGTCGTGGGATACGAAGATCAGGCCCATGCCGCGTTCCGAGACGAGCCGGTCCATGATCCTGAGAACATCGAGCTGGACCGTGACATCCAATGCGGAGGTCGGTTCGTCGGCGATCAGTAGCTCCGGATCGGCGATCAGCATCATGGCGATCATGGCGCGCTGACCCATACCGCCCGAGACCTCGTGCGGATAGAGGTCGAAGACCCGCCCTGGATCACGGATCTGCACGGCCTCGAGCATTGCGAGAGCGCGATCGCGCGCCTCCGCCTTGCCGACGTTTTCGTGGGTCCTCAGCGTTTCGCAGATCTGTCGGCCGATCGACATGACGGGATCGAGCGAATATTTCGGATCCTGTAAGACCATCGCGATACGTTTGCCGCGCAGTTTCCGGCGCTGTTTGGCGGACGCGCTGAGAAGGTCGATGCCATTGAAATCGAGCTTGTCGGCCGAAACAATGGCGTGCTTTGGGGTCAGACCCATGATGGCGCGCCCCGTCTGGGACTTGCCTGAGCCGGATTCGCCGACGATCCCGAGGCGTTCCTTGCCAAGCGTGAACGAGACGCCTCGAACGGCTTCGATCACGCCCGTGCGCGTGGGATAGCTAACCTTGAGGTTTTGAACGGTGAGGAGGTCGGTCATTGGCCGCTCTCCTTCGGGTCGAGCGCGTCGCGCAGGCCGTCGCCGAGAAGGTTGAAGCCGAGGCTGACGATGAGGATCGCAAAACCTGGCATGGCTGCCACCCACCACTGGTCGAGGATGAAGCGCCGGCCAGAGGCGATCATCGCGCCCCATTCAGGAAGCGGCGGCTGCGCGCCGAGGCCGAGGAAGCCGAGACCAGCGGCCGTCAAGATGATGCCAGCCATGTCGAGCGTGACGCGCACGATGAGTGAGGAAAGGCAGAGCGGCATGACATGCCGGACCACAATCCGCAGCGGCGATGCGCCCATCAGCTTGACGGCGGAGATGTAGTCGGAGCGGCGGACGGTCAGCGTCTCCGCGCGCGCAATCCGAGCGTAGGGCGGCCAAGAGGTGATCGCAATCGCGATGATGGCGTTCTGGATCCCAGGTCCGAGTGCCGCAACGAAGGCGAGCGCCAGAACCAGCTTTGGGAAGGCCAGGAAGATATCGGTTATGCGCATCAGCGTCGCATCCACCCAGCCGCCGGCATAACCCGACACCGTCCCGACGATCAGACCGATTGGCGCCGAGATGGCGGCGACGAGAACAACGACTAGCAGGGTTAGGCGGGAGCCGTAGATCAGGCGTGAATAGATATCGCGGCCCTGGTCGTCGGTACCAAGCCAATAACCCTCAGCGCCGGGCGGAAGCAGCCGCGCATTCTTCAGGTCGCCAACGATGGGCGAATGCGTTGCTAGGAGGTTTGCAAAGGCAGCCACGAACAGCAGGGCAATGATGATCAGCAATCCGACGACGGCCAGACGGTTTGCGGTGAACTGACGCCATGTCACATAGGCTCGGCCCAATTGCGCCTGTTTGCGCGACTGTGGCCGATCGGAAAGCAGCCACTCGCGGCGGCTCATCGGCGCTGATTGATGTGCGGGAACCGTCATCGGCTTCGCGTCCTAGGGTCGAGTGTCCGATAAAGAAGATCGGACAGAAGATTGATGCCGATGAAAACCGTGCCGATGACGATGGTGCCACCGAGAACAGCGTTCATGTCGGCATTCTGAAGGGAATTGGTGATGTAGAGTCCGATGCCCGGCCATGAGAACACTGTCTCTGTCAATACCGAACCCTCGAGCAGACCGGCGTAGGAGAGCGCGATGACGGTGACGAGCGGCACTGCGGCGTTGCGCAACGCATGGCCCCAGATCACACGTGTTTCGGACAACCCCTTGGCGCGCGCGGCAACCACATATTCCTGGCTGAGTTCATTGAGCATGAAGCTGCGGGTCATGCGGCTGATGTAGGCAAGCGAGAAGTATCCGAGCAGCGAGGCCGGCAGAATGATGTGGCGGAAGACGTCATAGAAAACGTCCCACTGCCCCTGCATGGCGCTGTCGATTAGATAGAAGCCGGTCACGGGCGTAAAACTGTACTCGAAGACGATGTCGATGCGGCCCGGGAAGGCGACCCATCGCAATTGGGCGTAGAAAATCACCAGCGAGATCAGCGCAAGCCAGAAGATCGGGACGGAGTAACCGATCAGGCCAATCACACGGACAACCTGGTCGGCAATGCTGCCGCGCCGAACAGCAGCAAGCACGCCAAGCGGCACGCCGATGACCGATCCGATAATGGTCCCGAGCGTCGCAAGCTCGATCGTCGCGGGAAACACACGCCTGATGTCGACCATGACGGGATTGGTGGTCAGGACGGAGGTCCCGAAGTCGCCCGACAGGATGCTCTTCAGGTAAATATAGAACTGCTGGTAGAGCGGTAGGTCGAAACCAAGCTCGCGACGAACGCGCTCGACGACGTGCGTGGGCGCACGATCACCGAGGATGGCAAGGACGGGATCGATCGGTACGACGCGGCCGATGAAGAAGGTTACAGCCAGGAGGCCAAGATAAGTCGTGACGGCGGCGACAAGAAATCGCCCGACCGCCTTGGCAATGGGAACGGCACGGCCCCGTTTGGGCCGTGCCTCCATCTTTGTTTCAACGATGCTCACGGATCAATCCTGCCGGATCATTCCTTGCCGATCGGGCCGACATAGTTGGTGTCGAAGCTCGGGCCGAGCTTGAAGTCCTTCAGGCTCTTGCGGGCGCCTGCGACTTCGATCTGCTGGAAGATGACCACGAACGGGCTGTTTGCGAGAAACTTCTTCTGAACGTCCTCGTACATGGCGGCGCGCTTGGCGCCATCACGTTCCAGCAGGGCGGCCTTCGTTTCCTTGTCGAGTTCCGGCGCTTCCCAGGTGTTGCGCCAGGCGAGCGTCTTGACGGTACCGGCATCCGAGTTGTCCGGATTGCTGGTGAACGTATCGGCGTTCGAATTTGGGTCGAAATAGTCCGAACCCCACTGACCGATGTACATGTCGTGGGTGCGCGCGCGGAACTTCGTCAGGGTCTGCTTGCCGTCGCCGGGGATGATCTCCATCTTGACGCCGGCCTGGGCGAGCGACTGCTGCATGGATTCAGCAATACCGGTTACCGGCTGCGTATTGCGGACGTCCATCGTTACCGAGAAGCCGTCCTTCAGGCCGGCCTTCGCAAGCAGTTCCTTGGCCTTGGCGACGTCGAGCTTGTACGGGTTTTCATCGAGCGCGCCGAGCTGGCCCTTCGGCAGGAAGGTCTGGTGGATTTCGCCGATGCCCTTGATGAGCGTCGAGCCGATCGCATCGTAGTCGACGAGATACTTAAAGGCTTCCTGGACCTCAGGCTTCTTCAGGTTCTCGTTCTTGGAATTGAGGCTGACGTAGTAGACAGTGCCCTTCGGCGCGCTGACAGTCGTCAGGTCGGCATTCTTGACGACTGCATCGAGGTCACCGGGCTCTAGGTTGCGCGCGATATCGATATCACCGGCTTCGAGCGCCAGGCGCTGCGCCGAACTTTCCTTCATGAAGCGATAGATAACCCGGTTGAGTTTCGCCTTGTCGCCGTAATAGTTGTCGTTGCGCTCCATCACGACGACTTCATTGGCGCGCCATTCGCGGAGCTTGAAGGCGCCGGAGCCGGCATAGCCGGTCTTCAGCCACTCGTTGCCGAAATCGTTGTCGTACTTGTAGTCGGCGCTCGGCGTCACGGACTTGACGTGATCCACGACCAGCTTCTTGTCGACGACGGATGCCACAGTTGCCGTCAAGCAGTTCAGCACGAAGCTCGGCGCATAGGGCTTGTCGACGGTGAAGACGAACGTGCTTTCATCCGTTGCCTTCGCCTTCTCGGTGACGTTGTCGCCGTTGATGCCGAATTGGGTGATGATGAAGGCCGGGCTCTTGTCGAGTTTGACGGCCCGTTCGAACGACCACGCGACGTCTTCAGCCGTGATCGGGTTGCCGGACGCGAATTTCATGCCGGGCTTCAGCTTGAAGGTATAGGTCAGGCCATCGTCGGAAACCGTCCAGCTCTCAGCAAGGTCACCCTTTACCTTCGAAGTGTCGCTCATATCGAGACGGACGAGCAGGCTGTAGGTGTTGCTCGTGACCTCAGCCGTCGACAGCTCGAATGCTTCGCCCGGATCCATGGTGATGATGTCATCGATGGCGAAGCCTTCGACCAGCGTGTCCTTCGGCGTTTCTGCGAAGGCGACCGGCGCGGCTGCCATCATGATCGAGAGCGCTGCCCCCGCAGAGAGTGCGCGGAAGGTGCGGTTGAATTTGCTGACTATCATGGTTTTGTTCCCCTGTTTTCCATTTCAACACAAAGCAATCGGCAGGCTTAGGCGTCCTGTTCTCCCCACGCCGAAGCCAGAATTCTCAGCCAGTTCCCGCTGGCCAATTTTTCAAGATCTCGGGCACCATAGCCAACGCGCTGGAGGGCAGCAATGAGCTTCTGATTGCCTGCGGCATCCCCTATTTCTTCAGGAATTGTCGCGCCGTCAAAGTCCGAACCGAGCGCCACGCAGTCGATGCCGACGCGCTCGACCAGATAGTCGATATGGCGCACCATATCCCTCAGTGGCGTGTCACCGTCGGAGCGTCCGTCGCTGCGCAGCATCGCAGTCGCGTAGTTTACGCCGACGAGACCGCGGCTTTCTCTGATGGCGTCGAGTTGTTTGTCGGTGAGATTGCGGGCAACCGGTGTCAGTGCATGGGCGTTCGAATGGCTAGCAACGAGCGGCTGATCGGTCGTCTTTGCGACATCCCAAAAGCCTTTCTCGGTGATGTGCGCCAGATCGATCATGATCCCAAGCCTGTTGCATTCGCGCACGAGGGCAAAGCCCGCTTCGGTCAGGCCGGGGGCCGTGTCCGGCGACATCGGGAAAGCGAAAGGCACACCGTGGCCGAAGATATTGTGGCGGCTCCATACTGGGCCGAGTGATCGCAGGCCGGCGGCATGGAACACTTCGAGCGCTGCCAGGTCGGGGCCTATTGCCTCGCAGCCTTCCATGTGCATCACCGCGGCGAAGACGCCGTCGGCCATGGCTTTGCGGATGTCCTTTACCGTGCGGCAAAGACGCCAGGCGCCGGCGCGGTCGAGGCGAAGCGCGATTGCGGCCATCTCCGTCGCGATATTCAGCGACGAAAGCGGCTCGAGCGGCGCGGCAAGGGGAGTCACGTAATGACCGTTCTTGTCGGGATCGGCGAAGACGAGATCGCCGGAAGGAACGTAGATTGCACAAAGGCCACCGGCCAGACCGCCAGCCTTGGCGCGTGGAGCATCGATGTGGCCTAGATCAGTTCCGTTTGAAAATTCAGCGATTGGATCGCCGCCATCCCGTTCATGTGTCCAAAGCCGGAGAAGGACGTCGTTATGGCCGTCGAATACGAATTGCATCTGCGTTCCTGTGTGCCCGAGCGGGCGATATGAAGAGCGCAGAATAGAAAAGCTGGCGGAATACGCTACCCCTTTTTTCAGAATTTTTGCGGTTCGGTAGCAATGGTTAGCGGAAACGAAAAACGGGAGCCGAGGCTCCCGTTCCAGAGTCCTTTTCGTCAGTGCTTCGCGCGTTTCTTTTGCCGGTAAACGTCGATCACGACAGCGGCCACGATGATCAGCCCTTTGACGATCTCCTGGTAATACGCATCAACCCTGAGGAAGGTAAAGCCTGAGGTCATCACGCCGAGGATGATCGTGCCGATAACCGTGCCGGTGATCCGACCGACGCCACCTGTCAGAGACGTGCCCCCGATGACCGTCGCAGCAATCGCGTCCAATTCGTACATGACACCCATGCCTGCTTGCGCGGTTTGAGCGCGGGCTGCGGTGACCACGCCGGCAAGACCTGCCAAGAGACCAGCGATGGCGTAAACCTTGATGAGGTGCGCCTCGATATTGATACCGGAAACGCGCGCTGCCTGAAGATTGGCGCCGATTGCATAGGTGAATTTGCCGTAGCGGGTATAGCGCAGGGCGATATGGAAGATCAGCGCGACGACGAGGAAGACGATCACAGGCCAAATGCCGGTGCCGATGAAATTGAATTGATCGGTGAGCCCCGAAACCGGCTGGCCTTTGGTGTACCACTTCGAAATGCCGCGTGCAGAGACCATCATGCCGAGCGTCGCGATGAACGGTGGGATCTTGGTTCTTGCGATCAGCTGTCCGTTGATGAAACCGGCCGCCAGGCCAATCAGGAGACCTACGCCGATCGGAATGAAGAATGGTAGGTCGGTCAACGACGGATAAAGTGCCCGAGGCCACGTCGACGCCTGCGCGAAGCTCGCCGCGATCATCGCCGTCATGCCAACGACGGAGCCGGACGACAGGTCGATGCCTCCGGTGATGATGACCTGCGTCACGCCCACCGCGATGATGCCAATGACGGAGACCTGGAGGATCATGATCGTCAGGCGCTGCGAATTGAACAGGAAGCTCTGGCCGATAAAGATCCAGCCAAGAACTTCGTAGACAAGCGCAATCCCAATCAGAACGAGGAAAATACTGAGCTCCGGCGGAACGCGTCGTCTGCGCGCCCGCGTTGCGAGTGGGGCTGCCGCCTCAGCTGCGTTGGTATTCATGATATCCTCCCTTCGGTTCCCGGAGCCCGCGCGTCATTGCGCGGCAAGCTCCATCACCTTGATCTGCGTTGCTTCGTCGCGATTGAGAAAACCGGTTACGCGTCCTTCATGCATCACCATGATGCGGTCGCTCATGCCGAGCACTTCTGGCATTTCCGACGAGATCATGATTACTGCCACTCCATTCCTCGCCATCTCCGACACAAGACGATGGATCTCGGCCTTGGCGCCGACATCGATGCCACGTGTCGGCTCGTCGAGAATGAGGATCTTCGGATTGGTAAGCAGCCAGCGACCGATCAGAACCTTCTGCTGGTTGCCACCGGACAGATTCTCCACCCGCTCATCGAGGTTTGGCGTCTTGACGCGAAGCTTCTTGGCCATGTCTTCACAGGTTGCCTCGATCGAGCCCTCCTGCACGAAGCCACCCTTGACGAACTTGTCCTGGAGAACGGCGATCTGCATGTTCTCGAGAACGCTGAGGATCAGCAGACAGCCCGTTTCCTTGCGGTCCTCGGTCAGGAACGCCATGCGGTTCTGGATTGCGACGGTTGGCGATGCGATATCTGTCTTCTTGCCGAAGAGTTCGATGGTGCCCGATGTCGCCGGCGTTACGCCGAACAAGGTCTCGGCGACATTCGATCGACCGGATCCCACAAGTCCGGCAACGCCGAGGATCTCGCCGGATCGTACGTCAAAGGAGACGTCGCGGAAAACATCGTTCAGCGAGAGGTTCTTGACCGAAAGGACGACGTCGCCGATCGGCACCTCCTCCTTCGGGAACATTTGTGTGATCTCGCGACCGACCATCATGCGGATGATGTCGTCGCGGGTGACGTCTGTCGACGCATGGGTGCCGATGTAGCGCCCGTCGCGGAACACCGAAAACTCGTCGGCAATCTCGAACAGCTCGTTCATCTTGTGCGTGATGTAGACGATGCCGATGCCTTGAGCGCGAAGGTCGCGAATGATCCTGAAAAGATGCTCGACCTCACGCTCGGTCAGTGCCGATGTCGGCTCGTCCATAATCAGAACGTCGGAATTGTAGGAAACCGCCTTGGCAATTTCGACCATCTGCCTGTTGGCAACCGAAAGATCGCGAACCTGGATCTCCGGGTCGATATCGATATTCAGCCGTCGAAACAGCTCGTCCGTCTGGCGGAACATTGCTGCGTGATCAACAAAGCCGAACTTGTTCTTCGGCTCGCGCCGGATCCAGATGTTCTCGGCAACGGTCATGAAGGGCATCAGGTTCAGCTCCTGATGGATCATCGCGATGCCATTTTCCAGCGCATCGAGCGGTGATTTCAGCTGAATCTCGACGCCTTTGAGGCGTACTTCGCCCTTGTCTGGGATGTATATGCCAGCGAGGATTTTCATCAGGGTCGACTTGCCCGCGCCATTCTCGCCCATCAAGGCGTGCACGGTACCGCGCTTCAGCCGGAACTGAACGTCATCAAGCGCGATGACGCCGGGGAATTCCTTGCGTACGCCTTCGGCGCTCAGCAGGTATTCCGCATTCGGAACAACGCCGCTTTGACGCACTGCGGCCATGGTAGACGGGCTGACAACCATCTCATTTCCTCCCGGACACGGACTGAAGGAAGGGATGCGGACCATGCCCGCATCCCGATTCTCTGAACGTTAGTTCTTCGCGACGAAGTCCTTGACGTTCTCAGGCGTGACGAGTTGGAAAGGAATATAGACCTTCTTTTCCACCTTTTCGCCCTTAGCCAGCTTCAGAGCTGCATCGAGCGCACCCTTGCCCTGACCTGCTGCATCCTGGAAGACCGTCACGTCGAGGTCGCCTGCCTGCATGGCGGCGAGTGCGTCCTGGGTGGCGTCAACACCGCCGATGACGATCTTGCTGAGATCCTTACCGGCTGCCTTGAGTGCCTGGATGGCGCCGATTGCCATTTCGTCATTGTTCGAGATGACAGCATCGAACTCGAGACCGCTGGAAAGCCAGTTGGTCATAAGGTCGGAACCTTGGGTACGGGACCAGTTAGCCGTCTGCTCTTCAATGATCTGGATGCCCTTGCACTCATCGGTCGCCACGACATCGTGGACGTCCTTGGTACGCATGCGCGCAGCCTGGTTGGAGAGTTCACCCATCATTACAACGGCCTTGCCCTTGCCACCGAGCAGCCGGCAAACTTCCTTGGCTTCGAGGGTGCCGGACTCCTGCTCATTCGAAGCAACGAAAGCCTGCTTGTCCGGAAGAGCGTCAACGTTGACCGGCTCGCGGTTTACGTAGACGAGTGGAATGCCGGCTTCGGCTGCGATCTTCGACATCGCCGCCGTAGCGTCGGTATCAACCGGGTTGACGACGATCGCGTCGACCTTGGACGCAATGAAGTTCTGGATCTGGCTCTGCTGCTTGGCCACGTCGTTCTGCGCGTCTTCAACCTGCAGTGTCACGCCGTTCATGGTCTTGGCGTAGTCCTGCATGCCGTTGCGTAGAACGGTCAGGAAGTTGTCGTCGAAGAGCGCCATAGAGACGCCGACCGTTTCAGCGTGAGCGGCCGTCGACAGGACGAGCGCCATGGCAGTGCCCAGGATAAATTTCTTCATTTTCTTTCCTCCACAAAGCGGTGTCCGGCTGCACCCTCCTCACGCCGGAGCTCCGGGCCATGCCCGAAAGCCAGTATATGTTCGTTGGGCCATCTCCCGTTGGCAGTCCGTCAAGAAACGGAACAAACGAACCGTAAAATGTGTATCACGGAATATTCATTCCATTTTCTGATAAAGGCGTCAAGTCCATTTCAATGATGGGTCCCGGACCGACCGCGAAAATCGCGCGAAGACACCTTGGCTGGCGCTGAAAAGCGTTCCCGCGCGAACTATATGCGCCAGCGGCAGCAGGTCGCTGCCTACCATGGAGAAACCGATGCCTATTTCGATGTACCGATTGACAGTTCCCGTCTTCCAGCACGGTCTTGAAAGCTTGAAGACCTATCTCGACAAAGCCGAGAACTTCGCGAAAGAAAGAGGGATCGATGGCGCGGATCTCGTTGCCGCGCGGTTGACTTCGGACATGTTGCCGTTCTCGGGTCAGTATCAGCGCGCGACCGATAGCGCCAAACTGGCGATCGCGCGGCTGACCGGCAGCGATGCGCCCAAATTTGAGGACAACGAGGCGACGATCGCCGAGTTGCGTGAGCGTGTTGCCAAGACGGAAGCCTATCTCGCTACCGTCGCGCCGGCCACGCTCGAGGGGACGGAAACGCGGGAAGTCACTCTGTCGCCAGGGGGCAATAAGCTCACGTTCCGCGGCGACGAATACGTGTTGACCTTTGCACTGCCGAACTTCTTCTTCCACCTTGCAACGGCTCACGCGATCCTGCGCAACCAGGGCGTACCCGTCGGCAAGATGGATTACCTCGGACGCCTCGGCGGATAGGTCGGAGGGCCATCGCGCCTAACTCGTTTCGTGCCGACTAGGCCTTGCCTTCAGCGTTGCCGTGCATCAGGAGCGGCCACGCACGTCAATCATCGCGCCGACTGAGCGCGGTGATTGACGTAACGTCTTCGACCGATCATGGATGCATTTCAGTGCTGATTTGATTTCGCGTGCCAGTTCCACGCCGACCGAATGATCTGAGATAGATCGTACTGCGGCGCCCAGCCGAGAATTTCCCGCGCCTTGTCATTGTTGGCAACGAGCGTGTGCGAGTCGCCTTCACGACGACCGACATATTCCACCGGAAACGGCCGCTCCGAGACGCGCTCGATTGTGCCAAGAAGCTCCTTAACAGTCGTTCCCGTGCCGGTGCCGAGATTGAGGGCAACCGACTCCCCGCCCCGAAGCAGATGTTCCACGGCACGAACGTGGGCGTCGGCGAGATCGAGGACGTGGATGTAGTCGCGGACGCAGGTGCCGTCACGCGTCTCGTAATCGGTGCCGAAGACCTTGAAGCCTTCACGGCGACCCAGTGCGGCGTCGATCGCCAGCGGTATGGCGTGGGTTTCAGGCTGGTGCCACTCGCCGATCCGACCCTCGAAATCGGCGCCGGCTGCGTTGAAGTAGCGAAGCACGACCGATCGAAAGCCCGTGTACTTGTCATAGTCGGCAAGCGCCTGCTCGACGATGTATTTCGTGCGGCCGTAGGGATTGATCGGCACCTGGCGATGCGTCTCGTCCAGCGGTACACTCTGCGGCAGGCCATAGGTTGCGCAGGTTGACGAGAACACGAACGCTTTCACGCCAGCAGCCTGGGCGGCTGCCAAAAGGGTCAATGTGCCGATGACGTTGTTTTCGTAAAAGGCTACCGGATCCTTGACCGATTCACCGACCTCGATAAGGGCGGCAAAGTGCAGGATGGCTGCTGGTTTGTGCTTGGCAAGGACCTCGTCGAGACGGGCTCGATCCCGGATGTCCCCTTCCTCTGCGGGTCCCCATTTCACAAATTCGCGATGACCGTTGGAGAAATTGTCGAAAACGACCGGTTTGAAGCCCTTGTTCGCAAGATCGAGACACGTGTGCGAGCCAATATACCCAGCGCCGCCCACGACCAGAACCGTTTCACCTGCCATGCACCACCTTTAATTCTCGTTTCGATGGAGAGGAGACTTAGGACAGGTCGATGGCAAGAAAAAGAAAGAAACGACCGGCGAGCGGCGAGGGCATCATTTTGTCAGCGATGGCATTAGCAAATTGATTGATCGAAGCTTTTCGGCCGGATTGACTGTCCGCCGGCTTAGTGGCGGCGCGGATTTCTCAATAGTTCTCTGCATCAAAACTTCAGATGCTTAAGCAACCTGATGCATCTCTAAAGACATATGCCGCTCCAGCTTAAATAGAATTGACTTATGTTCCTTTCTTCTGCGAAACATTGTCTCTCTCGGGGGGGCTGTTGATGCATCGGAAGGCGCGGTGCCATGAATTCATCGGTCAGAAAATTCATATTCCATGATCTTCAAGCGATTGAAGGATACATTGATCCGCCGGACGCGCTGGTCTTTCTTGCTATTTTGCGCTCCCAGCAATCAGCTTCCCTGCAAGGCGGCTTGGCCGAGATAGGTGTTTACTACGGCCGATCCTACTTCCTCCTGCGAAAGATCTGCGGAGACAGAGAGAAGATCGTGGCTATCGATCCGTTCGACATCGTCAAACCGGATCATAGTCTTACGCAGTATGAACGTTTTGCGGCGGGTGGCCGCCAACTCGGGCTTTCCGTAGATGAAGAGCGTGTCATCAAGAGCGATAGCACGCTGCTTCGGCCTGCGGACGTGATCGAGCGGGCCGGCCTGATTCGCTTCTTCAGCATCGATGGTGGCCACATGCTGCCCCATGTCGAGGCTGATAGCCGCCTGGCCGCCGCGTCGCTTGCCGAGCATGGCATCATCGTTTTCGACGACACGTTCAATCCGGCCTGGCCCGAGGTTACTGCTGGCGTGACCGACTTCCTGCGTGAAGAGGCCGGTCGCTATTCCGTCTTCTGCCTGACGAAATACAAGACTTACGTTTGCCGTCGGCCGTTCCATGAATTTTACGCGCAGACGATCAAGACTTCGCCCGAGCTAAAGACGTTCGATCACATTGAAACCGAGTTTCTGGGTTCTACGGCAATCCGACTGCACAATCCGATGCGCCGCCGCATCGCCTACGAAGTGATGGTGGGGCTCGGTATGCGAGCGTGGTCTGAGCGCGCGTACCGATGAACCGACTTAGGCCGGCGGCGGATCGGCTTCTTTCAACCTGTATCCGACACCGGTTTCCGTCGTGATGTATTGTGGCTGATCAGGGCTCTGTTCGATCTTCTGGCGCAGCTGGCGAACGTAGACGCGCAGATACTGGACATCGGCGGCGGGCCCCCAGATCTGCTTCAGCAGGAACTGGTGCGTCAGGACCTTTCCGGCATGCTGGGCAAGGACCCTCAGGATGTCGTATTCCTTCGGCGAGAGTTTGATTTCCCGGCCGTCGATCTTGACGATGCGCTTGACGAGATCGATGGACAGGCCGCCGGCCTGGAAGATCGCCCGCTCACCCTGCTGTTGTAGACGGTGGCGCAAGGCGACGCGTAGCCGGGCGCCGAGTTCGTTCATGCCAAACGGCTTCGTCAGATAATCATCTGCACCCGCTTCGAGGGCATTGACGATGCCGGTTTCATCTGTGCGGCTGGAAAGGATGACGATTGGCAGGGTGAGGCCCGCGTCTCGCCATTCCTGCAATAGTTCGTGGCCCGATTTGTCTGGCAGACCAAGGTCGAGCACAATCAGATCCGGCGGATCGTCTTTTGCCGATTGCAGGGCCGTCGCGCCGTTCGGCGCCTCGTTCACTTCGTAACCCTGTGCGGTTAAACCGACGCGAAGCAGCTTGCGGATCGGGGGTTCGTCGTCGACGACGAGAATTTTTACGGCTGAACCGGTCATTTGAGCTCATCCAATTTCGGAATTTCAGTTGGTCTCGGAAGACGGATTGTGAAGACGGCGCCAGAGCGATCGTTCCGGTTTCCGGCCGTTATCGTGCCGCCCATGGCCTCGACAAAACCTCGACAGATGGACAAGCCGAGGCCGGTTCCGGCGCGAACCTGGTCGCCTTTGCGCACGCGATAGAAAGTATCGAAGACCCGATCCACGTCTGCCGGCGGAATACCCGGCCCCTCGTCCAAGACCTGAATCATGACACTGTATGCGTCGGCCCAGGCTTCAATGCGGATCGATGACCCTTCCGGGGCATATTTGGCAGCATTGTCGAACAGGTTGAAAAGTACCTGCTCGAACAGCACGGGATCAACGCGGACCATAGGCAGGTCGGCGGGTATTCTTATCGCCGTCTGGTGGTGTGCGAGAATTTTCTCGGCACGGCGCAGGGCGCTTCCGGCAATGTCGCCGGGATAGTGCAGCGCGTAGTTCGGTTCCATTGCGCCGGATTCGATTTTCGTCATGTCGAGGAGGTTGGCGATAAAGCGGTTCAGCCGTTCCGATTCATCGATGACGGTCGACAGAAGATCGACACGATCTTCCGGAGGCATGGAATCGAGATAATCACGCAACGTGCCTGCCGCGCCAAGGATCGCGGCCAGCGGTGTCTTCAGGTCGTGTGAGATCGACGTCAGGAGGGCCGAGCGCAAGCGATCGGCTTCGGCGGCGAGTTTTGCGCGATCAACGTCTGCCACGAGTTGAATGCGTTCAATCGCAAGAGCGGCCTGGTCCGCCAGCGCGTCGAGAAGACGCTGTTGCTCAGGTGTCAGCAACGGCCCGTCTCGCCGGTCATTGTCCAGGCCGATCACGCCGACGGCCGCGCGTCCGGTTCGCAGCGGCACGTAGAGACGCTTGGCACCGGGCAGAGTGTCTGCACCGCGGCCGGCGGCGTGGTTGTGCTCCCACGCCCACCGGGCGGCGGCAATATCTGCCTCATCGAGGGTGTCGTCCGGCGGGTAGCCGGCTTTGACGGCAATGGTGCCTCCTTCCGGCAGCAGCAGAACGACTCGGACCTTGAGCATCGAGGCGAGCTGGAATGCCGTGGCCCAGAGAACGTCGTCCAGTGTGCCGGTGCCGGCCAGCTTCTTCGAGAAGAGGTAGAGGTCTTCCGTCGTTCTGGCGCGCTGTCGGGCAGCCGCGGCCTGGCGTTGAACCGTTGCCGTCAGATTGCTCGCGATAACGGCAACGCCCAGGAAGAAGAACAACGCCAGCACGCTTTCCGGATCATTGATCGTCAGCGTATAACGGGGCGGCAGGAAGAAGAAATTGAAGGATAGCGCGCTGAGGACGCAGGTGTAGAGCGCCGGACGTAGCCCGTGAATGACGGCCGCGGTGAGGACTGCCATCAGGAACACGAGGGCAAGGTTGCGGACGTCAAGAACCTGATCAAGCACAACGCCTGCGATGAGCGCGATCGCCACATAGGCTGTGGCGGAGACGTATGGCTGGATATTGAAGGCAGGGGACGACGGAGCGGCTTTCACACCGCGTGCAGACGTTCCATCCTTCTCGCTGCCGGAAATGACGTGGACGCTGATGTTGCCCGATGTTCGGATCAGATCGTCGGCAATGGAGCGGTGAAGCCAGTCCCGCCAGGTCGGCTTGCTTGGAGCGCCGATGACGATGTGAGTCACATTGTTGGCGGCGGCGTGACGGACCAGCTCTTCCGACACCTCGCGACCGGGAATGGTGAGGGCCTCGCCGCCGAGCTGTTCGGCTAGGCGCAGCGTTGCCGCAATCGTGTCGCGGTCGGCCTCGGTCAGGCTGATCGATTGATTGGTCTCGATATAGACGGCCGCCCACGGTGCGCGCAGCCGGGAGGCCATTCGGGACGCGTAGCGTACCAGCGAAGCTGAGCGCGCATGCTGATCGATGGATACAAGCACCCTTTCGCCGGCGGCCCAAGGGCCAGCGATGGCGTGTGCCTGCATGTGGGTCAGAAGCTGGTCGTCCACGCGCTGTGCGGTTTTGCGCAACGCGAGTTCGCGGAGCGCGGTGAGGTTTCCGGCGGTGAAATAATTCGTGAGGGCTTTTTCGGCGGTCTTTGGGACATAGACCTTGCCGTCGTGCAGCCGCTTGATCAGGTCTTCCGGCGTGAGATCGATGATCTCGACGTCATCGGCCATATCGATGACAGAGTCTGGCACTGTCTCGCGTACGCGGATGCGCGTGATCTGCGAGACGACGTCATTCAGGCTTTCAACGTGTTGGATGTTCAGCGTCGTATAGACGTCGATGCCGCGATCGAGCAGCTCCTTGACGTCGAGATAGCGTTTCGGATGCCGACTGCCTTCGGCGTTGGTATGGGCGAGTTCGTCGACCAGAACAAGAGAGGGTCTGCGCGCAAGAATAGCATCGATATCCATTTCCTCGAGAGGACGCCCCTTGTAGTCAATCTTGACGCGGGGAATGACTTCGAAGCCGTTGACGAGCGCCTGCGTTTCCTTGCGTCCGTGAGTCTCGACGATGCCGATGACCACGTCGACGCCATCGGACATCTTGGCGCGGCCCGATTCCAGCATCTCATAAGTCTTGCCTACGCCGGGCGCGGCGCCGAGGAAGATCTTCAGTCGGCCGCGGGTCTCCTGACGCGCTTTCTCGAGCAGCGCATCGGGCGAGGGCCTTCCAACCGTGTCGCGGTTGTCTTCCGGCATGCGTTTTATCTTTCCTTGACGAGCAAGCCCCGGGTGCACATAGGCGCCCGGGGCTTTTGACCTTACTCAGACATAGAAGCATCAAGGGACTGGTTCAATGCCAGCACATTGACGGTCGCTTCGCCGAGAATCCCTAGTTCAGGGTGCTCGACGGCGGCATCGACAATCGTCTTGAGCTTGCTCTCATCGATCCCACGTGCCTTGGCGACGCGTGGTATCTGGAAGTAGGCGGCTTCCGGCGAGATGTGCGGATCGAGGCCGCTGCCGGAGGCGGTCACGAGATCGATCGGAACCTCCGCATTCGGGTTGGTCGCTTTTGCCGCCTCGTAGTCAGTCTTTACGCGATCAAGCAGCTTCTGGCTCGTCGGGCCAAGGTTCGAGCCCGAAGACGCGGCGGCGTTGTATCCATCGCCTGCGGCCGAGGGACGGCCGTGGAAATATTTGTCGCTGGTGAACGCCTGGCCGATCAGTGTTGATCCGATCACCTTGCCGTCCTTTTCGATCAGGCTGCCATTTGCTTGCGCCGGGAAGAGTGCCTGCGCGGCGCCGGTCATGGCGAGCGGGTAAAGCAGGCCAGTGATTGCTGTGGTGGCAATGATCATGACGATTGCCGGACGAAGTTCTTTCAACATGATGTCAACTCCTTAGGCGAGACCGATGGCCGTAATGACCATGTCGATCGCCTTGATGCCGATGAAGGGGACGATGATGCCGCCGACACCGTAGATAAGCAGGTTGCGGGACAACAGCGCGCCGGCGCCGATCGCGCGATATTTCACGCCTTTGAGCGAGAGCGGGATCAGCGCGACGATGATCAGCGCGTTGAAGATGATCGCCGACAGGATGGCGCTTTGCGGCGTGGCGAGGCCCATGATGTTCAGCACACCAAGCTGCGGGTAGAAGGCCAGGAACATCGCCGGAATGATTGCGAAGTACTTGGCGATGTCGTTGGCGATGGAGAAGGTCGTCAGCGCACCGCGCGTCATCAGCAGCTGTTTGCCGATTTCGACGATTTCGATGAGCTTGGTCGGATCGCTGTCGAGGTCGACCATGTTGCCGGCTTCGCGGGCCGCGACCGTGCCG
This sequence comes from Rhizobium sp. BK661, assembly GCF_024808825.1. Classification (NCBI taxonomy): domain Bacteria; kingdom Pseudomonadati; phylum Pseudomonadota; class Alphaproteobacteria; order Hyphomicrobiales; family Rhizobiaceae; genus Rhizobium; species Rhizobium sp. BK661. The sequence continues at coordinate 401,697 of NZ_JANTYT010000002.1, read as the reverse complement.
GTGTTCATGGCAACGCCGACGTCGGCCTGGGCAAGGGCAGGGGCATCGTTCGTGCCATCGCCGCACATTGCGACCAGCTTGCCCTTGGCCTGCTCCTCGCGGATCAGCGACAGCTTGTTCTCAGGCGTGGCTTGGGCAAGGAAGTCGTCGACGCCTGCCTCAGCGGCAATAGCGGCAGCAGTCATGGGATTGTCACCGGTGATCATCACCGTGCGGATGCCCATCCGCCGCAATTCGGTGAAGCGCTCGCGAATCCCGCCCTTGACGATGTCCTTCAGCTGGACGATGCCGAGAAGGCGTCCGTCGCGAGCAACAGCCAGCGGGGTGCCGCCTTGCTTGGCGATCTCATCGGCGATTGCCTGCAGTTCCCGCACGACCTCGGGGTTGCTGCGAATGGCGACGGCCGCATTGCCGGAAACCGGCGCTGGTGCGGCGCCCACGTAGGCAAGCACGGCATCCACCGCGCCTTTGCGGATGGACGAGCCCTCGACATCGACGCCGCTCATGCGCGTCTGGGCAGTAAAGGGCACGAAGGTCGCCTTCAGGCTCGTCATATCGCGACCGCGGATACCGTACTTTTCCTTGGCGAGCACGACGATCGAGCGGCCTTCCGGTGTTTCGTCGGCCAGCGAAGCAAGCTGCGCCGCATCGGCGAGGTCCTGTTCGGTGACGCCGCGGACCGGGCGGAATGTTGTCGCCTGGCGGTTGCCGAGAGTGATCGTTCCGGTCTTGTCAAGCAGCAGTGTGTCGACGTCACCGGCTGCTTCGACGGCACGGCCGGACATGGCAAGTACGTTGAAGCGCACGAGACGGTCCATGCCGGCAATGCCGATCGCCGAGAGAAGGGCGCCGATTGTGGTCGGGATCAGGGTCACGAAGAGAGCGACGAGGATGATGATCGGAATAGAGCCGCCAGCGTAGCTTGCAAAGCTCGGGATCGTGGCGGTGGCCAGAACGAAGATCAGCGTCATGCCCGCGAGCAAAATGTTGAGCGCGATCTCATTGGGGGTTTTCTGACGTTCCGCGCCTTCGACGAGCGAAATCATGCGATCGAGGAAGGTATGGCCCGCCGCAGCGCTGATACGGACACGAATCCAATCCGACAACACCTGTGTGCCACCGGTAACGGCCGAACGGTCGCCGCCGGACTCGCGAATGACCGGAGCCGATTCGCCGGTGATGGCAGCTTCGTTGACGGATGCGACACCCTCGATGACTTCGCCATCAGAGGGAATGATATCGCCAGCCTCGACGAGGACGAGGTCGCCCACCTTCAGGCTCGTGCCCGGGACCAGGCGATAGCCGGTGCCGTTATTGGCCGTCAGGAGCTTTGCCTGGGTTTCGGTGCGGGCCTTGCGCAGAGAGTCCGCCTGTGCCTTACCGCGGCCCTCGGCGACGGCTTCGGCGAAGTTGGCAAAAAGCACGGTGAACCAGAGCCAGAGGTTGATCTGGAACGAGAAGCCGAGATTTCCGCCGCCGCTGACGAGATCGCGGACGAACAGGATCGTCGTTAGCGCCGAAACCGTCGCCACGACGAACATCACGGGATTTTTGGCAAGGGTGCGTGGGTTCAGCTTCTTGAAGGCGGCGCCCACGGCCGGAATGAGAATGCGAGAATCCATGATGCTCGCTGATTTTGCCTGGCTCATAAGAGACTCCAGCTTGAAAGAGTAAGGCGACCGTTGTGGCGATCAGCCGTGTAGGATCCGAAAAACCGCGACGATGACGAGGAGCCCGGCGAGCATCACCAGAATGATGTCGGAGGCGCGGGTCATGCGCTGGCTGTCACGTCCCGGCGAACCGGGACGTGCGTTGAAGGATTTGCGAAGCTTGTGACGAAGGATCATTGCGTCCACCTCAGAAGGTCTGGCCGGCGATCATGACCAGGTGCTCGACGACCGGGCCAAGCGCCAGCGCCGGGAAGAAGGTCAGGCCGCCGACGATCAGGATCGTGCCGGTCAGAAGGCCCACGAAGAGCAAGCCATCTGTCGGAAACGTGCCTGCCGAGGCGGGGACGGTCTTCTTGGCGACCAGGGAGCCGGCGATTGCGAGCGCCGGGACGATTACAAGGAAGCGGCCCATCAGCATGCCGAGGCCGAGCGTGATGTTGTACCAAGGTGTGTTGCCGGTCAGCCCGCCGAAGGCCGAGCCGTTGTTGGCGGCGGCCGAGGTATAGGCATACAGAATCTCCGAGAAGCCGTGCGGACCTGCCGTGCCGATCGAGGCAACGGCCGACGGCAAAACGCTCGATATCGCGGTGAAGACAAGCATGGCGAGCGGCAGGCAAAGGATGGCAAGCACCGCCATCTTCATCTCCTTGGCTTCGATCTTCTTGCCAAGATATTCCGGCGTACGGCCGACCATCAGGCCAGCCACGAAGATCGCGATGATGATGAAGAGCAGGATGCCGTAGAAGCCAGCCCCAACGCCGCCGACGATGACTTCGCCAAGCTGCATGTTGATGAGCGGGATCAAGCCGCCGAGCGCAGTGAAGCTGCCGTGCATCGCGTTAACCGCACCGCATGAGGCAGCCGTCGTTATGACCGCGAAGAGCGAGGATATGGCGACGCCGAAGCGAACTTCCTTGCCTTCCATGTTGCCGCCTTGCAGGCCAAAGGCATGCATCAGCGGATTGCCGGCGGCTTCTGCCCAGTAGGTAACAGCCACGCCGGCGATGAACAGGATGCCCATGGTGGCGAGGATCGCCCAGCCCTGGCGCTGGTTGCCGACCATGCGGCCGAAGACGTTGGTGAAGGCGGCGCCGATTGCGAAGATCGATACCATCTGGATCATGTTCGAGATGTTGTCGGGGTTCTCGAACGGATGCGCCGAGTTGACGTTGAAGAAGCCGCCGCCGTTGGTGCCGAGCATCTTGATGGCAAGCTGCGAGGCGACAGGGCCGAGAGCGATCGTCTGCTTGGCGCCCTCGAGGGTCATCGCGTCGACATAGGGACCGAGGGTTTGCGGCACGCCAAGATAGACATAGACCAGCGTCAGCACGATGCAGATCGGCAGGAGGACGTAGAGTGTGCTACGTACCATGTCGACCCAGAAATTGCCGATTACCTTGCCGGATGCGCGCGAAAATGCGCGGATCAGGCCGATGGCGATCGCCATGCCGGTGGCCGCAGATACGAAGTTCTGCACGGTCAGGCCCGCCATCTGCGTGAGATAGGACATCGTGCTTTCGCCGCCGTAGTTCTGCCAGTTGGTATTGGCGACGAAGCTTGTTGCAGTGTTGAAAGAGAGTTCGGGGCCGACGGCAGCCATTCCAGCTGGATTCAGCGGCAAGACGTCCTGCATGCGCAGCAGCGCATAGAGGACGAGCGTGCCGAGCAGGTTGAACATCAGCATGGCGAAGGCGTACGACGTCCAATGCTGTTCTTCGCGTTCGCTGGTGCCGGCCAGCGCGTAAAGTCCCCGCTCTATTGGAACGAGGACCGGTGAGAGAAACGTGCGTTCGCCATTGAAGACGCGCGTCATGTAACCGCCGAGCGGTTTGACGAGCACGATGAGGATTCCGCAGAACAGCAGAATCTGAAGCCATCCGTTGAGGGTCATGGGAGGTAACTTTCAATACCCGATTGGTTCCACCTGTTGCGCGATGGGAGAGGCACGCGATGCTAGAAGCGTTCGGGGCGAATGAGAGCGTAGGTGAGGTATACCGTGAGGAACACGGTGACGGCACCGCTGAGAATATAGTCGAGGATCATGGCGCTTCCTCCGGTCAGAGCCGGTCGCAGGCTTTGGTGTAGGCAAAGCACAGAGCGAAAAATACGATTGCTGTGGCGAGTAGAACTATGTCCATCATCGATCTTGACTCCTGTTGTTCTTCTGGAGTCAGACAAGACAAAGGGCGCCACCCACCGGATGGCACCTTTCATGCTTTCTGGCGTGGAGATGATCCCTTGGATCTCTCGGACATTAATATGCGGCTGAAGCGGATAAGCGTTCGAGATTGGCGGCGGGCCGCGGATATAAAAATCTTATAAATACGGGAAAGAAAAATGCCTCGCCGAAGCGAGGCTAGTCCTAGGCCGCTTCGGGGAAAAGAAGAAGCGGCGCCGTTGTTCTATTGCCCGGCCGCACGGCTGCAAAGCGCACTTTCCGGCTTTTCGGTACGCTTGAAGACGAATGAGCAGATCTCATCAGCGACCAGCCTTCAGGCTTCGAACGATATTTCTGCCTCGCCGCAATGCTGTGAAGGCGGCGCCGATCGCGATCAGCCAGAGGCCTGCCTGCAAGACTTGATTGTGCCCGTTCCACAGCGGCTCGAGGATAGAGAGAACCGCCGCGGCCGTAATCGTCGCCATTCGGTGCTGCTTTGCCATCGGGCCTGAGAAGTCGCTCGGCGTCCCCGTTGCTCGTCCGAGCTCGCGAACATAGGCGGTCAACACCGCAAAGGCGGCTGCTGCCCAACCGAGGCCAGGGGATCCAACGCCATACCCCACGCCGACCAGGATCATGATATCGGCGATGCGGTCCGGGAATTCGTTCCAGAATGGTCCGTCAGAAGCGCCTTTGCCGCCTTCGACGGCAACCATGCCATCGAAGAGGTTGCACAGCAGCCGTAATTGGCAGAAGGCGGCCGCGAGAACGAGGACGACGACCCGGATCCATCCGATCTCAAATCCGGCAAGGCAAAAGGAGCCGCCGGCCAGCGCCGCCGCGATCATGCTCGCCTGCGAAATCTGGTTCGGCATGATCGACCGTGACGCTAGCCACTGCGCAATGCGCTTTGCCCATTGCGTGTCTCTGCTTGCCAGCGGCCGCCGATCGCCCGTTTCCGTCATGCCCCAATCCCCTTTTGGTAGAGAAAGTAGTTGTAGATGGCCGCATAGCTCGTCGAAACGGCCAGTGGCACCGCTATGGTCTTCAGGATTTCCGGCGTGCCGCTCAAGGCATGGATCGAGATCAGCACGCCAGTCGAGGCGAGGCATGCAATCAATGGCGGCGCCCAGAGCCTGGCGCGCCCCTTAAACTGCTTCGAGAGCCACTCGATCACGGTCTTGAGAAACAAGGTAAGACAGGCTGAGAGTCCGCCTTGTACAAAGCCGGCCAGCAGGGCCTGTTGCAGCGGATGGTTACCGTTGGCGAGGACCGCCCAGCCGCCCATGGCGACGAATGCGAAGAGTACGTGAGTCACACTGCTTTGGGCCAGGCGACGTGCCAACGCCATCATGTGGTCGACCACCAGTAGCGAACGATGTGAAAGAAGATCGGTGCGGAAAAGACCACGGAGTCGAGCCGGTCGATCAATCCGCCATGACCTTCGATCAGGTGGCCCCAATCCTTGACGCCGCGATCTCGCTTGATGGCTGACATGACGAGGCCGCCGAAGAACCCCATCATCGTGATAACGAAAGCCATGACCCCGGCTTGAAATGGCGTAAATGGCGTAATCCACCACAAGGCAGCACCGATCAATGTGGCGCTGGCCACGCCGCCGACAAAGCCTTCCACGGTCTTCGAAGGGGACAGGCTTGGCGCGATCTTCGTTCGGCCGAACAGCTTGCCCCAGACATATTGCAGGACATCGCTGAGCTGCACGATGATCACCAGGAAGGCGATCAGAAGAACGTTGCGCCCTTCGTAGCCCGGGATCGTCAAGGTCAGCAGCGCCGGAACGTGGGAGGCGCAGAAAACGCAGATCATCAACGCCCATTGAACTTCGGCGATGCGGATGAGGAAGCGTTCGGTATCGCCACGCAGGACGGAGATGATCGGCATCAAAAGGAATGCGTAGACCGGGATGAAGATCGAGAAGATGCCGTATTGTCTCTCCCACAACAGCCAATACTGAAGCGGTAGGACGATGAAGAAAGCGGCCGCGAGGGCCCAGTGGTCGGCGCGCTTGGTGTCGGTCAGGGTGATGAACTCGCGTAGCGCCGCGAAAGAGCAAAAGCCAAACAGCAGCAGCACGCCAATCCTACCGGCAAGAAAGGCGAGGCCTATCAGGATGACCATGATCCACCACGCCTTGATGCGTGCATTCAGATTCTCGATCGCGGCATTCGACTGACCGGCCGGCAGTCGCCGCTGCAACAGGTAGCCGATGGTCGAGGAAACGATGAGGAGCGTGAAAATGCCGAGGACGAGCGTCCACAGATCGGAGTTCGCTGCGTTCATTCTTTGCCGCCTGGGTGCGTTGGTGACAGATCGAGCAGTGCCGTACGCGCCCTGCCCAGGAAGGTCTCTTTATTCTCGCCGGCTTCAAGTTGTATGGCGTTGCCGAAGGTCACCGTGCAGATCAAGGGGATCGGGACAATCTCACCCTTGGGCATGACGCGATTGAGATTGTTGATCCAGACCGGCACGAGCTGAATGTCCGGTCGGGCCGAGGCAAGATGGAAAAGACCGCTTTTGAACGGCAATAGCTGCGCATCCGTCTGGTTGCGTGTGCCTTCGGGAAAGAGAATCAACGACGCGCCGGAATCAATGACCTCCGCCATGACTTCAATCGGATCACGTGTGCGCCTCTCGCGATCCCGCTCGATAAGCACAGCGTCAAAGACATCGCGGCCGATGAAGCGGTTGAACGACGACTTTAGCCAATACTCCGCGCCGGCAACGGGGCGTGTTCGCCGCCGCAAGCTTGGCGGCAGGACGGTCCAGACAAGAATGAAATCGCCATGACTGGAGTGGTTGGCGAAATAAACACACTGTCCGTCGGGAATACCGTCATTCGACCAGATGGCGCGTACGGCCGTTATTGCACGCGCGAATACCACGATGGCCGCCGCGACAGGCTTCGCGATTATCCTCCTCACCGATTTCCAGCCCCCCGCTGCACCGACAAAGCAGTCTGCAAAACCTAGCGACATTTTTGGCTATCCGGAAGTCCTGCCTATGGCGGAAGTGATTGGGGGCTTAATACTCCCATATCCACCCTTCAACTGGAGCTGGCATGATGTGCGACGAACCGAACGGGTGACTTTGTCGAGTATGAAAAGGAAAGCGTTAACCATGGTCAGCTAGGAATGAGTCGGACGCAACGGAATGAGTCGATGACAGTACAGTCAAACAAAACTCTGCAAGCAATGACGACGAGCGAGATCGTGCTTTTCCCGGTCGCTTCGCGCGCCGGTGACATCGAACGGTGCGCGGCCGAACTGGATCGCCGCCATGGCGAGGAAGCAGTCACCTTCTGGAAGACCGAGTGCCGCCGGCTCGCCGCTGAGCTGACGTCGTTTGGCTGCTCCGACGACGAGGTCCGTAACCAGGTCATGACATTCCAAGCCGAGGTCCAGGCTGAGCTGGTTCGCCGGCATCAAGTGCGGGCAATTGCCGAAAGCCGCAGTGGCCGCGCCATCAAGCGCTGACCGCATCACGATCGGTTCCAGCCGCATTTGGGCTGCCGCTTTGTCGGACAACCCTTGCGGTTGAACGCGTCGTCCCGACGACAAAATCTTTCCAAATTATGCGCGAGATGAACCGTCTTGGTTCAGAAATTCCGCGCGCCCGGTGCTAGCATCCCTTCGTTCTCGCGCGAATCTGTACAGATCCTGCGCGTATTCAGGTCGTTGCCTATCTCGGGAGGAAGGGCATATGCCGGCGGCAGATCTATCGGATATTCGCGGGAGCAAGCTGGCGGTCAGAATTGTCTGGCCGATCGGAAATGCTTGCCATTTTTGCGTTCTTCAACGAAATTTATAGGGCCGACCGGCAGTGGAGGAGCTGCCGACCAGATACGCGCGTGAAAACAATGACGGGAAAATAACGACACACGCATGCCGGACGCTGCGGTAACCGCGCGCCGGACTTGGGAGGGAAGGCATGTATTCCGGTGGTTTGAGATTTGGTCTGGCGGACGAGATCGAGGCGCTCCGCGACAGCGTTCGGCGTTTCGCGACGGAGCGCATCGCGCCGCTGGCAGCCGAGACTGACAGCAGCAACAGTTTCCCAGCGCCGCTCTGGCGCGAGATGGGCAACATGGGACTGCTTGGGATTACGGCCGAAGAGGCTTATGGCGGCGCCGGCTTAGGATACTTGGCCCATTGCGTTGCGATGGAGGAAATCAGCCGCGCTTCAGCTTCGGTTGGGCTCAGCTACGGCGCGCACTCCAATCTCTGCGTTAACCAGATCAGCCGCAATGGAACGGAAGCGCAGAAGTCAAACTATCTGCCGAAGCTTATTTCCGGCGAGCATGTCGGTGCGCTTGCCATGTCGGAGCCGGGTGCCGGGTCGGACGTCGTTTCGATGAAGCTTCGAGCGGAGAAGCGCGGCGACAGCTACGTTCTCAATGGCAACAAGATGTGGATCACCAACGGCCCGGATGCGGATGTGCTGGTTGTCTATGCGAAGACAGACCCCGATGCGGGACCGCGCGGCATCACCGCTTTCCTCGTCGAGAAGGCCTTCAAGGGCTTTTCAACCGGCCCGAAGCTCGACAAGCTCGGCATGCGCGGTTCCAATACCTGCGAATTGATCTTCGAGGAGTGTGAGGTTCCCGAGGCAAATGTCCTTGGTGCTCTCGGTGGCGGGGCACGCGTTCTGATGTCGGGGCTCGACTATGAGCGCGTCGTCCTTTCCGCTGGGCCGATCGGCATCATGGCGGCGTGCATGGATGTCGTCGTGCCCTATCTTCATGAGCGAAAGCAATTCGGCCAGGCGATCGGCGAATTCCAGCTGATGCAGGGCAAGCTCGCCGACATGTACGTCACCATGAACACGGCACGCGCCTATGTCTATGCGGTGGCGTCCGCTTGCGATCGCGGCGAGACGACACGCAAGGATGCTGCCGGCTGCATCCTCTATGCCGCGGAGAAGGCAACGCTTCTGGCCCTCGAAACGATCCAGGCACTTGGCGGCAATGGCTATACGAACGACTATCCTGCCGCCCGCCTGCTTCGCGATGCCAAACTCTATGAGATCGGTGCCGGAACCTCTGAAATCAGACGCATGCTGATCGGCCGCGAGCTCTTTGCCGAAACAGCCTGATCCGAACGTTCATCCGACAACCATGCTGGTGACCAATGACGGTTTTGAAGTCGCAGATTTCGACGAATTCGGAGAGCTTCAGGACAAATCGCGCGGCAATGGCCGAAGCGATCCGCGCTATCGAAGAGGCGGCCGTGAGCGCCGCAAATGGCGGCGGACCTGCAGCGCGCGAGCGCCATGTCGCCCGCGGCAAGATGCTACCGCGCGATCGGATCGCAGCCCTGCTCGATCCGGCTACACCGTTTCTCGAGATCGGGTTGACCGCAGCGCACGGCATGTACGGCAACGAGGCTCCCGGTGCCGGCCTGATTACCGGCATCGGCCGGGTTTCAGGGCGCGATTGCATGATCGTCTGCAACGATGCGACGGTCAAAGGCGGCACCTACTTTCCGATGACGGTGAAGAAGCACCTGCGTGCGCAGGAAGTTGCAGCTCAGAACAATCTGCCTTGCATCTACCTGGTGGATTCCGGCGGCGCGAACCTGCCGAACCAGGACGAGGTGTTCCCTGATCGCGATCATTTCGGCCGGATATTCTACAATCAGGCCAATATGTCGGCGGCAGGAGTTCCGCAGATTGCCGTCGTCATGGGCTCGTGTACGGCAGGCGGTGCCTATGTACCGGCCATGTCCGACGAGGCGATCATCGTCGAGGGGCAGGGAACGATTTTTCTTGCCGGCCCGCCACTGGTCAAGGCAGCAACCGGTGAAGTCGTCTCGGCCGAGGATCTCGGTGGCGGCGATGTGCACACAAGGCTCTCCGGTGTAGCGGACCATCTTGCGCGCGATGACGGACATGCGCTGGCGCTGGCGAGGCGTGCTGTCTCCAACCTCAATCGATCCAAGGCGGGTGGCGTCGAGCGCCAAGCGGTCGAGGCGCCATTGTTCGATCCCGCGGAAATCGCAGGGATCGTTCCGGCCGACTTGCGCGTGCCCTATGACGTGCGCGAGGTCATTGCCCGTATCGTCGACGGCTCGCGCTTCGATGAATTCAAGGCACGTTATGGGACGACGTTGGTCTGCGGCTTCGCCCATGTCCACGGTATCCCGGTGGGCATTGTCGCCAATAACGGGGTGCTGTTTTCGGAATCGGCCCTGAAGGGCGCTCATTTCGTTGAACTCTGCTCGCAGCGCAGGATACCGCTGGTCTTCCTGCAGAACATCACGGGCTTCATGGTGGGCCGCAAATACGAAACCGAAGGCATTGCGAAGAATGGCGCGAAGCTCGTTACCGCCGTCGCAACAACAGGTGTGCCGAAGGTAACGATGCTGGTTGGCGGTTCCTTTGGGGCGGGCAATTACGGCATGGCGGGTCGCGCCTTCTCGCCGCGCTTTCTCTGGACATGGCCGAACAGCCGCATCTCGGTCATGGGTGGAGAGCAGGCGGCAGGCGTGCTCGCGACTGTGCGGGGAGAGGCGCTTTCCCGCGCCGGCACGCCCTGGTCGCCAGAGGAGGAGAGCAGTTTCAAGCAGCCGGTGCTCGATCTCTTCGAACGGCAGAGCCATCCGCTCTACGCGTCGGCGCGGCTCTGGGACGACGGGGTGATCGATCCGGCAAAGAGCCGCGATGTGCTCGGTCTCTCGCTGTCTGCGGCGCTGAATGCGCCGATTGAAGAGACGCGCTTCGGCCTGTTCCGGATGTGAGGTAGCGATGTTCCAGAAAATTCTCATCGCAAACCGTGGCGAGATTGCCTGCCGGGTGATCCGGACCGCCAGACGCATGGGGATCGCCACCGTGGCGGTCTATTCGGATGCCGATGTTGGGGCACTGCATGTCGAGATGGCGGACGAGGCGGTTCGCCTTGGGCCGGCCAGTGCACAGGAAAGCTATCTCTCGATCGAACGGATCCTTTCCGCAGCGGAGCGGACCGGCGCCGAAGCCATTCACCCCGGTTATGGGTTTCTGTCCGAGAATGCCGACTTTGCGGCAGCCGTGGAGGCCGCGGGGATGGTCTTCATTGGACCGCAGCCGTCCTCCATCCGTGCCATGGGACTGAAGGACGCGGCAAAGGCGCTGATGGACCAGTCCGGCGTGCCCGTGGTTCCCGGCTATCATGGCGAGGAGCAGAATGACGGCTTTCTGGCCGATCAGGCGACCCTGATCGGTTACCCCGTGCTCATCAAGGCCCGGGCCGGCGGTGGCGGCAAGGGCATGCGCCGCGTCGATAGTGAAGAGGATTTTCCCGAGGCACTCGCGGCCGCACGGCGGGAGGCGAAAGCAGCCTTCGGCGACGATGCCGTATTGATCGAGCGGTATCTCATTCGCCCACGCCACATCGAAGTTCAGATCTTCGGCGATCGTCATGGAAACGTCGTGCATCTTTTCGAGCGCGATTGCTCGCTACAGCGTCGCCACCAGAAGGTGATCGAAGAAGCGCCGGCACCGGGGATGACGCCGGAGATGCGGCGCGCGATGGGCGACGCCGCCGTACGTGCGGCGCGTGCCATTTCCTACCGTGGGGCCGGCACCGTGGAATTCATCGCGGACGTATCGAACGGCCTCTGGCCGGATCGCTTCTACTTCATGGAGATGAATACCCGCCTTCAGGTCGAGCATGCTGTCACCGAAGCGATCACCGGCGTCGACCTGGTCGAGTGGCAATTGCATGTCGCTGCCGGCGAGCCCCTACCGAAGAAGCAGTCGGAGCTTGAGATCTACGGTTGGGCCTTCGAGGCCCGGATCTACGCAGAGGATGCCGCCAAGGGGTTCCTGCCCGCGACGGGAACGATCAGGCATTTGGACTTTCCGGATGTTACGGCGCGGATCGATGCCGGAGTCCGTCCGGGCGATACGGTCTCCGCCCATTACGATCCGCTGATCGCCAAGATGATTGTGCATGGACCAAACCGCAATGTCGCTCTGTCGCGGTTAACCCATGCGTTACAGAGTTCACATGTCGTTGGCGTCACCACCAATTTGGACTTTCTGGCCAGGTTGAGTGCGCAGGCGGAATTCGTCGCCGGCCATCCCGATACCGGCCTGATCGATCGCGATCTTCAATTGCTGACGGCAATCGAGTCGCCTGCAGACACGGTTGTTGCTCTTGCAGCGGTGCTGTCGCTGGGTGCGCTTAGGCAATCATCGGATGGCGATCCATGGCTGACGCTTGGGCACTGGCAGCTTTGGAGCGAAATGCAGCGCATCGTCGCGCTGACCTACGAAGGGGGGCATTCAACGCTACGGGTTGCCGCAAAGGGGTTTGATTTCTTTGCGGTACACGACGGCCGGCGCGTCATTCCGGTGAAAATCGTCAGTCGGCAGGAGGACGGATGCCGGGCTGAGATCGACGGCCGGCAAGTCCAGGTCAAGGCGAGCCTGGCGGCGCATCACTTGGTGGTCAGCGTCGATCACAGAACCCATATGTTCCACCTCGGAAACCCGCTCGATTTCAGTGCGAGCGATGTGGCGGATGGCAACAGGCTGATCGCCCCGATGCCGGGCTTTGTGAAAATCGTGCGCACGAGTTCGGGAGCCGCGGTCTCCAAGGGCGATGCGCTTGTCGTCATGGAAGCGATGAAAATGGAACTCACACTCGTTGCGGCCCGCGACGGAACGGTGGACGCAGTCGAGGTGAGTGAAGGCCAGCAGGTCGATGAAGGCGCGGTGCTTCTGACGCTTCGGGTAGAGGAGACGTGATTGTGCAGCCCGGAGAATCGTCATTGCTGCCGCGGGATGTCTCGATCGTCGAGATGGCACCACGCGATGGGTTGCAGAACGAGAAGGATTTAATCCCGACCGCCACGAAAATTGCTCTGATCGACATGATCTCGGAATGTGGTTTCGAGCGGATCGAGGCGACAAGCTTCGTCAGCCCGAAGTGGGTGCCGCAACTTGCTGATGCGGCCGAAGTCATGGCCGGCATTAAGCGGAGACCAGGTGTTCGCTACGCAGTTCTGACGCCGAATATGAAAGGGTTCGACGCGGCAATCGCGGCGGGCGCGGACGAGGTCGCGATCTTCGCGTCCGCCTCGGAAAGCTTCTCGCAAAAGAACATCAACTGTTCCATCGCCGAGAGCATCGAGCGCTTCAAGCCGGTTGCCGAAGCAAGCCATGCGCGCGGCGTCCCGATGCGCGGCTATGTCAGCTGCGTCGTCGAGTGTCCCTATGAGGGTACGGTTTCGCCCGATGCGGCGGCGCGCGTCGTCGAGAGCCTGCATTCTTTAGGCTGCTACGAGATCAGCCTCGGTGATACGATCGGCAGAGGACGGCCGGAAGAGGTCGATCAGATGCTGGTCACGGTCCTCTCGTCTGCACCGGCGACGATGCTTGCCGGTCATTTCCACGACACCGATGGCTGGGCCCTCGACAATATCGAGGTTTCGTTGAAGCACGGGCTGCGGGTTTTCGACGCCTCAGTCGGCGGCTTGGGCGGTTGCCCCTACGCACCGGGCGCAAAGGGCAATGTCGATACATTGGAAGTCGCCCAGTTCCTTGCTCGCAAGGGTTATCGAACCGGGCTCTCGCCGCAAAAGCTGGAAGAGGCTGCGCGCTTTGCCCAGAGCCTCAGGAGTGCAGGGTAATGCCGGAAACGCTGATGATTTCGATCGACGAACACGGTGTTGCTCGGCTTACGCTGGCCCGCGAAGACAAACATAATGCCATGTCCGCCGGAATGATCGACGAACTGACGGAAGCGGCAAACGCTCTCGGATCGGATAGGAATGTACGCGTCATCGTACTTGCAGGGGCGGGTAAGAGCTTCTGTGCAGGCGGTGATCTGGAGTGGATGAGTGCCCAGTTCCAAGCAAGCCGGGCGGAGAGAATCGCCGAAGCCCGGCGGCTAGCGATGATGTTCAAGGTGCTGAACGAGGTTCCGAAGCCACTCGTTGGCTGCGTCCACGGGAGTGCCTTTGGCGGCGGGATCGGATTGATCAGCGTCTGCGATGCCGTGGTTGCTTCAGAAACCGCTCGTTTTGGCCTGACGGAAGTTCGGCTTGGCCTGATTCCAGCAACGATCAGCCCCTATGTCGTGGCGCGAATTGGCAGTTCTGCGGCGCGGTCCCTCTTTGCTTCCGGCCGAACGTTCGACGCGTCCCATGCCAAATCGATCGGTCTTGTTGCCTCCGTCGTGCCGCCAGGTGATCTCGAATGGGTCATCAATCAGGAAGTCGTCGAATTCCTCGCAGCTTCGCCGCAGGCCGCAGCGCGCGCCAAGGCCCTTGCACGTTCGCTTGCCACGCCAATCACAGACGAGATCATCGACAACGTGATTACCCAACTTGCCGACACGTGGGAAACAGAAGAGGCGCAAGCCGGCATTGCCGCCTTCTTCGAAAAACGCCGATAGAATTCCAGCGGGCGTCGACTGCCGGGGAAGACTGACTCAAGCCGGGTGTGGGATTTATGGCGGAGAGGGTGGGATTTGAACCCACGATACCCTTGCAGGTATGCCGCATTTCGAGTGCGGTGCATTCGACCACTCTGCCACCTCTCCGCGGTTTGGTCGGCGCTCGTTCGGCGCGGTGGGCTACATAGCGAGAGAATGACGGGCTGGCAAGACGAAATCTCAAAGCTTTTCATCCTTTTGCCTTGACAGTGTTTTTGGCCTCGCGTATCTCGGCTTCGCAATAGGTGTGGATAAGTCTGCGCCTTACCAGTCTCGCGTTCGCGCGGGGTGGATCACCGGCAGCGAGAGTTCTGGGCTAAGGCCTCTGAAATCCCTGCTTAACCTCGACTGATAAAAAGACGGCCACCTGCTTGTTGGGCGGGTATGAGCCGGAACGAACATGAAAGGATAAAAAATGTTCGCAGTCATCAAGACCGGCGGTAAGCAGTACCGTGTGGCGGCAAACGACGTGCTGACCATCGAGAAGCTTGAAGCAACCGCTGGCGACGCAATTGAATTCACCGAAGTCCTCGTAATCGGCGAAGGCGCCGACGCTGCGATTGGTGCTCCCTTCGTTAAGGGCGCTTCCGTCAAGGCCGAAGTGGTCGAGCACAACCGCGGCAAGAAGGTCATCGCCTTCAAGAAGCGCCGTCGTCAGAACTCGAAGCGTTCGCGCGGCCATCGCCAGCATCACACCGTTGTCCGCATCACGGACATCGTGGCTGCCAAGTAAGATCACGGGACTTAAGGTTTAAAGGAGAACACCAATGGCACACAAAAAAGCTGGCGGTTCATCGCGCAACGGTCGTGATTCCGAATCCAAGCGCCTTGGCGTGAAGAAGTTCGGTGGCGAAACCGTCATCGCAGGCAACATCATCGTGCGTCAGCGCGGTACGCAGTGGCATCCGGGCGCCAATGTCGGCCTCGGCAAGGACCACACCATTTTTGCGCTTACGGCCGGCAATGTGAACTACCGTACGAAGGCCAATGGCCGCGTGTACGTGTCTGTAATGCCGAAAGCGGAAGCAGCGGAATAAGCCGGTAGCGCTCTAAAACAGCCGGCGTCTCATCGACCCGGCTGAGCGTATCAGGTTCAGTCCAGAAAACAG
This sequence comes from Rhizobium sp. BK661, assembly GCF_024808825.1. NCBI lineage: Bacteria > Pseudomonadati > Pseudomonadota > Alphaproteobacteria > Hyphomicrobiales > Rhizobiaceae > Rhizobium > Rhizobium sp. BK661. The sequence goes on along the minus strand of NZ_JANTYT010000002.1, from coordinate 386,322 downwards.
GGGAGATGGGGCGCCATCTCCCCTTTTTTCTTGTCCAACGAAGGAGGACTGAACATGCAAGGCGAATTGTTGAGGGAAGGCCAATCGCGGTCTTTCAGGGAAGGCCAGCGGTCTCCCAAGGAACGGCTGAGGCCGGAGCCGTTAAGGACCGATTGCCCTGTCTTACTGTCGGAGCGGCTCGTCATGCGCGCGCCGCACGAAGAAGACATCGACGCCCTTGCCCATCTTGCCAACAACGCCAAAGTCGCCACCATGGTGTCGCGTATGCCGCACCCGTATACGGCCAATGATGCCGCCGACTTCGTGCGACGCACGAAAAACGGCGAGATTGGCAAGTGCGTCTATGCGATCACGAAAGCCGAAAATGGCGCCTTCATGGGGTGCTGCGGAGTTGAGCCGCATCTTGACGGGCGGACCGTCGAGATCGGTTACTGGCTAGGAGAACCTTACTGGAATCAAGGCTTTATGACTGAGGCGTGCCACGCCCTGGTCGATATGGTCTTTCGTACGAGGCAGGATGTCGATCAGATCGATGCTCGTTGCCGGGTGATGAACGTCGCTTCGCGGCGGGTCATCCAGAAGTGCGGCTTCCAGTTCCAGGGATCGGGCCTTGCGGCATCGCTGGCGCTCGGCAGTAACGTGCCGGTCGAGTGGTACAGGCTTGACCGCAAGACCTGGATGTCGCTGAGAAGCTGGGGGAGCGTCTTATGAACGCGATCAGTCTTCAAAGGCCCAGGAGCCAGTCGATGGCGCCCGGCTCGATGCCTGTCATTGCGACCGACCGGCTGGTTCTCCGGCCGCACCGGCTGAGCGATGCCGATGCGATCGCGGACACGTTGTCCGACTTCGCGGTGACCCGCATGCTCGCGCGTGTTCCTGCTCCTTACGACAAGCAGGACGCGCTCGACTGGCTGGTACCGGTGATGGCTGGCGGTATGCCCGACTGGCAGTTTGCGATCACGACTGGCGACGACGCCCATATCGGCGTCGTCGCGATCGAGCTTCGCCATGGTCTATGGCACCTCGGTTACTGGCTGAACCGTTTCTACTGGCGGCGCGGCTACATGAGCGAGGCGGTATCAGCTGTGTTGGAGCGTTTTTCGCGCCGCATGCCCGAGACCACGCTTCATTCCGGCGTGTTCGCCGACAACCCGGCCTCGCTGAAGCTGCAGGAGAAGCTCGGCTTCCGCATGACCGGTTGCAGCGAGATCTACAGCTTCGCACGCAACACCATGGTCACGCACGTCGAGACGATGCTGAAGCCGGGCGCGTTGCAACAGGCGAGGATTGCTTGAAGAAAGGAGAGGCGTCCCGAGGTGTTCGGGACGCCTGCCTATTCACCGTCGATCTCGACCCAGACGGGGAAGTGGTCGGAGCCGACCGAGTCGGTATCGATCTTTGCCGATTTCAAGCGGCCCACGAGGCCGCAGCTGACAAAGATGTAATCGAGATGCATGCGTTTGCCATGATCCTTGGGATCCATCCAGCTATAGCTGCCGGGCGGGTAAGCCTCCAACGTCGCAAGCGCGTCGACAGGCGTGCCGATGCGCGGGACGCGGCCGTAGTAGCCGTCCTTGGCGCCGGCAAGAATGCAGTATTCCGGCGACTCCGGCGTCATGTTGAAGTCGCCCATGATGAGGTAGTCCTCGGGCAACGGCGGATCATCGACGTCGACCTCTGCAGCGCCAGTGACGGAGCCGCCCTCGGAAACGAAGGCGTTGATGCGTTCGTTGAGGTGGGCGAGCTGGCGACTGCGCTCGTCGATGGAGACGTGATCGAGATGCACGGAGTAGACACGCAGCGCCCCCGCCGGCGTTTCGATCACGGCTTCAGTTGCGCCGCGCTGGAGATTGACCTTGGAGATCGTTCGGCTGCGCGGCAGAAGCAGCGTTCGGGTCGCGAGGATCGGCCAGCGCGAGAGTACCATGTTGCCGAATTGGAAGCGCGTTCCGCGTGGCGGCCAGCCATCGGAACCCTCTTCGATATGCAGGTCACAAGCCGGTCCATAGACCCAGAAATGGTTGGGAAAAAGCTCTGCAAGGTCGGCAACCATGTCGGCATAGTCGTTCCTGGCGAAGCCGCGAGTGACCTCCTGGAGCGCGATGATGTCAGCACCCTCGAGGCTCGCGGCGATTCGGTCGAGGTCGTAGATGCCATCAAGACCGAAGCCGTACTGTATGTTATAGCTCGCAAACTTCACGATAATCCTTTGACCTCCGATTGAACCGCCTATATCGAAAGCGGCAAGAGGGGCGATGAACAGCCACCGGACATGGAAGTAAAATGAAATTTCTCGACGAAGCAAAGGTCTATATCAAGTCTGGAGACGGCGGCGCGGGCAGCGTCTCGTTCCGACGCGAGAAATTCCTCGAATTCGGCGGCCCGGATGGCGGTGACGGCGGACGCGGCGGCGACGTCTGGGTCGAGGCAGTAAATGGCCTCAACACGCTGATCGATTTCCGCTACCAACAGCACTTCAAGGCCAAGGTCGGCACGCACGGGATGGGCAGGGACCGCACCGGCGCCAATGGCGACCACGTGACGCTGAAGGTGCCAGTCGGTACGCAGGTTTTCGAGGAAGACCAGGAAACACTGATCTGCGACCTCACCGAGGAAGGCCAACGCTTCCGGCTCGCTACCGGCGGCAACGGGGGCTTCGGAAACGCGCACTTCAAATCCTCGGTCAACCAGGCACCGGACTGGGCCAATCCCGGTCTTCCCGGTGAGGAAAAGACGATCTGGCTGCATCTGAAACTGATTGCAGATGCCGGTCTCGTCGGATTGCCGAATGCCGGCAAGTCTACGTTCCTTGCGGCTGTCACTCGCGCCCGGCCGAAGATCGCTAATTATCCCTTCACGACATTGCACCCGAACCTCGGCGTAGCGACGGTTGATGGCCAGGAGTTCATCCTTGCCGACATTCCGGGGTTGATTGAAGGCGCGCATGAAGGCGTCGGGATTGGGGACCGGTTCCTTGGTCACGTCGAGCGTACGCGTGTGCTGCTGCATCTTGTCTCCTCGCAGGAGGAGAAGGTTGGCAAGGCGTACACGACCGTGCGCCGTGAACTCGAGGCATACGGCGGTGATCTTGGCGACAAGCTGGAGATCGTTGCGCTTTCGCAGATCGATGTGCTTGATGATGCTACGCTGAAGAAGAAGACCAAGGAACTTGCCAAGGCCTGCGGCAGGACGCCGTTCCAGATTTCCGCAGCCACAGGCACGGGCATGACGGAAGTGCTGCGCGCCTTGCGGGACATCATCGTCGAGGCGAATGCCGGTACGGCCGAAAAACTCGCCAAGGCACCGAAGCTCCGCCACCGCGATATGGTGTCGGACGATGAAGGCGAGGCCAATGACGACGCGTAAGTCGCTCGAGCGCTATCGCCGCGCCGTCATCAAGATCGGCTCGGCCCTCCTCGTCGATCGCAAGACGGGCCTGAAGAAGGCGTGGCTCGACGCGATGTGCCGCGATATCGCAGCGCTGAAGGCCAAGGGCGTTGATGTCCTCGTCGTTTCCTCCGGTGCTATTGCACTCGGTCGCTCCGTCCTCGACCTGCCTTCGGGCGCCTTGAAGCTGGAGGAAAGCCAGGCGTCGGCGGCCGTCGGCCAGATCGCCTTGGCCCGCGCCTGGTCGGAAAGCCTGTCGCGGGACGAGATCGTTGCCGGTCAGATTCTTCTGACGCTCGGCGATACCGAAGAGCGCCGCCGCTATCTCAACGCGCGCGCCACTATCAACCAGCTTCTGAAGATTGGCGCGGTGCCGATCATCAATGAGAACGATACTGTTGCCACCAGCGAAATCCGCTACGGCGACAATGATCGCCTGGCCGCGCGTGTCGCGACGATGACCGGCGCTGATCTGCTCATTTTGCTGTCCGATATCGACGGGCTCTACACGGCACCGCCGCACCTTGATCCGCAGGCCGAGTTTCTCGCTACGATCGCTGAGATCACGCCTGAGATCGAAGCCATGGCTGGGGGCGCGGCATCCGAACTGTCGCGCGGCGGGATGCGCACCAAGATCGATGCCGGCAAGATCGCGACGACGGCTGGCTGTGCCATGATCATTGCGTCAGGCAAGACGGACAGCCCGCTTTCGGCAATCGAGAACGGGGCGCGGTCCTCTTGGTTTGCGCCCTCTGGGACGCCCGTAACAGCGCGAAAGACCTGGATTGCTGGTCAATTGCAGCCGGCGGGCGAACTTCACGTCGACGAGGGCGCCGTTGCGGCGCTCGGCGCCGGCAAGAGCCTGCTGCCAGCCGGCGTGCGCAAAGTGGTCGGGCTTTTCAGCCGCGGCGATACGGTGGCAATCGTTGGCCCGCACGGGCGCGAGATCGCGCGCGGGCTTGCCGGCTACGATGCCGAAGAGGCGCGGCAGATAACCGGTCGTAAGTCGGCGGAGATCGAGGCAATTCTCGGCTACGCGGGGCGAGCGGCAATGATCCATCGCGACGACATGGTGATGACGTCGCAGATCAGTTCGAAATCGGAAAGGCAGAAGAAGGACACAAGCTATGCTTGATACCGTTGCGCAGAGCCCTGACATTGACGCGCTGATGAATGACATCGGCCGCAAAGCCAAGGCCGCCGCGCGACCGTTGGGCTTTGCGTCCACTGAAGCCAAAAACAAGGCGCTGAACGCCATGGCGGATGCGATCCTCGCCAACAAGGATCATATCCTCGCCGAGAATGCCAAGGATCTGAAGGATGTCGCCGGTACGGATATGCTGGCCTCATTCGTTGACCGCCTGACGTTGACCGACAAGCGCATTGCCGAAATGGCCGACGGGATCCGCGCGATTGCGGCCCTCAAGGATCCGGTCGGCGAAGTGATCGCGGCCTGGGATCGGCCGAATGGTCTGAAGATCGAGCGCGTCCGCACGCCGCTCGGCGTCATCGGCGTGATTTTCGAGAGCCGCCCGAATGTGACTGCGGATGCTGGCGCCCTGTGCCTGAAGGCCGGCAACGCTGTCATTTTGCGGTGTGGTTCTGATTCCCGGCGTTCCTCGCAGGCAATCCATAGCTGCCTTGTGCAAGGCCTGAAGGTCGCAGGGCTTCCGGAGCATGCAATTCAGCTTGTGCCGGTAAGCGACCGGGCTGCCGTCGGCGCGATGTTACGCGGACTGGGTGGCGCGATCGACGTGATCGTTCCGCGCGGCGGCAAGAGCCTTGTTGCACGCGTTCAGAACGAGGCGAGAGTGCCGGTCTTCGCGCACCTTGAAGGGCTTTGCCATATCTACGTGGATGCCTCGGCCGACCTCGGCATGGCGAAGGAGATCGTCGTCAACGCAAAAATGCGGCGCACGGGTATTTGCGGTGCGGTGGAAACGATCCTCGTCGACAGCGCTGCGGCCAGTACCCATCTCCGCCCGCTGTTGGAGGCCCTCGCAGGCGCCACTTGCGAGATTCGCGGTTCTACTGCCGTCGTTCAAGCGATGCCCGGTGTGAGGGCCGCCACCGAGGAAGATTGGTCGACGGAATATCTGGATGCCATCGTTTCGGTTGCCGTTGTCGACGGCATCTCCGGTGCGATCCAGCATATCCAGACCTACTCCTCCAATCACACCGAGGCTGTTATTGCCGAGGATCCGGATGTGGTTGAGCGATTCTTCACCGAGGTTGATTCCGCAATCCTGCTGCACAATGCATCCACCCAGTTTGCCGATGGCGGCGAGTTCGGGATGGGGGCAGAGATCGGAATCGCCACGGGCAAGATGCATGCCCGCGGCCCCGTCGGCGTCGAGCAATTGACATCCTTCAAGTATCGGGTGCGCGGCACCGGACAAACCCGGCGCTGACGTGATCAACGACGAAATCGACCGACCTTATCTTCGCATGCCGCATACGGAGCGCGGCATGGTCGTCGGTCTTTTCGGCGGCTCCTTCAATCCGCCGCATGACGGCCATGCGCTGGTTGCCGAAATCGCGATCAAGCGGCTCGGCCTCGATCAGTTGTGGTGGATCGTTACACCGGGCAATCCCCTCAAGGACCGGCGCCAGTTGCTGCCGCTTTCCGAGCGGATTGCTTTGAGTGAGCGGCTTGCTCGGCATCCTTCGATCAAGATCACCGCATTCGAGCGTGATTTCGCGACGAGCTTCACGGCCAACACGTTGGCGCGCGTCAAGGCGCGAAATCCGCATGTCCATTTCATCTGGATCATGGGGGCTGATAGCCTGAAGACGTTCCATCTGTGGCAGCGCTGGCAGGACATCGTCAACACGTTTCCAATTGCCGTCATCGACCGGCCGGGTTCCACGCTGTCGTTCCTCTCGTCGAAGATGGCGCGGACGTTCGATTTCGCTCGTATTGACGAGGACGATTCTCAAGCCCTCTGGAAACGGCGCGCACCTGCCTGGACCTTCATACACGGTCCGCGCTCGGGCCTCAGCTCGACCGCTATCCGCGACGCCTTGAAATAGTTGGTTTTTTCGGGATCGAACAAACGAAAAGCCCGACGGGGGAGGAGATCCGTCGGGCTTCGTAAACTTGATCGACAACTGGGAGGAGGAGTGTTGCCGATCCATATCAAACGACTTTGGGAGGAGGAGGTCGTCGTTTGATGAGTGTGTTGTACCACATTTTCCGTGTTTTTAAAGCTAGTGTATTGCATTGCAGCAATGCGTAGAAGGCATATCTCTCGATCGAAGCCGCTTCTGTGATGCTCATTTCTTTTGCATTCTCAAGGATTTCGGCCAAGCCTCCGCGTTTTTGGCGCGCCCTCATGCGGAATTCCAGCTCTTTTAGTGGACGGTGGTGCCCAGCCATGCACTTCACGAATGTGTGAAGTGCTGCGATCAAGCAGAATGGTTATGCCCTGGAAAATATAACGGTAGCCAAGGCGCGGGCGACGTTATATTTCTCCGGATATTGCGAAACTCGGGGAGAGATCATGTACAGTCGCCGCCAATGGATCAACGTTGCCGCCGCTGCCATTTCGGCAGTTCTTTTGGGTGTTGCAGCAACGCCGGCAATCGCCGCGGAAAAGGTTACCGTTTTCGCGGCAGCCAGCCTGAAGAACGCCCTTGATGCGGCGAATGCCGCCTGGGCGAAGGAAGGCGGCAAGGAAGCGGTTGCGTCCTATGCTGCGAGTTCGGCGCTTGCCAAGCAGATTGAAGGCGGTGCGCCTGCCGACATCTTCATGTCGGCAGATCTGGACTGGATGGACTATCTCGCAAAGAAGAACCTGATCAAGGCTGACACTCGGTCAAATCTCCTCGGCAACAAGATTGTACTCGTCGCACCCAAGGACCATGCCAAACCGGTCGACATCAAGAAGGGCTTCGACCTTTCTGCTCTGCTCGGTGATGGCAAGCTCGCGATGGGCGAGGTCAAGTCCGTGCCTGCCGGCAAATACGGCAAAGCGGCGCTTGAGGCGCTCGGCGTGTGGCCTTCCGTTGAAGGCAAGGTAGCCGGGGCCGAGAGTGTTCGGGCGGCACTTGCTCTGGTCTCGCGCGGTGAGGCACCGTACGGCATTGTCTATCAGACCGACGCATCTGCGGATCCGGGCGTTGCGGTTGTTGGAACCTTCCCGGCGGATTCGCACCCGCCGATCATCTATCCGGTTGCTGTTCTCTCCGAGAGCAAGAACCCGGATGCCGCTGCTTACCTGGAATTCCTGAAGTCGGAAAAGGCAGCTCATTTCTTTACCGATCAAGGTTTCACCATCTTGAAATGATTGCGAATTTTCGCACGAGGACTTAGCGTGAGAAGGCCCGCCGAACGGGCCTTCTGTTTTTGGAGAAATGGCTTGAACGCACTCGGCCTGAGCGACGACGAATGGACGGCAATCTTGCTCAGCCTGCGCGTGTCAGTGGTCGCGATGCTGGCGAGCCTGCCATTCGGCATCGGAGTGGCCCTGTTGCTCGCGCGCGGGCGGTTCTGGGGCAAATCTGTTCTCAACGGTGTCGTTCATCTGCCGCTGATCCTGCCGCCGGTGGTCACGGGTTTCATCCTGCTGATCCTCTTCGGGCGACGCGGACCGATTGGCAGCGTCCTCGATCAATATTTCGGCATCGTCTTTTCGTTTCGTTGGACGGGTGCGGCACTTGCCTGCGCAGTCATGGCCTTTCCCCTGATGGTGCGCAGCATCCGGCTTTCTATCGAAGCGGTGGATCGAAAGCTGGAGGAGGCGGCCGGCACACTGGGCGCCAGCCCGTTCTGGGTCTTTTTGACCATAACGTTGCCGTTAACGCTGCCCGGAATCATTGCCGGAATGATCCTTTCCTTTGCCAAGGCAATGGGGGAATTCGGGGCAACAATCACCTTCGTTTCCAATATCCCGGGGGAAACACAGACGCTTTCAGCTGCGATCTATTCCTTCACGCAGGTTCCTGGCGGTGATGTCGGTGCTCTACGGCTGACACTTGTCGCAGTCGCCATCTCCATGGTCGCTTTGCTCGCGTCGGAGTTTCTATCGCGTATCGCCGGTCGGAGGATCGATCCGGAATGACGCTCGTTGTCAACGCAAAGCAGCGTCTTGGCACCTTTTCGCTCGATGCCGCTTTTACCTCGGAACGCGGGATCACCGCGCTGTTCGGCCGGTCCGGTTCCGGCAAGACGTCGATGATCCGCATCATCGCCGGGTTGGCACGGCCCGACAGAGGACAGGTCATCCTCGACGGGCAGACGATGACGGACACCGACCGGCGGATCTTCGTGGCGAAGCACCGCCGAAGGTTCGGGTATGTCTTTCAGGAAGCACGACTGTTTCCGCATCTCAATGTTCGTCACAATTTATCCTATGGCAAATGGTTCGCCCAAGCTGCCGGCTCGCCGGAGGACCTGGACCGCATTGTTGCGTTGCTCGGTATCGAAAGCCTGCTCGATCGCCGACCCGAAAAGCTTTCAGGTGGCGAAAAGCAGCGCGTGGCGATTGGCCGGGCTCTGCTCTCGGCTCCCCGTTTGCTGTTGATGGACGAGCCGCTGGCGGCGTTGGATGATGCCCGAAAGGCTGAGGTGATGCCCTATCTCGAGCGGTTGCGCGACGAGATGGACATTCCGATCGTCTATGTCAGCCATTCGATCGCCGAGGTAGCACGCCTCGCCAACCAGGTCGTGGTCATGCGGGACGGCAAGGTCGAGGCGGTCGGCTCAGCGGCAGATGTCCTTAGCCATCCGCCGGCCTCGTTCGAGCGGCGTGAGGCGGGTGCGCTTCTTGAGGGAAAGGTGGAGAGCGTTGACGAACGGCATCGCATTGCGACGATTGCCCTGAAATCGGCAAGACTTCACATCCCTGGAGCAATGCTGGTGCCGGGCAAGACCGTTCGGGTGCGAATCCCCGCGCGCGATGTGATGCTCGCAATGAAAAGGCCCGAAGCCTTGAGCGCGCTCAACGTGCTTGAAGGTCACGTTCAGGCCATGACCCAAGCCGACGACGCGACAATCGACGTGCTCGTTGATTGCGGCGGAGATCCCATCCTTTCCCGGATTACCAGCTTTTCGGCAGAGCGGCTGGGCCTGCGTGTCGGGGCGCCGGTTTTCGCTGTCATAAAGACGGTTGCTCTAGAGCCGTGATCAGCGGCTGTTTTGGGTGGATCGGTTGGCCTCCAGCCATGCCAGGTCATCCGCGAGGGTCGCCTTCATGACTTGTTCCATCTTTCGAAAGCGGGCAAGCAGTTCATCGCCAAATGGTGTCAGCGCCGCCCCGCCTCCCTTTTGCCCTCCCCTTTGCGATTCGACCACGGGCTCGAGGAACATCCTGTTCATGTCGCTCACCAATAGCCAGGCGCGACGATAAGACATGTCCATCGCCCTGCCGGCTGCGGAAATCGATCCTGTTTCCCTGATGTGCTCGAGCAATTCCATTTTGCCGCGCCCGAGCCGGTCTTCGTGGGGAAAGCTGATACGGAGGACTGGAGTAAGCGTGTTTATTGCGGAGCTTTTCATGGCAAGGGTCTTTGCGATCGGAAACGGACTTACTTTACGTATGGTCGGAAGCACTGTACACAGCCGGCCATATACAGTCTTCCATCCAAGGATGAGTTGTCGCGCCAAAGCGGATATTCACGCTTTGTGATTGTGCGCGTCTTGAAACATTAATGGTTTGGTGCCTATCTTAACTATGATTTGGTTGTCCAAATCAGTGATGTGCATGTTTTGTCATTCCGAGAAAGGGAAAGCACTGACAACAGTACACGCCAAGGGAAAAACGCTTGCCGTTGTCCCGAAGAGCCCGGAACGTGGCGCCGATGCTGCCGCCCGCGCCCTACACGCCGTCCTCACAAGCCTTGAGGACTCTAAAGCTGAAGATATCGTCACCATCGACATCGCTGGAAAATCGGCACTGGGAGACTTCATGGTCGTCGTCTCCGGGCGCTCGAGCAGGCATGTCATGGCGATCTCCGACCACTTGCTGACCGATCTGAAAGACGAGGGCCTTGGAAGCGCCCGCGTCGAGGGTCAGGAAGGCGGTGATTGGATCCTGATCGACACCGGCGATGTCATCGTCCATGTCTTCCGTCCAGAGATACGCGAGTTCTACAACATCGAAAAGATGTGGGCCGCGCCCGACATGGACGAAGAAACGGTGCACTAACAGGCTGCCTGGACGCTGCGTCTGGTGCCGGATAGACGGCAAGCAATTTAGGCCGGATGATTGGATCCGGCCAGGTGGCATATGTGCGCCGCCCTTTGCCGAATTGCAGGAGCGGATAATGCGTGTTGGTCTTTTTGCAGTGGGGCGGCTGAAGTCCGGCCCCGAGAAGGATCTTGCGGCCCGCTATTTCGATCGTTTTGCCAAGGCCGGTCCTGCTGTCGGCCTCGAATTCTCCCGCGTCGCCGAAGTTGCTGAAAGCCGCGCGTCGAATGCCGATACGCGCAAGCGTGACGAAGCGGCAATGCTGCAGAAGTCGCTGGCGGATGGGAGTATCCTCATCCTGTTGGACGAGCGGGGCAAGGCGCTGGACAGCGAAGGCTTTGCCAATCTCCTTGGAAACTATCGCGACCGGGGCAAACGTGACCTGATGATCGCCATCGGCGGTGCTGACGGTCTCGATCCGTCGCTGTATGATCTTGCCGATGCCACGCTTTGCCTCGGCAAGATGACCTGGCCGCATCAGCTGGTTCGTACTCTGATTGCTGAGCAGTTATATCGAGCCGTCACGATCCTTTCCGGCCATCCCTATCATCGCGTTTGATGGGTTCCGTTGCTCACGCGAGCGTGTCCATCCTGGGGCGCGCAAACCCTCAATCGATCTGGCAAAGAATGTCAAATCAGCTTAATCTCCGCGCGATTTGAAAGGGATCTCGAAGTTCATATGCCGACGCGTGTGTTCAAGCCAAAATACGTCATTTTGTCGGCCCTGGCCGCAGGCTTGAGCATGTCTCTGGCGGCAGTTGTAAGCCGCCCTTTCGCCGCCAGCGCCTTCGCACAAGATGCGCCGGAAGTTGCAGGGATGTCGCCGGGCGAGGCGCCTACTGTGGCAGGTGCAGCCGTTGCCCAGCCGCCACCGGATCCGGCGGCCGACCTCGCGAAGAAACGAGACGAGACGCGAGCCGAGCTTGATGCCTTGTCGAAGACGATAGGCCTCTCATCCGGCAAGGTTGCCGAGTTGGAGAAGAGCATCGCGGATCTGGACAAGAGCAGCGGCAGTGTTCGTCAGGCGCTGATCGATTCAGCGACGCGGCGCAAGGCGCTCGAGAAGCAGATTTTGGAGAGTGAGAAGAAGCTTGCCGATCTGGGCTTGAAGGAAGATACGGTTCGGCGTTCCCTGTATGAACGACGCGGCTTGCTGGCGGAGGTGCTAGGGGCCTTGCAGCGGATGGGTCGCAATCCGCCACCTGCCCTGCTCGTCACACCCGACGACGCGCTCGCCTCAGTGCGCAGCGCGATCCTGCTCGGCGCCGTGGTTCCCGGAATTCGAAAGGAGACAGACAAGCTCGCTGGCGATCTTGCTAACCTTTCTGCATTGCAAGCAGCAAGTGCTGCGGAAAAGTCAGCGCTCACCACGACGATGACGAACAACATCGAAGAAGAGCGCCGCATGGATCTGCTTCTTGCCGAAAACGAGAAGCTGAGCCGCAGCAGCGCCGCAGAACTGAACGCGGAGAAGAAGCACTCGGAAGATCTTGCCAGCAAGGCGACAAGCTTGGAGGGTCTGGTGGCGTCGATGGAAACCGAGATTGCATCGGTTCGGGAAGCGGCGGCTGCAGCTCGCCAGGCCGAGGAGAACCGCAAGCTCTTGACCGAGGAGCAGCGTGCCCAAGCCAAGGCGCTCGCGGAGAGCGGTGTGCCTGATAAAAACCGCATTGCGCCCGCATATCCCTTCGGAGAATTGAAGGCGAAGCTGGAATTGCCTGTGGCAGGCGATGCGCTCCGCCAGTTCGGCGATGCCGACGGAACCGGCCATGAGGCATTGGGAGTGACGCTTGCCACCAATCCGGAAACGGTGGTTACCGCTCCCGCAGATGGCCTTGTTGTCTATGCGGGCGCATTTCGCAGCTACGGCCAAATGATCATCCTAGACGTCGGCGACGGCTACCATCTCGTCCTCTCCGGCATGGAGACGATCAGCACGCGCCAGGGCAAATTCGTCTTCGCTGGCGAACCGCTTGCCGCAATGGGTGCAAAAAGAGTGGCGAGCGCGACTGCATTGGCGCTGGAAACCAACCGTCCAACGCTTTACATTGAATTTCGAAAAGATGGAAAACCGGTCGATTCCCGGCCTTGGTGGACCGCTAAAGACACTGGAAAGGCACGCAATGATTCGTAGGGCTTCTCTTGTTCTGGTCGGCGCATTGATGGGTGCGACCGCGATGAGCGTCATCTATTCGGCGGGCGTGCCTGCGGAAGCAGCTGGAGCCTCCACCTATAAGGAGCTTTCCGTTTTTGGTGACGTCTTTGAGCGCGTGCGCGCACAGTATGTGACGCCGCCGGCCGAGGACAAACTCATCGAAAATGCCATCAATGGCATGCTTTCCTCGCTGGATCCGCATTCGAGCTACATGAATGCCAAGGATGCGGCCGACATGCAGACCCAGACGAAGGGTGAATTCGGCGGCCTCGGCATCGAGGTCACGATGGAAGACGAGCTTGTCAAGGTCATCACCCCGATCGACGACACGCCTGCGGCAAAGGCCGGCGTTCTTGCTGGAGACTACATCTCCGAGATCGACGGTCAGTCGGTTCGTGGCCTGAAGCTGGAAGACGCTGTCGAAAAGATGCGCGGTCCGGTCAATACGCCGATCAAGCTGACGTTGATCCGCAAGGGTGCCGACAAGCCGATTGAACTGACGATCGTCCGAGACGTTGTCGCGGTTCAGGCCGTCAAGTCGCGCGTCGAGGATGATGTCGGTTATCTGCGCGTCATCTCCTTCACGGAAAAGACCTATCCCGACCTCGAGAAGGCTATCGAGAAGATCAAGAAGACGGTCCCGGCCGACAAGCTGAAGGGCTATGTGCTCGACCTTCGCCTGAACCCCGGCGGTCTGCTCGATCAGGCGATCCAGGTATCGGATGCGCTGCTGCAGCGTGGCGAGGTGGTGTCGACCCGCGGCCGCAATCCGGACGAAACCCGCCGCTTCAACGCTGGCCCGGGCGATCTGACGGACGGCAAGCCGGTGATCGTGCTCATCAACGGTGGTTCGGCGTCTGCTTCGGAAATCGTTGCGGGTGCGCTGCAGGACCTGCGTCGTGCGACGGTTCTCGGCACGCGTTCGTTCGGAAAGGGCTCGGTCCAGACGATCATCCCGCTCGGTGAAAACGGCGCGCTGCGCCTGACGACTGCGCTCTACTACACGCCGTCGGGCCGCTCCATCCAGGGCACCGGTATCACGCCTGATATCAAGGTCGAGGAGCCGCTGCCCGATGATCTGAAGGGCAAGATGGTCACCGAAGGCGAGTCCAGCCTGCGCGGGCACATCAAGGGTCAGAGCGAGACGGACGAAGGCTCCGGTTCGGTTGCCTATATTCCGCCGGATCCGAAGGACGACGTCCAGCTCAACTACGCGCTTGACCTGCTTCGCGGCAAGAAGACCGATCCGGCCTTCCCGCCGAATCCGGACAAGGCCGTCAGCGCCAAGTGATTGCAATTTGAGGCGTCAGGCTGGATGGTGTGTCCGGCCTGACGCCTTTTTGCTGTCCTGACTCTGAAGCGGAAAAGAAGTTTGAATACCGATCTGCACGCCCCTCTGGGACAGAACCGAAAGGCCAAGCGCCAGCGGCCGGGTATTCTGCGCACCGGGCGCGTTGTCGCCGGGATTTGTCTCGTGCTGATCGGGGCTTCATCGCTCTACACTGCGTTTCGCGGTGACGGATTGAAACGAGAAAAGCCGCCGGCGCAAAACCAGACGACTGCCCCACCTTCTGACACAGTTCAAAATCAGGTGCCGCCGCAGCCCCCATCCGCAGCCGCTCCTGGCATGGCGCCATCCGGCCCTAGGTCGGGCGCGAATGTGGAGCAGATGGTCACCGGCGACGGATCGGTGGTCACGAAATACTCCCCAAGACAACGCGATGGAAATGGTCCAGTGCTGGTCGATGCCTCGCAGATCGGACAGGATCCACGGGTGGCGGCCTTGCCGAACGACGCGCTTCTGGAGGAGACGCCATTTGGGCGACTGCCGATCGTTGGGCCGGACGGACGGCGCCCGATGGACCAGTATGCACGGCCATGGTCGGGCGCTCACGGAACACGCATCGCGATCGTTGTCAGCGGTCTCGGGCTTAGCCAGACGGGCACGCAGCGGGCCATTCAACAGTTGCCTGAGGAGGTCACGCTCGCCTTTGCCGCCAGCGGCAACAGCTTGCAGCGCTGGATGCAGGAGGCGCGCCGTGGTGGCCACGAAATCCTGTTGCAGGTTCCGTTCGAGCCTTTTGATTATCCGGCAAACGATCCTGGACCGGATACGCTCCTGACCTCGACATCGGCTGCGAAAAATATTGAAAACCTGCACCGGGCGATGGGCGAGATCACCAACTATACCGGCGTCATGAACTATCAGGGCGGGCGCTTCCTTTCCGACCCCAATGCCATGGAGCCGGTTTTGCGGGACATCGAAAAGCGCGGGCTGTTGTTCCTTGATGACGGAACGTCAGCGCAGTCCAAGACCGCCGCGATCGCCAAAGGAACAGAAACGCCCTACGCCTTCGCAGATGTGCAGTTGGACAAGCAGCTTGACGTGAAAGCCATCATCCAGAAACTGGACGAGCTGGAGCGCGTTGCAAAGCGCAACGGCCAGGCGATCGGCGTCGCTGCCGCCTTCGATGAGAGCATTGACGCGATCGCGCAATGGACACAGGAAGCGGCGATGCGAGGCATTGAAGTCGTGGGTGTCGCAGCACTGACCAATGATCTCAAAAGACCTTGAATAGAGAGAGCCGATGAGCAAGCCGATCGTCAAAGCCGAGGACCTGCCGTACCGCCCCTGTGTCGGTGTCATGATCCTCAACCGTCAGGGCCTGGTGTGGGCGGGGCGACGGATTCCGGAAGAGAATTCCGAGTATGATGGATCGCCGCAGCTTTGGCAGATGCCGCAGGGCGGCATCGACAAGGGCGAGGATCCGCTTGAGGCGGCCTACCGCGAGCTTTACGAGGAAACAGGCATTCGTACCGTGACGCTGCTCGCGGAGGCGCGGAACTGGATCAATTATGACTTGCCGCCGCAGCTGATCGGCATCGGATTGAAAGGCAAGTTCCGCGGTCAGACGCAGCGCTGGTTCGCGTTCCGCTTCGATGGCGATGAGAGCGAGGTCGCAATCAATCCGCCGCCAGGCGGGCATGCGCCTGAGTTCGATGCCTGGGAGTGGAAGCCGATGGAGAGCCTGCCCGGTCTTATCGTACCCTTCAAGCGGGCTGTCTATGAGCAGGTCGTCGACGAGTTCAGGCACTTGGTTGGTCTAAGCGCCGCAGAGTGAATGACCGGCGGCCGGAGCTGCCGGTCACTACGAGGATTACTCGGCCTCGTTGGCAGAGTCGGCGTTGAGTTGGCCGTATTTCGATTCGCCGATCTTGCCGAGCAGATCAAGCTGCGTCTCGAGGAAGTCGATGTGGCCTTCCTCGTCCGCGAGGAGCTCTTCGAAAAGCTTCATCGAGACGTAGTCGCCGGCCTCATGACAGATGTCGCGTGATTTCTTGTAGGCCGTGCGCGCATCGTATTCGCCGGCAAGGTCGGCTTCCAGAACTTCCTTGACGTTCTGGCCGATGCGAAGAGGAGCGAGGGTCTGGAGATTGGGATGGCCTTCGAGGAAGATGATACGTGCAACCAGGCGATCGGCGTGGTGCATTTCCTCGATGGATTCCGCCCGCTCCTTCTTGGCTAGCTTGGTGTAGCCCCAATCTTCAAGAAGTCGGTAGTGGACCCAGTACTGGTTTACGGCGCCGAGTTCGAGAAAGAGGGCCTCGTTAAGCCGCTCGATGACTTTTTTGTCGCCTTTCAATGTCCGCTCTCCTGTTTTCTTCGTGGAATTCTCTGAGGCGGGACATGAAATCAAATATTTCGGCGTCCGTCGAGTCGTGACGGGCGTGATATTCTTCGGTTGTCTGGATGATGATATCGACCACATTCGGGAAGCAGCCGCAGCAGCGGCCCCGTTTTTCCATGGCGTGGTAGACCTTTGCTGGAACAATGAGCTGCCAACAGTCCTGATCGAGAAGCTCATTGATGACTTCCCGGATTTCGTGATCAGTTATGTAGTTGCAGCTGCAGACAAGCACGGCATCATTCCAAACATGACATTCACTATCCCCTTTTCTGCAAAAGAAGATGATATGTGTCAAGAAAAAATCGAGTCGCGGGGGGTAGTTCATTGGTCGCAGACCGTGTGGCGCTCGGAACAAGCTTTCAGGTGCATTGCGAATCCACCAGATCGCGATCTCAATGAAAATTGCGGCCCCTTGGCATAATGTTAGCTGTTTCTCTCGCTTCGGAATGGCTTGAAGTCAGCCTCTTCTCCATGGCAGCCTTTTCAAGTGAGTTTGCGAGTTTCCTTTGTCGCGGGTCCATCGTCGGATTGAGCGCTTCGTCCGAACGATCGCTCACGCCGAAGCGACGGGCTTCCTTCTGGAGGATGCCAAGCGCAGGGGTCATATCCTCGATATGGTCGACGACAGTGTGGATCACGCCGCTCTGGCTCTGAAGCTTGCCATATATTTTCACGAGCCGCGCACCCATGACGATCGGGCGATACTTCTCGAAGACCTTCTTCCAGACAATCGCATTGGCAACGCCCGTCTCGTCCTCGAGTGTCATGAAGATGACGCCCTTGGCTGAGCCGGGACGCTGACGCACCAAAACCAGGCCAGCGATCGTTACTCTTCTTCCGTTCGGGACGGTCAGAAGATCGACATTCCGCACCACCCCGGCCTTGCGGAACTCGTTACGAAGGAATGAGACGGGGTGGCCTTTCAAAGATAGCGAAAGGTAGCGATAGTCTTCAACCACCTGTTCACCAGCCAGCATTTCCGGCAGACGCGTCTCAGGCTCGAGCTGTAGATCGATGTGACTCACTTGGTCGAACAGAGGGAGTTTTTCAGCGGCGCTTTTCGCATCGAGCGCCCGCACGGCCCAGAGCGCTTCGCGTCGTGATAGTCTTATGGAATGAAAGGTATCCGCATCGGCGAGCCGTTCTATATCCGCTTTATGCAGGCCTGAGCGCAGCCAGAGATCGCGAATCGAGGAATAGCCCTTGCCTCTATTTGCGACGAGTTGCTGCATGCTCGCTTCCGAAAGGCCTTTTATCTGCCTGAAGCCAAGCCGAACGGCTCGCTTCGTCTGGATGATTTCCCGCATGGCGGCATGCCGGAAATCAACGGTCCGTCTGTTGAATTCGGCCTCCTCAAGCAAGCAATCCCAATTCGATTCATTGATGTCGACCGGCCGAATCTCAACGCCATGCTCCCGGGCGTCCCGGACGAGTTGAGCTGGGGCATAGAAGCCCATGGGCTGTGAATTCAGCATCGCTGCACAGAAGACGTCGGGGTAATAAGCCTTTACCCAGGACGAGGCATAGACCAGCAAAGCGAAAGAGGCGGCGTGGCTTTCCGGGAAACCATATTCGCCAAATCCCTTGATCTGGTTGAAACATTGCTGGGCAAAATCACGAGCGTAACCCTTCGCGACCATGCCTTCCATGAACCGCGTTTCGAAATTGCCGATGGTGCCTGTCCGCTTGAAGGTCGCCATGGCTCGCCTCAGTTGATCCGCTTCGGCTGGCCGAAAACCCGCTGCCGTGATGGCGATCTGCATGGCTTGCTCCTGAAAGAGTGGCACGCCAAGTGTTCGCTCCAAAACCCCCTTCAGTTCCTCGCTCGGGTAAGTCGCTGGGATGCCACGTGCCTCGGCTTCTCTGCGCTTCAGGTATGGGTGAACCATGTCACCCTGGATGGGGCCGGGTCTGACGATGGCGACCTCGATGACAAGGTCGTAGAACTCCTTCGGTTTCAGACGTGGCAACATGCTCATCTGCGCCCGACTCTCGATCTGGAAGACGCCAAGCGTGTCGGCTCGACACATCATCGCATAGACAGGCTTCTCGTCTTCATGCGTAGCGTTGCCGAGATCGGCAAGCGTCTTTTTGACGTCGTAGTGCAGGAGAAGCAGATCGAATGCCCGCTTCAATGCGGTCAGCATTCCGAGCGCCAGAATGTCGACCTTGAGGATTTTCAGATTGTCGAGATCATCCTTATCCCATTCGACCATATAGCGCCCGGGCATTGCCGTCTTCATGATCGGAACGACTTCATCCAGCCTGTCCCTTGTGATGACGAAACCTCCGACATGCTGGGTGAGGTGCCGGGGAAAACTGAGAAGCTCGGATGCATATTTCAGCACGTTCTTTGTCATGGGATCGGAGGTTTCGAGCCCGGCGGCCCTTGCTTCGCGCTCGGACAACTTCTCTTCCGACCAGCCCCAGACCAGGCTGCCGATTGCCGACTGGACGTCCTCCGAGAGGCCGAAAGCCTTAGAGACCTCGCGCCCGGCGGACCGGGTACGGTAGGTCGTTACCCCTGCCGTCAAGCCGGCATGTTCCTTGCCGTACGTCTGATAGATATACTGGATGACCTCCTCGCGCCTCTCGTGCTCGAAATCGACATCGATATCAGGCGGCTCGTCGCGGTCCATCGAGAGGAAGCGGTCGAAAAGCAGGGTGCTCTTCTCCGGATTGACCTCGGTTATCTCCAGGCAATAGCAAATCACCGAGTTTGCAGCGGAGCCGCGCCCCTGGCAGAGGATCCTCCTCTCGTGCCGGGCATACTGGATGATCCGATGGACCGTCAGGAAGTATGATTCATATTGCTTCCGGCGAACGAGATCCAACTCGTACTCAATGTTCTTCTGAACTTTCTCAGGTACGCCGTCGGGGAAGCGCTTTGCTGCACCTGAATTGGTCAGGCGTTCCAGTGTTTCATAAGGCGTTTCCCCCTCGTCATTCTCGGAGGGGTAATTGTGTTCCAGTTCGTCGAGCGAAAAGGAAAGGCTGCCAAAGAACTTCGCTGTGTTCGTGACTGCCTGCGGATAGTCTCTGAAGAGGCGCAGAATTTCGCTGCCACTCTTGAGATAGCGTTCGGCATTTGGAGCCAGGAGAAAGCCAGCCACGGGAATGGAAACGTGCTCCCGGATTGATGTCACGATATCGGCGAGAGGGCGGCGGGCGGTATCGTGGTAGAGCGGCTGGTTGGTTGCGATCAGCGGGATGCGGTTGCGGTCCGCCAGCATGGCGATGGTCGCAAACATGCGCTTATCGCGGCCGTCATAGGCGGGAGCGAGCGCCATGTGGATGTTTTTCCGGAAGCGTCTTCTGAACCGCTCCAGACAGGCTTCGAAAGCGGCGTGATTGTTATCATCGGCAATGGATGGATGCGGAATGATTGCAAGCATCATGCCGTCGCCCCATTCCATCAGATCCTCTTCCGACAGAATGCACTTACCCTTCTCGGCTCTCAGGTTTCCGTTGCTCAGCAACCGGCAAAGATGCGCCCAGCCTCGACGATTTCGGGGGTAGGCAAGAATGTCAGGCGTTCCGTCTGTAAAAACCAGACGGGCTCCCGGCTGGAAACGGATCGGATCGGGAATGATGTCCTTCTTCTCGCGCTCCTCCAGAAGCCCGGCTCTCATTCGTTCGAACTTTTTCCGGATCGCCTCTGCCTGGGCATGGGCCCGGACGACACCCGCAACTGAATTTCGGTCGGCAATGCCAAGGCCTCCAAGCTTCAGAACGGCAGCCTGAACGATCATCTCCTCGGGCTTGGAGGCGCCCTCCAGAAAGGAGAAATTGCTCCTTGCGCCGATTTCGAAGAAGGCGGACATCAGGCAATGATCCCATGCATGAACCAGCTCTGTGCGGTGTCCCGCTCATAATGGCCCTGGCGATAGATCCAGAAGCGACGTCCCTTATCGTCCTCGATCCGGAAATAGTCTCGATCCGCAGCTTCCGCACCATCTAGCCACCATTCCGTTGCCAGTCGCTCCGGTCCCTCGCTCTTCAAGACACGGTGCTGCATGCGTCGCCAATGAAAGCTCGCTGGTGCGCCATCGGGAATTTCGATGGCAAAGGCCTCCATCGGCTCCGCTTTCCGCAATAGCCGGATGGGCCGCTCGCTCCTGGCCGGCGGTGGATGTCCCTCCCGGGTTTTCGGGGCGGACAGATGATCGATCGCTGGCACTGTAACGGAGGCTCTTTCCGGTATGTGGCTCTCCCGCAATTGGAAGGTTTGCAGGCAGTCTTCTCCAAGGCGGGCGGAAACCCGATCCACGAAGGCAGCAAGAGAGGCATCCTTCTGCTGGCGGTGTTCGAAATCCCCCTGCGAGGTCACGAAGTCCTCGTGCAGGAGTACGTTGAGACGAAGGATCTCGAATCCGTAACCGGCATCGAAATCGTCGTGAATTGCCTGCAGGCGTTCGGCAAAGAGGGCGGCGATGCGGTTGGGCTCCCGCAAGGGCTGCGCGGTTCCGGCAGAAATCCGAAACACCTTGCCGTCGACACGGAACAGCACCAGTTCGAAGATGCGGCCGCCGGCGCCACGCGCTTCGAGCAAGGGCTTCAGGGAGACGGCAATCTGGTCGGTGAGCGCAAGGATATCGTCTTCGGCCGCGATCGGCTCAATCAGGCGACGTTCGACCGAGAGGCTTGCGACGGGCAGGCGTGGAGAAACCGGTTCCTCATCGGTTCCAAGCGCCTGATCGAGTCTCAAGAGCACCGTTCCGCCAAAGCGGCGGGTGAGCGGGGCGCGCGGCGCGGTCAGCAAATCGCCGACATATTTAAGGCCCATCTTGTTCAGGCCTCCTATCGTTTCTTCCTCTAGACGCAAGGCCGCGACGGGCAAGGGGGCCAGCGCCTGTTCGGCCTCTCCATACTCGATGATGCCGCCTTGGCCGAAACGGCTGATGGCCCAGGACAATCCAGGTGAGGAAGAGATCGCGCCGCGGGCGTCAATTCCCATCTGGAAGAGTCTTGCGAGAATATCCTTGAGAAGGGACGTCTCACCACCGAACAGATGGGCGCAGCCGGTTATGTCCAGAAACAGGCCATCCACGCCATCGAGAGCGACAAGCGGAGTGTAGCGATCGCACCAATCGGCAATCGCTTCCAGGAAGCGCCGGTTGGCGGCCGGGTCGTCCTCGATCACATCAAGCGTGGGGTGGATGGCGCGGGCTTCGGCGACGCCCATGTGCTTTCGGAGATTGAGGGTTTCGGCTGCCTCGTCCAGCGCTGTGAGCCGCATGGTATTGTTGAGACGGCTAGAACAGACGATCGGTGCGGCCTCAGGACGTCCGCGCGAACGCCAGGAGAGCCCCCATTTCTTTCTTGATATCCGGTCGGTTGGAAGATGTGGAAAGTGGAGTGCCAGAATGCGTTGCGCGTTCGTCTGGAAGGCGAGGGTCGACTGATCGGGAGACGGCGAAAAAACGGCGGTCATGAGGGTTCCACTCCAGTAGAAAGGAGAGGGGAGCCGGGTTGCGGCTCTTCTCCAGGGTGAGATGAAAAACCGGATTGCCGATGCTACCGCCCAGCATCGTGCCATCCGGCAAGGGTCGCGCCTGTGCCGGCGCGGGTGCCACAAGGAAGCGGAAGCAAGCGCTGCTGGCTTCTTCCTCTCCAGCTTGCCGCAACAGGAAAAGCGGGCGTTTAGATGCTTTCGCCCGCAAGCTCAAACGACGGCTTTCCGTCAGGCCGAAGGGCTTCGGATTGCCGCGAACCTCCAGAATCGTCGCAGGAAAGACGCCGCTTTCGACTGCGGCCTCGGCAAGCCAAAGGGCATCTTCAAGCTTGCGTGGGCTGGCATAGAAGAACTGGTCCGGTTTCAGGCCGAAATCGCGCAGGCCCACGGCGTAGGGGACGCCTGCTTCCATCGTGGAAACGATGTCTGCGATCCAGAGGATCGGCAGCGAAGCACTGTGGCTCTCTTCCACTTGGCGCTGCAGCATGGCGGCAAGCGCCAGCATGAAGCCACTGCCAGCGCCGGCTTCGCGTAAGAGGTCGGAACGAACCTCGGTGATCCCGTCGAGCGGCAGGCCGCCATCAACTGCCTCGTCGAGCGCGGGGATTCCAAGAGGAAGACGCAGGCCACTGTCGTTGTTGGTGGAGAGGTCCCTTTCGGCCAAGGCTTCGCCTTGCGCTGCAGCCAAGGCCGGCGCGGGCTTTCCTTCAAGCTTTGCAATGGTTTCGCGGAGCGCAAAAAGCCGCTCGCGCGTCACGGCCGACTGTGCCATGACGTTCTCCAAGTCTCATATGTTCCTGTTATGTTCTTATGGATTCCAGAGGCGGGCGAAAGAGTCAACAGGCATTCGATGTGAATTTATTCCTGCCTTTGATTCCGCTCTCGAAAATCGTACGCAAAGGTTCTATATGGGCGGCAAAGGAAGGGAATTTTTATGGCCCGCATAGACCAGAGCGATAATTGGCAGGATCGCCACGCTCCGACGATCAGTACTTTCGAGTCGTTGGCAATGGAGGCGTACAGCCACCTGCCGGAAGAGTTTCGCTCACTGACCACCAATCTGACGATCGAGATCGAGGACTTCCCTGACGACGACGTGTTCGAGGACATGGCGCTGGAAACGCCGTTCGACCTTCTCGGCCTCTTTGAAGGCCGAGGCATCTCCGAGCGTTTCACAATGGAAACCGGCGAATTGCCGAACCGTATCCGCCTCTACCGGCGGCCGATCCTCGACTACTGGGCCGAGAACGATGAGACGCTGGGCGACATCATTACTCACGTCCTCATCCATGAGATCGGCCACCATTTCGGTCTTAGCGACGACGACATGGAACGGATCGAGGCGAGCGCCGAAGAGGCGGCCGAACGCTAAGCCTTCGCTTACTGTTCGGACAGCTTCATGTCCGGGTGGTAATCCTTGCCTTCGACTTCCTTGACGATCGCCTGAGCACAAATCACCTGGCCGGTCTGGGTGTTGAAGGTCAGCGACGGCGAGCCGTTCAACGACCAGCCCTTGTTGAGGGCGTCGGTTACGCGGTGACAGAAAGCGGCATCATCCTGGCCGGTCAGAAGGCGATAAAGCTTCATCTAAAGTCGTCTTTCACTTCGCCGTTTGGCGTTCTGCAATCAGGCGGGCTTTATGAACCAGACTTTCCGCCTGGACAAGGTGTAGCCGCTCGATCATCCGACCATTGGCATTGATGACATTCAGGCCATCTGCAGCGGGGTCGGCAAAGGCGGCGATGATCGCCTCCGCCTCGGCAATTGCCGCCTCATCCGGGCCGAAATGCCGGTTGGCGGCTTCGATCTGAGCCGGGTGAATCAGCATCTTACCGTCGAAGCCCATGGCGCGGGCGTGCGCGCATTCGGCATCGAAGGCATCGGCATCCTTGAAATCGTTGAAGACGCTGTCGATCGCGTCGAGGCCATAGGCGCGCACGGCAAGTACCACCTGCATCAACCAGGGCACGAGATAGGTACGGCCCGGCTGTGGCAGGACGCCGGTCTGCTTGCGCAGGTCGTTGAGGCCGACGACGAAACAATCGAGCCGTGAGCCAGGCGTGCGCCCAGCTTCGGCAATCGCGGCCGCGTTCAGAATGCCACGGGGTGTTTCGATCATCGCCCAGATGCGGAGGCTTTCCGGCGCGTCGGCATCGGCAAGCCGGTCGCTTATGGACATCACATCCTGAGGCTCGTCCACTTTCGGCAGGAGTACGGCATCCGGCTCCAGTGCCAATACCAGTTCGATGTCCGCATTTCCGAATGTGGAATCCAGCGCATTGATGCGGATGATCCGCTCCTTGTTCACAAGAGGAGCGCCCGAAAAAAAGGCCTTTAGATTCTCGCGGGCTTCCTCCTTCCGTTCCGGGGCCACGGAGTCCTCGAGATCGAAGATGACGGCGTCGCAATCGAGCGCATGAGTCTTTTCCAGGGCGCGCGCATTGATGGCAGGGACGCTCAGCACCGAGCGGCGCAGGTTCAAGGAACGAGTCGGAGAATTGCGGGTCATCACAAATGTGTGCCAAGCTTTATGACAGGTGGCAAGACAACAAAAAGCCATGCTCACCTTGCAGAGAAAGAAAAGAAGGACCACATTCCTTTCCGAAGAAAGGTCTAAAACCATGCAAAGCATTCGTTCCGTCTTCCTCCTGCTCGCAGGCATCACCGCCTTCGTTGCGCTGGCGTTCGTCACATTTTCCGTGACGCTGGCAGTCGGTGGTATCCTGACGGTGCTTATGGTTGGCCGCGCGCTTTCGCTGAAGATGAAGCCGGCACCGGTCCGCGCCACAGCCAAGGCAAAACCACATTCCGGCGAGAACATGCGCATCTGGAATGACGGGCGCGGCACGATCATCGACCTCTAATCTCAGGTCGCTTCCAGAAAAATTTTGCATCGCTGTCGGCTCGACTGATCTTCCCGCGTCTTTGAAAGGTCAGGGTTTTACCCGAACCAATCAAATCATGGAGGACAGTATGGATACTGCAACGGAAACCGGCACGATGAAGATGCCACCGGTCAAGAATGGCTTGCTGCCTTATGTCACGGTCGACGGCGCGCTGAAGGCCGCAGAATTCTACAAGCGTGCATTTGGTGCTGAGGAGGCGTTTGTCGTCCCGCCTGACGAAAACGGGCGGACGATGCATGTCCACCTCTACATCAACGGAAGCTCGTTGATGCTTTGTGATGCCTATCCCGAGCATGGTCATCCCTTTGAAAAGCATCAGGGCTTCACGCTTCAGCTTGTTATCGACGACATCGATTTCTGGTGGGACCGCGCCGTTGCCGCCGGCGCCGAGGTGATCCTACCCGTCCAGCTGATGTTCTGGGGTGATCGATACGGTCAGCTCCGCGACCCTTTCGGGGTTCTCTGGGCGATGAATGCGCCAGCGAACGCAAACTGATCTCATGACGACCATGGCGGCTGTGCGTCGAATCCGCGCGCAGCCGCATAGACGATATAAATTTTCCTTCATTTCGGTCGAAATCTGGACTAAACGCAGATTAACAAAACTACGTCTGCTGACATTGGAGCCAGGCCATGGACAAATTCGCAAAGCTGACGGGCGTTGCTGCCCCTCTGCCGGTTGTCAACATCGATACCGACATGATCATTCCGAAGGACTACCTGAAGACGATCAAGCGCACGGGTCTTGGCAAGGGTCTTTTCGCTGAAGCGCGTTACAATGAAGACGGCTCCTTGAACCAGGATTTCGTGCTGAACAAGCCCGCCTATCAGAATGCAAAGATCCTCGTTGCCGGCGACAACTTCGGTTGCGGCTCGTCGCGCGAGCATGCGCCGTGGGCGCTCCTCGACTTCGGCATCCGTTGCGTCATCTCGACCAGCTTTGCCGACATCTTCTACAACAACTGTTTCAAGAACGGCATTCTGCCGATCAAGGTCAGCCAGGAAAACCTCGACAAGCTGATGGATGACGCCTCGCGCGGCTCCAACGCGATCCTGACGGTCGATCTGGAAAACCTCGAGATCACCGGTCCGGACGGTGGCTCGATCAAGTTCGATCTCGACGAGTTCAAGCGTCACTGCCTACTGAACGGCCTCGACGATATCGGCCTGACGCTCGAGAAGGGCGAGGCGATCGACAGCTTCGAAGCCAAGAACACGGCATCGCGCCCCTGGGCAGCGTAGTCCTGGAAAACATACCAGTCGTCAAAGCCGGGCCTTTTGCCCGGCTTTTTCTTTGGTCGGCTTACAGCAACAGCTCTTTCCACGTTTTAAGCTTCTCCATGGAAACGCCGATGCCGCCGCAGACCTCGATCAGCGGATTTTTGAACCGCTCGAGGATATCGGCATGGACGTCGGCGACCGCGAGCGCTGCGCCACAAGCGGGTTCGACCAGGATGCGATAGGCATCGGCGAACTTGATGCAGGCGGCGACTGCCTGTGCGTCGGTCACCGTCACGCTCTCGATCGGGTGGTGTTTCGGCAGGTTGAAGACGTGTCGGGCCACCTGGCGCGCACCGAGCGAGCTGGCGATGGAAGTAATCGCCGGCAAGGTGATGCATTCGCCTGCGGCAAGGCTGGCATGAAGGGACGCGGCTCCTTCGGTTTCAACGGCAATGACGGGCACATCAGACAAGCCGTTTCGCTGAAGTCCGGCAACGATCCCCGCAAGTAAGCCGCCGCCGCCGACGCTCGTGATGACGCAATCAAAGTGAGCGCCCTTTGCGACAACCTCGTCGATCAATGTGCCGTGCCCTTCCCACAAAAGCGGATGGTCGAACGGGTGCACATAGGCTGCGTTTCTGGCATTCGCACGTTCGATTGCGTAGGCATTGGCTTCGTCGAACACCGATCCGTGCACCAGAACCGTCGCGCCGGTCGCCTCGATCGATTGGCGCACTTCCGGCGACGTCGTCTCGGGCACGACGATCGTCACCGGAATGCCGAGCGCTCGTCCGGCATAGGCGGCGGCGATCCCCGCATTGCCACCGGAGGCGCAGAAAATCTCACGGGCGCCATTTTCGATTTCATGCTGACAAAGCCTGCCGACTCCGCGGAGCTTGAAACTGCCGGATGGCTGCAGCGCATCAAGCTTCAGCCAGAGCGGCTTGTTGCTTGCGCTGTAATCGGCGGAGGTGCGGAAAAGCGGTGTGTCGAGGTGGAGCGGTGCAGATGGCATGGTGGTACCCGATGAGCTTGGCGATACAGGCTCTCCTTGTGGACCCGCTTGCGCGGGTCGGTCAACGAGGGATCTCGGCCGTAATTCCGCAACCGTACCGAATCGGCCTCGCACTCGCTTGAAATGCCGATTTTGCAGGTCTAAGAAACCGCAACTTGTTTTTCCGCGGAGGGTTTCATGACAGCGCGCAATCTTTTCCTGCTGCCGGGCGACGGCATCGGCCCCGAGGCCATGGGTGAGGTCCGCAAGATCATTGCCTATATGAACGAGGCGATGAATGCCGGCTTCGTCACCGACGAAGGCCTCGTCGGTGGCAGCGCCTATGACGCGCATGGTGCCGCGATCTCCGAAGGCGACATGCAGAAGGCGCTTGCCGCCGATGCCGTTCTCTTCGGCGCCGTCGGCGGCCCGAAGTGGGATGATGTTCCCTATGAAGTGCGCCCCGAAGCCGGCCTACTGCGCCTGCGCAAGGATCTGGAGCTGTTCGCCAACCTGCGTCCGGCCATCTGCTACCCGGCGCTCGCTTCCGCTTCCTCGCTGAAGCCGGAGTTGGTCGAAGGCCTCGATATCCTGATCATCCGCGAACTGACGGGCGGCGTCTATTTTGGCGAACCGAAGACCATTACCGATCTCGGCAACGGCCAGAAGCGCGCGATCGACACGCAGGTCTATGACACCTACGAGATCGAACGCATCTCGGCCGTGGCCTTCGAAATGGCCCGCACGCGCCAGAATCGCGTTTGCTCGATGGAAAAGCGCAACGTCATGAAGTCGGGCGTGTTGTGGAACCAGGTGGTCACCGCGACGCACAAGGACAAGTATTCGGACGTCAAGCTCGAGCACATGCTGGCGGATGCCGGCGGCATGCAGCTGGTGCGTGCGCCGAAGCAGTTCGACGTCATCGTCACCGACAACCTGTTCGGGGATATGCTCTCCGACGTTGCCGCCATGCTGACGGGCTCGCTCGGCATGTTGCCTTCGGCTTCGCTCGGCGCGCCGGATGCCAAGACCGGCAAGCGCAAGGCACTCTACGAGCCGGTGCACGGTTCGGCTCCTGACATCGCTGGCAAGGGCATTGCCAATCCGATCGCGATGATTGCGTCCTTCGCCATGTGCCTGCGCTATTCCTTCAACCTCGTGCAGGAAGCCGACAACCTCGAAAAGGCGATCGCCAACGTGCTCGATAAGGGTATCCGCACCGGCGACATCATGGCCGAAGGCTGCACGAAGGTCGGAACCGCTGAGATGGGCGACGCGATCCTCGCCGAATTCAAGGCGCTTTCTGCCTGATATTTCACGTGAAACACGCTTTTGGCCTTCCGCATCGCCCGGTGCGGAAGGCCTTTGCTTGAAGGCGGCCGATGCTGTTCCTATTTCCCTTCTGCGCTGAGCAAAGAGCGGGAGTAGAATGAACGAAGCCATCGATCGCAAGCCGAACTGCTGGAGCTATTTGCGAAAGCGCTACGCTGCGCGGCGCTCAATCCACCGTCGGGTTCCCTGGAAAGGCTTCGCGCTTTTTGCCATCAACGCTGTTGCCATTGCCTTCTTCGTCTTCGACCGCCCGTTGGGGCAGGCAGTCAAAAGCCTTTCGCCTCCGCTGGTGTCGATCGCCGGGGATGTCACTGACGTCGGCAGGCTTGTCTGGATCCTCGTCGGTCTTTTGACAATCCTGGCGACCGGCTATTTCGTTCGTCGACGACTATGGAAGGTACGCGGCCGTTTCCGGCTCGCCTATTTTGGGCAGATGACCGCATATGTCGGGTTCTCGGTTCTGTTCGCCAGCATCGTTTCCAATCTGCTGAAGTTCGCAATCGGGCGTGCTCGACCGCTGCTTTATGATCAGGAAGGCATTTTCAGCTTCGTCCCTTTCAGTACCGATTTTCTTCATCAGAGCTTTCCGTCGGGCCACTCCTCCAACGTCGGCGCTCTGTTCATGGCGCTGGCGCTTCTCTTTCCACGGTTCCGCCTAGGCTTCATCGGCATCGGTCTTTGGCTTGGAGCCACGCGCGTCATCATTGGCGTGCACTATCCCAGCGATGTGGCGGCCGGCCTCGCATTGGGCGCGTGGTTGGCTTTTGCGACATCCATTTTGTTTGCACGCTTCGGACTGGTCTTCTCGATCGGTCGTGATGGTTGGCCGACGCCGAGGCTCAGCCGCCTTCTCTAGGGTTGGCCAGACACGAAAAAGCCCGGCGTCTTGCGAGCGCCGGGCTTTCTTAGATTTCGGTTACCTGGATCAATCCATCGCGTGGATGTCGCGATCCTTCGTTTCCGGCAGGAAGATGAGACCGATGACCAGTGTGATTGTAGCGAACACGATCGGATACCAGAGACCGTAGTAGATGTCGCCGGTTGCCGCGCTCATTGCGAAGGCCGTTGCTGGCAAGAGGCCACCGAACCAACCATTGCCGATATGGTAGGGCAGGGACATGCCGGTGTAACGGATTCGGGTCGGGAAGAGTTCGACCAGAAGCGCCGCGATCGGGCCATAGACCATCGTAACGTAGATCACGAGCACGAAGAGAATGGCAATCGTACCGATCCAGTTGACGCGGGCCGGGTCGGCCGTCATGGCAAAGCTGCCGCCATTGGCGATGCTATAGACCGCCATATCGGTGGCGCCCTTCGCTTCATCAGCCGTTAGGAGCTTGTCGGCGACGAGCTTGTCTGCCGGCACGGTCTGCTTTTCACCGGCGCGGACTGCATCGGCGTTGAGAGCAAGCTCCGGGTTGGCTGCAATGAAGGCGTCCAGTTTTGCATCTGGAACCTTGATGGCACCGCGCTTCAGCGGATATCCGGCATCATGAAGGGCGATGTTGACGCCTTTTTCAAAGGCGCCGGTCATTGCCTTTGCCTTGTCGCCGGCGGCGACGGCATCGAAGCTGGCGATAGTTTCGTCACCGATTTTTACGGTTGCGGGCTGCCCCGCCGGGCCAGGCACGACGTCATAAGGCACCGAGTTCTTGGTCAGGAAAGCCGTTGCCACATCGCAGGAACTCGTAAACTTCGCGGTTCCGGTCGGATTGAACTGGAATTTGCAATCCGCCGGGTCGGCCGTGACCGTGGCCCGTATGGAAGCCTGTGCTTCGGCAAGCGCCGGATTGGCCGTCCAGGTCATGGCCTTGAACAGCGGATTATAGGTCACTGCTGCGATCAACAGGCCGGCCATGATGATCGGCTTGCGGCCGATCCTGTCGGACAGGCCGCCAAAGACGACGAAGAAGGGTGTGCCGAGGATGAGGGCAATCGCCACCATGATGTTTGCCGATTGCAAATCGACCTTGAGGACGTTCTGCAGGAAAAACAGCGCATAGAACTGACCGCCGTACCACACGACTGCCTGACCCATCGTTGCGCCGAGAAGCGCGATCAGGGCGATCTTTGCATTTTTCCATTGGCCGAAGGCTTCGGTCAGTGGCGCCTTGGACCCCTTGCCTTCCGCCTTCATGCGCTGGAATGCCGGCGACTCGTTCATCTTCAGGCGGATCCAGACGGAGACGCCGAGAAGCACGACCGAGAGCAGGAACGGGATACGCCAGCCCCATGCTGCAAAAGCTTCCTTGCCCATTAGGAACTGAACGCCGACGATGACGATCAGAGAAAGGAAGAGGCCGAGCGTTGCAGTGGTTTGGATCCACGAGGTGAAGTATCCGCGGCGCCCATTTGGCGCGTGTTCGGCCACATAGGTTGCCGCGCCGCCATACTCACCACCGAGCGCCAGGCCCTGCAGGAGGCGAAGGCCGATCAAAATGATGGGTGCTGCGATGCCGATCGATGCAGCACCGGGAAGAATACCGACGAGGAACGTCGAGAGACCCATGATGAGGATCGTGACCAAGAACGTATACTTGCGGCCGACGAGATCGCCGAGGCGCCCGAAAACCAGCGCGCCAAACGGGCGCACCAAGAAGCCGGCGGCGAAGGCCAGAAGCGTGAAGATGTTGCGCGTCGCTTCCGGATACTGGGTGAAGTAGGTCGCGCCGATATAGGTGGCGAGCGAACCATATAGATAGAAGTCGTACCATTCGAAAACCGTGCCGAGCGACGAGGCGAAGATAACCTTCTTCTCCTCGCCCGTCATCGGACCGGCTTTTGTGCCGTCGACGCTTGCGATATTTGCCATTTTCTGTCCTCCACAGAACGATGTGAAACGCGGCGCGCGACCTTGCTCTCCTCAAAGCATACCCCGGGTCGCGGTTCGCCTGATGAGAGTGTGACAGAAAAGCTCATCCATACAGAGAGCGGCTTTGGGATTATGACTTTAGTCTAACGCCTTTGCAGGGACGGCCGACGCCGTGCGACGGCGCCGGATCGGCTCGACTTTTGGTCTCATGGCCTGTGCGAAAGGATATTTACGACTGTCCCGAAGGGATCGCGCACATAGAAGCGACGAACCCCCCAAGCCTCGTCGGCCGGGCCGTAAATGACCTCGAAAGCTGAAGAGCTCATGGCCGCGAAGACTTCGTCGACATCGTCGACCTCGATCGAAAGACCCGGGACGGGCGTCCCGGAGCCGCCCTCGCTCGCGAAGCTTACCTGGACCGGCATTGACTGGTTTGAGCCAAAGGTGGCGATCCAGCCGTGATCCATGAGGATGTCTAGGCCAAGGATGTCCTGATAGAAGACCTTCGCGGCGAGAGGGTCGGCGGTCTCGATGTTTGCTACGATTCGCAGGACCTTCATGTCGCCTCCTCAGCCACGCCAGTTTTGCCTAAATTATGCGTGAACTCTCAAGCGGCAAGAAAAAAGCCGGGCGGCGAAGTGCCGTCCGGCTGTTGTTGGTACGATCTGCTCAGCCTTACGCGGCTTCGGTCGTGTGTGCCTTGCGAACTTCTTCATCCGTCAGGATGCCGCTAGCGCGCAACAGTGCCGCAAAGCGACCGTTGCTCTGGCTGAGCTCATCGAAGCTACCTTCTTCAACGACACGGCCGCCGTCCAGGAACAGCACCTTGTCAGCTTCACGAACCGTGGAAAGACGGTGCGCGATGATGAAGGTCGTGCGGTTCTGGCGCAGGTTGTCGATTGCGGCCTTCACGCGGTTTTCCGTTTCGACATCAAGTGCGCTTGTTGCCTCGTCGAGCACCAGGATCGGCGCATCCTTGAGGATGGCGCGGGCGATTGCCACACGCTGACGTTCACCGCCCGAGAGCTTGTTGCCGCGCTCACCGACGTGGGTGTTGTACTGGTCCTCACGTGTCTCGATGAAGTCGGCTGCTGCGGCAGCTTCGGCTGCACGGCGCATGTCTTCATCCGAAGCTCCTTCCCGGCCGAGGCGAATGTTGTCGCTGATCGAACGGTTGAGCAAGCCGGCATCCTGGAACACGGTTGCGATGTAGCGGCGAAGCGACTTGCGGGTGATCTTCGTCGTATCATGACCATCGACCAAGATGTGGCCGCTGTCCGGATCGTAGACGCGCTGCAGAAGGTTGATCATCGTCGTCTTGCCGGAGCCGGTCGGGCCGACGATCGCAACCGTCTGGCCAGCCTTGGCGGTGAACGAGACGTTGTGCAGACCCTGAGCCGTGTTGCCGAAGCGGAACGACACGTTGCGGAACTCGACCTCGCCCTTGACGTCGGTGATATCGGCATTGCCGGCCGGCTCTTCGCGGTCGCGGACGGAGTCTTCCAGCGAATAGAAGTCTTCGAGCTTCGAACGGGCTTCGAAGATCTGCGTCGCGAACTGGCGCATCTGGTCGAGGCGCGAGATCAGCAGGTTCGCAAAACCGATGAAGGCAATGACGTCACCGATGCGCAGTTCGCCGGACTGAACCATCAGCGTACCGATCACCAGGATGATCATCATGGCGATGGTCGATGCCATGCGGTTCATGGCGCCGGCCAGAGCCCACCAGTCGAGAACCGGATACTGAGCCTGCAGCAGACGGTCGGCAAAGGACCTCAGCGCCTTGGTTTCCGCCTCGATGCGGTTGTAGCTGTGCAGGACCGATACGTTGCTGATCGAATCGCTGACGTGCGAGAAAACCGTGTGGTAGTGGTTTTCGACCGAAGCCTGTCCGTCCTTGGTGCGGCTCATGACGAGACGACCGATAAGCCAGTAGGCAATGCCGAGCACAACCAGCACGCCCGAAAGACGCAGGTCCATGGACATCGCAGTCGGCACCAGAAGCGCGATGGCTACGACCGTCGCCAGGTGATTGCGCATGAACTCCAGCCACAGGCCGAAAAGCGTTTCACAGGCGCGAAGCAGCGTATGCAGCGCATTCGACGTGCCGCGCTGGTGATGCCAGGAGAGCGGCATGGAGATAATGCGGCCGAACGCTTCCGTCAGCAGCGTGGCGCGACGGCCATGAGCCAGCCGGTCGGCCTCACGAGCGACAAGAACGAACGCTATGGTGTTGAAGACGGCAAAGCCGGCCCACATGAAAAGAATGGGTTTGACTTCACCCTTGCCTGAAATCGCGTCGATGATGCGACCGAACAAAATCGGTTCAGCGATCGTGATCGCGGCAAGCACGATGTTCGCAATAACGACTAGGGATACGCGGAGCTTGTAAGCGCCAAGATAGCGCAAAGCTCGAGCATAGACCTTGAATAGCGACACGGCGATACCTCTTGTGCATGTGCGAAATAAGGGACGCTGCAACGCTACAAAAAGATACCTGAACCAGCGATTAACAGAGCGTTCAGGCAGGCGGCAATGGCCAGATTCTTTTGCATGAGCGGCGATCTCACAGTCGGTTATTTCCACTGGGCTTCTGAAATTTTTTGGGGCACATCGCAATTTTCGCAATTTTCGCTTGCGCCCCGGGGTCGGGCTGGCACACCATAGATTGACGCTTGTTTTGCGTCGAAGGGCCCCAGGCAAGCACGTCCCACTGGTTCGTGACATTCGGCGCGGAGCCCAATTGGGGTAGGGGCATTTCCGTGAGTATTCATTCTTTAATTCAATTGCTTGTCGTTTTGGAAGAGTGTCGCAGACCTGAAGGAGTTGTCGCCGAACTGGAGCATGTCATCCATGCCTACGGGTTCCAGTACTACGGCCTTTTGCGACATCTGAAAGCGACGGAAGATCCAATCAGTCTGATGTTTGCTGGTCATTGGCCGGAGAAATGGCCGCAGATCTATATTTCGAAGAAATACGTTCTGACTGACCCGACGGTTCGCTATCTCGCATATGCGCAAAGACCGTTCCGTTGGAGAGACAGCCTGGCCGCCTTCCGCAAGGATCCGCACTATCGCCGGATGGAACAGATGATGGCCGACGCACATAGCCATGGGCTTAGGGACGGCTACATTTTTCCTATCCACGGTCGAAACGGGATCCTCGGTACCATGAGCGTCGGCGGAACGCAGGTCGATCTGTCTCCTGTCGAAATCTCACTGTTTGATGCCATAGCGCGAAAAGCGTTCTGGCGACTGCTCGAGCTCAAGGGTGAGATGCACACGCTCGAAGAAGTTTCCGGCATCGACACGCGGTTGACGCGCCGCGAGATGGAGATACTGCAATATCTTGCAGAGGGCATGACCTCCGTTGAGATCGGAAAACGCCTCAAGATTTCCAATCACACCGTCGACTGGTACATGAACGGCCTGCAAGACAAGCTGCAGGCAAGAAACAGACAGCACGCCGTTGCTGTCGCCTTCCGTCACGGACTCCTCACCTAATCTGAGAAATTCTATCTGAGTCGTTTCTGGAAATTGAACTTTCCGTGACAGCACGTTAAGACTTCTCTTCGCGGGTGCAGCAATTGCCCGTTTCGATGCCGTGAGGAGACAGCATTGCCCATTTCCAAGATACTTGTTGCCAACCGTTCGGAAATTGCCATCCGCGTGTTTCGCGCGGCCAACGAGCTCGGGATAAAAACGGTCGCGATATGGGCGGAAGAAGATAAACTGGCACTGCATAGGTTTAAGGCCGACGAGAGTTACCAGGTCGGCCGTGGACCGCATCTTGCCCGTGATCTCGGCCCAATCGAGAGCTATCTGTCGATCGACGAAGTGATCCGCGTCGCCAAGCTTTCGGGCGCCGATGCGATCCATCCGGGTTACGGCCTGCTGTCGGAAAGCCCGGAATTCGTCGATGCCTGTAACAAGGCAGGCATCATCTTCATCGGCCCGACGGCCGATACCATGCGTCAGCTCGGCAACAAGGTCGCGGCGCGCAACCTCGCCATCTCCGTCGGCGTTCCTGTCGTGCCGGCAACGGAGCCGCTGCCGGATGATATGGCCGAAGTCGCTCGTATGGCGGCGGCGATCGGCTATCCCGTTATGCTCAAGGCTTCCTGGGGCGGCGGTGGACGCGGCATGCGCGTCATTCGCTCGGAAGCCGATCTCGCCCGCGAGGTGACGGAAGCCAAGCGCGAGGCGATGGCTGCCTTCGGCAAGGACGAGGTCTATCTGGAAAAGCTCGTCGAGCGCGCTCGTCACGTCGAAAGCCAGATTCTGGGCGATACGCACGGCAACGTCGTACATCTCTTCGAGCGCGACTGCTCGATCCAGCGCCGCAACCAGAAAGTCGTCGAGCGCGCGCCGGCGCCTTACCTCAGCGAGGCGCAGCGCCAGGAACTCGCGGCCTATTCGCTGAAGATCGCGGGTGCCACCAATTACATCGGCGCCGGTACCGTCGAATATCTGATGGACGCCGACACCGGCAAATTCTACTTCATCGAAGTCAATCCGCGCATCCAGGTCGAGCACACGGTCACCGAAGTCGTTACCGGCATCGATATCGTCAAGGCGCAGATCCACATTCTTGACGGCTTCGCGATTGGCACGCCGGAATCGGGCGTGCCCGCGCAGAATGACATTCGCCTCAACGGCCACGCTCTGCAGTGCCGCATCACGACCGAAGATCCCGAGCACAACTTCATCCCTGACTATGGCCGCATCACCGCTTACCGTTCGGCATCCGGCTTCGGCATTCGCCTTGATGGCGGCACCTCCTATTCCGGTGCGATCATCACCCGCTATTACGATCCGCTGCTGGTCAAGGTCACGGCCTGGGCGCCGAGCCCGTCTGAAGCGATCTCGCGCATGGACCGTGCGCTGCGCGAATTCCGCATCCGCGGCGTTGCCACCAACCTGACCTTCCTGGAAGCGATCATCACGCATCCGAAGTTTAGGGATAACAGTTACACCACACGCTTCATCGACTCGACGCCGGAACTCTTCCAGCAGGTTAAACGTGCTGACCGTGCAACTAAGCTGCTCACCTATTTGGCGGACGTGACGGTCAATGGCCATCCGGAAGCCAAGGACCGCCCGAAGCCATCGGCGGACATCGCCGAGCCGGTCGTCCCCTATACCAACGGCAATGGGATTCCCGACGGCACCAAGCAGCTTCTAGACAAGCTCGGCCCGAAGAAGTTCGGCGAGTGGATGCGCAATGAGAAACGCGTGCTGATGACCGATACGACGATGCGCGATGGCCATCAGTCGCTGCTTGCCACGCGCATGCGTACCTACGACATTGCCCGGATCGCCGGCACCTACGCGCATGCGTTGCCGAACCTGCTGTCGCTGGAATGCTGGGGCGGCGCGACCTTCGACGTCTCGATGCGCTTCCTGACGGAAGATCCATGGGAGCGCCTGTCGCTGGTCCGCGAAGCGGCACCAAATCTGCTGCTGCAGATGCTGCTGCGCGGCGCCAATGGCGTCGGCTACAAGAACTATCCTGACAACGTCGTCAAATACTTCGTCCGCCAGGCAGCTGCCGGCGGTATTGATCTCTTCCGCGTCTTCGACTGCTTGAACTGGGTCGAGAACATGCGCGTCTCGATGGATGCGGTGGCCGAAGAGAACAAGCTCTGTGAAGCAGCGATCTGCTACACCGGCGATATCCTGAACTCCGCGCGCCCGAAGTACGATCTCAAGTACTATACGGACCTCGCCGTAGAGCTCGAAAAGGCCGGCGCGCATATCATCGCACTGAAGGACATGGCCGGCCTGTTGAAGCCGGCTGCCGCCAAGGTGTTGTTCAAGGCACTGCGCGACGCTACCAGCCTGCCGATCCATTTCCACACGCACGACACTTCGGGCATCGCCGCCGCGACGGTTCTCGCCGCCGTCGATGCTGGCGTCGACGCCGTCGATGCCGCGATGGACGCTCTGTCCGGCAATACTTCGCAGCCCTGTCTCGGCTCGATCGTCGAGGCGCTGCGTGGTTCAGAGCGCGATCCGGGTCTCGATCCGGAATGGATCCGCCGTATCTCCTTCTACTGGGAAGCGGTGCGTCATCAGTATGCGGCCTTCGAAAGCGACCTGAAGGGGCCGGCCTCGGAAGTCTATCTGCACGAAATGCCGGGTGGCCAGTTCACCAACCTCAAGGAACAGGCCCGCTCGCTCGGCCTCGAGACCCGCTGGCACCAAGTGGCGCAGGCCTATGCCGACGCCAACCAGATGTTCGGCGACATCGTCAAGGTGACGCCGTCCTCGAAGGTCGTTGGCGATATGGCGCTGATGATGGTTTCGCAGGACCTGACGGTCGCCGATGTTGTCAGCGCCGACAAGGAAGTCTCCTTTCCAGAGTCGGTCGTCTCGATGCTGAAGGGCGATCTCGGTCAGCCTCCTTCCGGCTGGCCAGAAGCACTGCAGAAGAAGGCACTGAAGGGTGACGCGCCCTATACGGTGCGTCCGGGCTCGCTGCTTGCCGATGCCGACCTCGATGCCGAGCGCAAGACGATCGAGACCAAGCTGGAGCGCGAGGTCAGCGATTTCGAGTTTGCTTCGTACCTCATGTATCCGAAGGTCTTCACCGACTTCGCACTGGCCTCCGACACCTATGGCCCGGTCTCTGTCTTGCCGACGCCGGCCTATTTCTACGGCCTGGCGGACGGCGAGGAGCTGTTTGCCGACATCGAAAAGGGCAAGACGCTTGTCATCGTCAATCAAGCGATGAGCCAGACCGACAGTCAAGGCATGGTCACTGTCTTCTTCGAGCTCAACGGCCAGCCACGCCGCATTAAGGTTCCGGATCGCGCTCACGGTGCGACCGGTGCCGCCGCCCGCCGCAAGGCGGAACCCGGTAATGCCGCGCATGTCGGTGCGCCGATGCCGGGCGTCATTTCCCGCGTCTTCGTCTCGCCGGGCCAGACGGTCAACGCCGGCGACGTTCTCGTCTCCATCGAGGCGATGAAGATGGAAACGGCGATCCATGCCGAAAAGGACGGTGCGATCGCGGAAGTGCTGGTCAAGGCGGGCGATCAGATCGACGCCAAGGACCTGTTGGTCAGCTACGCCGGCTGACGAATATCGGAATCAAACTATGGGGCGGCCTCTGGGCCGCCCCATGCATTTTCATGAAAAGGATTTGATATGAGTAAGCTCAAGATTGCCGTCATTGTCGGAAGCACGCGTATTGGCCGCTTTGCGGACCATCCGGCCAAGTGGATTGCCGAGATCGCCGCAAGCCGGCCTGAACTCGAGGTCGAGATTCTCGATCTGTTGGATTATCCGATGTCCTTCCTCGGTCAGGCAAGCGCGAGCGAAGCCCAGAACGAAACGGCGGAGCGCTGGAAAAAGAAGCTGCGCGAGTTCGACGGCTACATCTTCACGGCGGCCGAATACAACCACGGCCCGACTGCCGTTCTCAAGAATGCGATCGACCTCGGTGAGTTCATCCACAAGCCGGTCGCTTTCGTTGGCTACGGCGGTGTCGGTGGCGCCCGCGCGGTAGAGCAATTGCGACTGATCTTCGTCGAAATGAGCGCCGTTTCCGTGAAGACCGGCGTTCACATCTCCTTCCCGGAATACCTGTCGGTTATCAAGGACGGAAAGAGCCTGAGCGACTACGCTCACCTCGCCGAGGCCGCCAA
Source organism: Rhizobium sp. BK661 (assembly GCF_024808825.1). Lineage (NCBI taxonomy): Bacteria > Pseudomonadati > Pseudomonadota > Alphaproteobacteria > Hyphomicrobiales > Rhizobiaceae > Rhizobium > Rhizobium sp. BK661. The sequence goes on along the minus strand of NZ_JANTYT010000002.1, from coordinate 347,530 downwards.
GAACCAGCTCGACCAGCTTGCCTGGTGGGGCAAGGCATTGAAGGCTGCCCGCGCAGTCTGACGCTCTACCGCCGCCCGTGTCTAAATGTCGTAGGTATGGGCGGCGTTAATTGTCGAGATGAAGCGTTTGGTACGTTCGCGCTCCGGCGCGGTAAAAATGTTCCGTGCACTTCCCGTCTCGACCACGCTGCCGGCCTCGAGAAAGACAACGTCGTTGGCAATCTTGGAGGCGAGACGCAGGTCATGCGTCGCCATCACCATCGTTGTTCCCTCCTTGGCTAGGCGACCGAGAACATCGACCACTTCAGCCGAAAGTTCGGGATCGAGCGCCGATGTCGGCTCATCGCAAAGAAGAACCCGCGGAGACGGGGCAAGCGCGCGGGCGATTGCGACGCGCTGCTGTTGACCGCCCGAGAGCGTCGAGGGCCATGCGTCAGCCTTGTGGGCCATGCCGACCTTCGTCAACAGCTCCATTGCCCGTTCCCGGGCTCTTTCCTTCGGCCACCGTAGAACCGTGATGAGGCCTTCCATCACATTCTCGATGGCTGTTTGATGCGGAAAGAGCTGAAAGTTCTGGAACACCATGCCGGTCTGCCGGCGGATCTTCTGGATTGCCTGCCAGGCAGTCTTCTGCCCCGGTGCAAAGCTCAGCTTCTCCTCGCCGAGGCGGATTGTGCCCGCTGTTGGGATTTCCAGCAGGTTGATGCAGCGGAGCAGCGTGCTTTTGCCGCCGCCGGAAGGGCCGACGAGTGCCGTGACGCTGCCCTCGGGAATGCGGATGCTGATGTCCTTCAGGATGACGGCGTCGCCAAAGCGCTTTTCGATATGGGAAAGCTCGATCATGCGTTTGCCTCCAGCATGCCGCCATAGCGTGCGAAGCGGCGCTCGAGGCGGACCTGCAGCGCCGAGAGAACGGAGCTCAGCGCAAGGTATATCAACGCAGCTTCGATGTAGAGGATAAGCGGCTCGTACGTGGTTGCGACGATGCGCTGTGCGGCCTGAAACAGTTCGGGTACCGTAATGGCAGCCGCAAGCGAGGTGTCCTTGACGAGCGAGATGAACGTGTTGGAAAGCGGCGGCACTGCGACGCGCCCGGCCTGCGGCAGGATCGTGCGGCTCATGGCCTGACGCCAGTTCATGCCGATCGAATAGGCTGCTTCCCATTGACCTTTCGGCACGGACGAAATGACGGCGCGGATGATCTCGGAGCTGTATGCACCGATGTTGAGCGTGAAGCCGATCAGTGCGGCCGGAAAGGCGTCGAGCAGGATGCCAATGCTCGGCAGTCCATAAAAGATCACGAAGAGCTGCACCAGAAGCGGTGTGCCTCTGATGACCCAGACATAAAAGCGGGCGATGGCAGCGACCGGCGCCGGTCCAAAAAGCCGGGCGATCGCGGTGATCAGGCCCAGGATGAGGCCGAACGCGAAAGAGAGGAGGGTCAGCGGAATGGTGAAGATCAGACCGGCCCAGAGGAGGGGCCCGAGCGAATCCGCCATCAAGTGAAGCCAGTTCGGCAAGGTGCAATCCCCAAAGAAAGACGCGTCCAGCGAGTGTTCGCTGAACGCTTTTCAGGCACATATAAAGGATGTTGCGGCGGCAGCAAGCCGCCGGCTGTATTGACTTACTTCGAAACGTCCTGGCCGAAGTACTTGTCGGAAATTTTCTGGTAAGTGCCGTCGGCCTTGATGTCGGCGAGCGCCTTGTTGATGGCTTCCAGCAGTTCCGGCTCGCCCTTGCGGATGATGATGCCGGAGTAGTCGGCATTTTCCTGCTGGGCGGCGATCTTCACCGGAGCGTCAGGCTTGTGCTTCTTGAAGTCGAGGAAGGAGAGGCTGTCGTTGATCGTCGCGTCTGCGCGCTTGGTCAGGACAAGCTGGATCGACTGGTCGAAGCCGTCGGTGCCGACGAGTTCAGCGCCGGACTGTTCGGCAAGTTTGCCGAAGTTGCTTGTCAGCGACTGCGCCGACTTCTTGCCCTTCAGATCCGCAAAGCCCTTGATGCTGTCGTCGCCGTCGCGAACGATGAGCACAGCCTTCGACGCGATATAGGGCTCGGAGAAATCGTACTTCTGCTTGCGGGCCTCGGTAATGCCGACCTGGTTGATGACCGTGTCGTAGCGCTTCGCATCGAGACCGGCGATCAAGCCGTCCCACTTGCCCTCGACGAATTCCGGCTTGACACCGAGCTTGGCGGCAATCGCTTCGCCGATCTCCACGTCGAAGCCGACCAGTTTGCCACTGTCGTTATGGTAGGTGAATGGAGCGTAAGTCCCCTCGGTGCCGATCTTGAAGACACCAGCGGACTTGATGGCGGCGAGATTTTCACCGGCAACGGCGGGGAGGAGCGCGGCGGCCTGGATCAGTGCTGCGGCGGCGATGGTCTTCAGGAGGTTCATTTTGTTATCCAATTCACCAGAGTGTTTGCTGCGGCGAAAATCGCAGAAAAGCCCGCTGTTGCGAAGCGTAGAAAACTGCAAAGACAATCGGCATCTGTAAATATTTTTCTCATTTATCACGAATTCGGCGCGGCATGTTTCAGTTTGTGAAGGCTGACCTGAGGCCGGACGCTTGCCTGCATGTTTGTATCCGTTTATGCATGTTTGTAACGATTTTATCTAAACCGGGCTGAAGTCGGCATGAACACGAATGAACTCCTCCTGCAGGAGAGACAGAGCGTCATCCTGCGGAAGCTGCAAGCCGAAGGTCGAGTGCTTGCAGCAGATCTTGCGATTGAATTCGGCGTGTCCGAAGACACGATACGTCGGGATCTGCGTGAAATGGCAGCCGCCGGCCTTTGTGAGCGTGTGTATGGCGGTGCGTTGCCCGTTTCGCCTGCCGGTGGAAGCCTCAATCATCGCGCGGGTATCGCGCGAGATCGTAAGGTGGCGCTTGCCACTGCTGCGGTGTCGCAGATCCCCCCTGGCTCGATGGTGTTTTTCGATGCGGGCAGCACCAACCTCGCAATCGCGACCGCGCTGCCGATGGACTTGCCCTTGACTGCCGCAACAAACGCTCCTGCGATCGCCGCTGCCTTGATGGAGAAACCTGCCGTCAATGTGATCCTGATCGGCGGCTTGATCGACCGCCAGGTTGGCGGCGCACTTGGCGCGAAAGCGATGCGCGACATGGAAGCCCTGTCGCCTGATCTTTGTATTCTTGGCGCCTGCGGGATTGATCTTGTGGCTGGCGTAACAACCTTCGGCTTCGAAGACGCGGAATTCAAGCGGTTCGCTGCATCGCGAAGCAAGAAGGTTCTTGTGGCCGCAACGTCCGACAAATTCGGTACCGCCGCCCCGCATAGCGTACTTCCGGTGGCGCAATGCGAATGCCTGGTGGTCGAACGCGACGCGGACCAGGAAATGTTGGCGCGCTATCGCGACAATGGCTGCAGAACGATCGTAGCCGGAAGCATAACGTAAGCATCATTCAACAACGCGTCGTGTCCGAGTGCTGGCGCTGAGACATTTTGGGAAGAAAAATGGACAACCACGTTAATACGGCACCGATTGTCAGAAGTGGCTTCATAACAAAGAACCGGGTCGCGGTTTCGCTGCTGTTCCTCATCAACGGCTTCATCGTCGGCTGCTGGGCGCCGAAAATTCCCGAATTTGCTGAGCGCCTGCAACTCAGCAAGTTCCAGTTGGGACTAATGATTCTGGTTCTTGGTGTGGGTTCGCTTACTCTCATGCCAATCGCGGGATCACAAATCGCCCGTTATGGCTCGAAGCTTGTCGCGCAGATTGCGGCCGTTTGCCTGCTGCCGGCACTTCTGGCGCTGACGCTTGCGCCGAATGTTGTGACAGGGGCGATCTCGATCTTCCTGTTTGGCGGATTCATGGGCGCCATGGATGTCGCCATGAATGCCAACGCGGTTGCAGTCGAGCAATCGATGCGTCGCTCAATCATGTCCTCGTGCCACGCTTTCTGGAGCTTGGGTGGTTTGATCGGGGCTGGCCTTGGCGGCTTGCTGATCGCCACTGTTGGTGTGCTCTGGCATGCGGTGATTGCGACCTCATTGGCAGCGCTCGTGCTGGGCCTGGCTTGGAACATGATCCTCGCAGATCCTCCACATCCGGACGAGAAGAAGGAAAAGCTCCGGCTGCCAATGGAGCCGCTGCCCTGGTTGATTGGTCTGATGGCACTATTCTCGATGGTTCCTGAGGGCGCCGTGTTGGATTGGGGTGCGCTCTACCTGCGTCAGGAACTCGGCGCGTCGGTGGCACTTTCCGGCTTCGGCTTTGCGGCGTTTTCGCTGACGATGGCTGTGATGCGGTTTGGCGGCGACCTTGTTCGCGACCGGCTTGGCGGCGTGATGACGCTTCGGATCTGCACGTTGTTTGCAATCTCAGGTATGCTGCTCGCCGCATTCGCACCCAATGCGGAAACTGCAATCCTCGGCTTTGCACTGTGCGGGATCGGCATTTCGAACATGGTCCCAATCGCCTTTTCGGCCGCCGGCAATATTCCCGGCCTCCGCGCCGGCATCGGCCTCTCGGTTGTTACAACAATGGGCTATTCGGGCATGCTGGTGGCACCCTCCGCAATCGGCTTCGTGGCCGAACATATCGGCTTTAGCGTCGTGTTCATGGCTTTGCCTGTCTTGCTGGTTGTCGTCCTGCTGTTCTCGAACCTTGCACGTTATGCCGACGGCATATCGGGCGGCGGTCACTGAACGGCTCCAAGCAAAAGTGATGCGCGGGGCGGGTTGACAACAAAGCAGGCATGATCCACCTGAAAGACACGAATTTCAGGGGTTCAAGAACTCTCTATGTCTTCAGCTGCAGATTTTGATCCGAAGCCGCGCCGCGCATCCGTCGCCGTCGATGTTGGCGGCGTCATCGTGGGCGGCGGTGCGCCCGTTGTCGTTCAGTCAATGACGAACACCGACACGGCGGATATCGACTCCACGGTCGCCCAAGTGGCGGCTCTCTTCAAGGCCGGATCAGAGATCGTCCGCATTACCGTCGACCGCGACGAAAGTGCGGCAGCGGTTCCGAAGATTCGCGACCGGCTGTTGCGGCTCGGCATGGACGTGCCGCTCGTCGGTGACTTCCACTACATCGGCCACAAGCTTCTTGCGGATCATCCGGCCTGCGCGGAGGCGCTAGCGAAGTACCGTATCAATCCGGGCAACGTCGGCTTCAAGGACAAGAAGGACAAGCAGTTCGGCGACATCATCGAGATGGCGATCCGCTACGACAAGCCGGTGCGCATCGGTGTGAACTGGGGTTCGCTGGATCAGGAATTGCTGACGGCACTGATGGACCAGAACGCCGAGGCCGGCTCGCCGCTTTCGGCGCGCCAAGTGACCCGCGAGGCGATCGTGCAGTCCGCGCTGATCTCGGCCAATCTGGCCGAAGAGATCGGTTTGCCGCGCAACCGGATTATCCTCTCGGCCAAGGTCAGCCAGGTACAGGATCTGATCGCCGTCTATTCGATGCTCTCCGAACGCTCCGATCACGCGCTGCATCTCGGTCTTACCGAAGCCGGTATGGGTAGCAAGGGGATCGTCGCCTCATCGGCTGCCATGGGCTACGTCCTGCAACAGGGCATCGGCGATACCATCCGCGTATCGCTGACGCCGGAACCGAATGGTGACCGGACCCGTGAAGTGCAGGTCGCCCAAGAGCTGCTGCAGGTCATGGGCTTTCGCCAGTTTATTCCCGTGGTTGCGGCTTGTCCCGGCTGCGGCCGCACGACCTCGACCGTCTTCCAAGAATTGGCGCAGAACATCCAGAACGACATTCGCAAGAACATGCCGGTCTGGCGCGAGAAATATCCGGGTGTCGAGGCGCTCAACGTTGCGGTCATGGGCTGCATTGTCAACGGGCCGGGTGAAAGCAAGCACGCCGACATCGGGATCTCATTGCCTGGTACCGGTGAAACGCCGGCTGCGCCAGTGTTCATCGATGGGACCAAGGCATTGACGCTGCGCGGACCGAATATCGCTTCGGACTTCGAAGCATTGGTCGCTGACTATATCGAAAAGCGCTTCGGGCAGAAGACCGCTGCGGAATAAGGCCGGAGAAAGCCGTCAAATGCGGCTGGTCAGCAGTTTCAGTCCGGCGACACAGTAGAAGGCGGCCATAGCCCCTTCGATCCAGCGGCGCAGATTGCGGTAAATCTTCAAGGCGTGTGGTGTCGAGAAGATCACTGCGTAGCCCATGAAGATGGCAAAGCCGGTCGTCATGCACATGCCGATGATCAAGCCGGCGACGGATGCCGGCGCGCCCTGAGGCATCCCGAGCGCGATGATCGCCAGCCAAGCGAAGATGGCTTTCGGGTTGGTGACGTGAATGCCATAACCGCGCAGCAACAGCGCGCGCGTCGTAAGGCTCTTTTGCACGACCGCCTGCGGCAGATCATCGTTGCCGCGCACAGCCCTGAAAGCCTTGTATGCGAGATACAGTAGGTAGATGCCGCCGAAGATCTTCAGGATCTGCAGCGCCATGGCATAGGTCTGGAGGATTGTTGCCAAGCCGAGAGCGGCAGCACAAGCCCAGGTGAACGAGCCCGCAAAGATGCCGAGCGAGATCGTCATGCCTGCCTTTCGGCCATGCGTCATCGACGTCGACACGATTGCCATGATCGCCGGGCCAGGGCTGATGACGGCAATCAGATAGGCGACATAGGCCGGCAGGATCTGCGGCAAATAGATCAGGATCTCACGCATCTGCGTCTCTTGTGCCCGGCGGTCAGTTGTTTCACCTGTTTGTGACGTGGCTCCCGACAGCCGGCAAGTGACTGTGCCCGATGTGTTGGCGGAAATATTGTCTCGGTGACGCTTTTCAGCTCTTTCGACCGGCGATGAAGCGAGCCGTCTCGGCCAGAATGGTACCGCGCTCCGAGTAGGGAGCCACCAATGCCTCGGCCGCGAGCACCTGCTCGGCAAGCTTGGCTTCCGCCCATGCCATGCCGTGCATCGCCACCAGCGTTCCTTTGCCGCGGCCGGCATCCTTGCCGGTCGCCTTGCCCATCGTGGCGGCATCGGAGGTGAGATCGAGAATGTCGTCGGCAAGCTGGAAGGTGAGGCCAATCCGCTCGCCGAACTGGCGCAATCGCACGCGATCCTCTGACGAGGCGCCGGCGATAATGGCGCCGGCCTCGCAAGCAAAACGGATGAGGGCGCCGGTTTTCATCGCCTGTAGGGTAACAATGCCTTGTTCATCCGGCGCCTGTTTCTCGGCCGCTAGGTCGAGAGCCTGCCCGCCTGCCATGCCTCCAATGCCGGCTGCGCGGGCCAGCGCCAACGTCAGCGTCACCTTAGCCTTATCCGGCAGGACGGTTTCGGGGGACGCGATGATGTCAAAAGCATAGGTCAGCAGACTGTCGCCGGCGAGAATGGCGGTCGCCTCGTCATAGGCGATGTGCACGGTCGGTTTGCCTCGACGCAGATTGTCGTCATCCATTGCCGGCAGATCGTCGTGAACGAGCGAATAACAGTGCACGCATTCAAGCGCCGCGCCCACGCGCAGAGCCGCATCCCTGTCGCCGCCGAGCAGCGATGCCACCTCGACGACAAGGAAAGGCCGAAGTCGCTTGCCGCCGTTCAGGCTGGCATAGTGCATGGCTGAACGCAGCCGTTCCGGCCGGGCGATCTCGCCCTTCAACACGGATGGCGACAGCAGCGTCTCGAGCACAGCCTCGATTTCGCGCGCGGTGGCCGTCAATCTGGCTTCGAATGTTTCAGTGCTTGCGTCCATGGCGCGCTGTTTGGCATGAGCCGCCTTCTGCTGGCAACGGAATTGTCGATGGCGCGGCGAAGATTTCCTTTGTCTCTGGCAATGCCAGTTCGCAAACGGTATGGAGAAGAAGGGCAAGAGACTGGGTCGGGGAATTGGACATAACGCCGGAGAGAGAGGAAAGCATGACCGTGCCGCTTCACAGGCACGCGTATCTTTGGCTTAAGAGTCGTCCCGTGATCATGCGCATCGTCCTCGCTCTGGCGGCGCTCGTCATCCTTCCCTATGTCCTGATCGTCCTTTACCTACTGCCCTTCGTTCACCCCGTTTCCACGCTCATGCTGCGCGATCTTCTGTTGCTGCGTGGCTACGACCGTCAATGGGTGTCGCTCGATGACGTTTCTCCGGTTCTGGTTCAGTCGGTGATGATGTCGGAAGACGGGCAATACTGTTTCCACGGCGGCGTCGATTGGGGCGAGATGCAGATGCTTCTCGAGGATACACTGAGCGGCCAGGCGACCCGTGGCGGCAGCACGATCCCGATGCAGACGGTGAAGAACCTGTTTTTGTGGAATAGCCGGTCCTTCGTGCGCAAGGCGTTGGAGCTGCCATTGGCTGTGACGGCGGATTTCATCTGGTCGAAGCGGCGCCTGATGGAGATCTACCTCAACATTGCTGAATGGGGACCAGGGATCTATGGCATCGAGGCCGCGGCCCGCCACCATTTCAAGGTGCCGGCATCCAAACTGACCAGCCGGCAGGCCGCTCTTCTTGCCGTGTCGCTCCCCAATCCCTTTGATCGCAACGCGGGCAAGCCCGGTCGGGGATTGCGACGACTCGCCGGCCTCATCGAGCGACGCGCTCGCGGGTCGGGCGATTACATCAGATGCATTTATGATTGATATCGCAATAAGTCGTTGGTGTTGACGAGTGTCATCTGGCATTCGTTGCTTCAATACGATGAACGGAAATCCCGCCACCAGCGACTGGACTGCCAGCGAGGATTTCTGCTTTTTCGCCCGCGCTTGAAGTTGCCGGCCTTCTGCGCTTTCAACGATATGAACCATTTCGAGGAGCGGCTGGTGTTCGCCCCTGTAGTGTAAACGGGAGATTCCATGGATAAACTCACGCTCTATATCGGCAACAAGAACTATTCTTCCTGGTCGTTTCGGCCATGGATCGCCATGACGGCTGCCGGCATTCCCTTTGAGGAGGTACTGGTTCCTTTCGATTTCGCCGCCGGCAATCCGCGCTTTAAGGAGTTCTCGCCGACCGGTCAGGTCCCCGTGCTTCAGCACGGCGATGTTCGTGTCTGGCAGTCGCTGGCGATCATCGAATATGTGGCCGAGCTTTTCCCGGAAGCCGGGATATGGCCGAGGGAGCGTGAGAGGCGAGGTGTTGCACGCGCCGTTTCTATGGAGATGCTGGCAGGTTTCAGGGCGCTGCGGAACGCTTGCCCGATGAATATCCGGCGGCCGAAGGGCAAGATCGCGCTTGCTGACGGCGTGATGGCCGACGTCGCCCGCATCGAGACGATCTGGCGGGACTTGCGGGCTCACTCCGGCGGACCGTTCCTGTTTGGTGGGTTTTCCGGAGCCGACGCGATGTTCGCGCCAGTTGTCAATCGTTTCGAGGTTTATGACCTAGTATCGGCCGGCGACACGCTAAGTTATATTGCAGCCGTCAAAGCGCATCCCGCCTGGAAAAAGTGGGAAGAGGCGGCGCGATCCGAGCCCTGGATTGTCGAGGAAGACGAGGTCTGAGCCGTGAATCGCAGGAATTTCAAAAAATAAGCTTGGGGACTGGTCAAGTACCTCTAAGGCATGTATAAGCGCGCAAAATTTCCGAAATCGCGATACGTCGTTTCGGCCGCCAGTCTGGCCGTTGGATGTGTTTGCCCGTGAAGTGGAGTAAGAGAAATGGCTGTACCGAAGAGAAAAACGAGCCCGTCGAAGCGCGGTATGCGCCGCTCTGCCGACGCGCTGAAGGCTGCGACCTACGTTGAAGACAAGAACTCCGGCGAACTGCGCCGTCCGCACCATATCGATCTGAAGACCGGTATGTATCGCGGCCGTCAGGTTCTGACGCCGAAGGAAAGCGCATAATACACGGGCGTTCTGCCTGCGTAGGACTTGCGAGGTCGGCCCTGTGCCGGCCTTTTGCTTTTTCGATCAGCAAATACTCGGCAAATACATTGTCGTGATATCTTGAAGTGATGCGGTTGTTTACGGCACTATTCTCCGGCTGAGGGGAGCTATGCCATATGTTCAATGCCGTACCACTGATGATTATTCCATTCATTCTTTACAATATGTCGATGCTTGGCCTGATGGGGGGCGGCGGGCTTCCTTCACTGGAAAACGACGTTATCGTTTTGTCCATGATTTCGGGAGCCATGTGGAGCATGTCGCTCGGCGATCTGTTCATCGTCGTCGCGCTTGCGGTGCTGTTCTTCGAAATACTGAAGGCGACGCGCAGTGACGGCAGCCTGACAAATCATATGTTGTCGATGCTTGTCTTCATCGCGTTCTTGGTCGAGTTTCTTCTCGTCCAGGATGCGGCCACCCAGGTTTTCTTCATCCTGATGACGATTGCATTGATCGATGTGATTGGCGGCTTTGCCGTATCTATTCGCACCGCCGGCCGCGACGTTTCGATCGGTCTCTGAGCTTAGAGATTATCGAGTTTGTTCTGAAGCGCGCGCAGCTGTTCTTTCAGCTCGTCGATGTCCTTTGCTTCCGCCTTACGGCTTTCCTTGGCCGGTGGGGTCATGAACGGCGAGAACATCTGCATGGCCTGCTGGAACATCTCGGTATTGCGGCGGACCTGATCTTCGACCATTTGCATCGGCAGTTGCAGATTCTTGCCCATCGGCGTTTCGCCGAAGGCGCGCGTAACTTGCTCGCGCATCTGAGACTGCTGCTCTGTAAAGGCGCGCATGGAATGTTCCAGGAAGCTTGGAACGACCATCTGCATCTGGTCGCCATAGTAGGTGATCAGCTGGCGAAGGAAGGAGATCGGCAGCAGCGTGTTACCCGTCTTGGATTCTTGCTCAAAAATGATCTGCGTCAGTACGGAGTGGGTAATATCGTCGCCGCTTTTCGCATCCTGGACCGTAAAATCCTCGCCCTTCTTCACCATCTCCGCCAGGTCTTCCAGTGTCACGTAAGTGCTGGTGCCTGTGTTGTAGAGGCGGCGATTGGCGTATTTCTTGATTACGATCTGCCCGTCATTCTTCGCCATATCAGTCTCCCGAAGCCCGTCTGATTGTTATGGAAATTCCTCCACCTAGGAATGTAGACGCAAACGAAGCCCGGTGACAATCTCTTTGTGCGATGCGGCAAGCCCTTTTACAGCAGAGATAATTTGCTTCAGTGTAAGTGATCCCTAAAATTGGATGACGCAGTCTTGTCGTTTGACTCGGCGATGAAGCTTTGTCAGTTTCCTCTAATCTGGTGGAGTTAACGAGGAGATTGTCATGTCGAGTTCATCCATCGTCATCGCTAGTGCAGGCCGCACTGCCGTTGGCTCATTTAATGGCGCCTTCGCGACTGTCCCGGCCCACGAATTGGGCGCGGCTGCGGTCAAGGGCGCATTGGAGCGTGCAGGTGTCGACGCCGGGGAAGTCGATGAGGTCATTCTCGGTCAGGTTCTCCCGGCAGGCGAAGGTCAGAACCCGGCCCGCCAGGCGGCGATGAAGGCGGGTATTCCGAAGGAAGCGACCGCCTGGGGTGTCAACCAGCTCTGCGGTTCGGGTCTTCGCGCCGTCGCGCTCGGCATGCAGCAGATCGCCCTCGGCGATGCAAAGATCATCGTCGCCGGCGGCCAAGAGTCGATGTCGATGGCGCCACATGCCGCGCATCTTCGCGGCGGCGTCAAAATGGGCGACATGAAAATGGTCGACACCATGATCAAGGATGGCCTGACGGACGCTTTCTACGGCTACCACATGGGCATTACTGCCGAGAACATTGCGCGCCAATGGCAGCTCTCCCGCGACGAGCAGGACCGATTTGCCGTCGCGTCGCAGAACAAGGCGGAAGCCGCGCAGAAGGCCGGCCGGTTCGCGGATGAAATCATTCCCTACGTCATCCAGACACGAAAGGGCGACGTGACTGTCGATGCCGACGAGTACATCCGGCACGGCGCGACGCTGGACTCGATGGCCAAGCTGCGTCCGGCCTTCGACAAGGAGGGCACGGTTACCGCGGCGAATGCCTCCGGCCTCAATGATGGCGCCGCCGCAGCTGTCCTGATGACCGAAGCCGAAGCCGCTCGTCGTGGCATCCAGCCGCTCGTCCGCATCGTCTCCTGGGCAACCGCAGGCGTTGATCCGCAGGTCATGGGGACCGGCCCCATCCCGGCATCGCGCAAGGCGCTGGAAAAAGCCGGTTGGTCCGTTGGCGATCTCGATCTCGTCGAAGCGAATGAGGCCTTCGCCGCCCAAGCCTGTGCGGTCAACAAGGACCTCGGCTGGGATCCGTCGATCGTCAACGTCAACGGCGGTGCGATCGCGATCGGCCATCCGATCGGCGCATCGGGTGCGCGGGTGCTCAACACGCTTCTCTTCGAGATGAAGCGTCGTGGCGCGAAAAAGGGACTGGCGACTCTTTGCATCGGTGGCGGCATGGGTGTCGCAATGTGTTTTGAAGCTCTTTGAATAGCAGGCAGTCCAACTATAACCTGAGCCCCGCGAAATAGCGGGGCCTTCAAATGAGGGAGCGGAACATGAGCAGAGTGGCTGTTGTCACTGGTGGTACGCGCGGTATTGGCGCCGCGATTTCCGTCGCACTGAAGAATGCAGGCTATACAGTTGCCGCCAACTATGCCGGCAATGATGAAAAGGCGAACGCCTTTCATGGCGAAACAGGCATTCCCGTCTTCAAATGGGATGTTTCCGACTATGCATCATGCGGCGAGGGTATCGCGAAGGTCGAGGCGCAACTGGGTCCAGTCGATGTCCTAGTCAACAACGCCGGCATTACCCGGGACGCAATGTTCCACAAGATGACACCGCAGCAGTGGCACGAGGTCGTCAACACCAACCTCACCGGTCTTTTCAACATGACGCATCAGGTCTGGGGCGGGATGCGCGACCGAAGCTACGGGCGGATCGTCAACATCTCCTCGATCAATGGCCAGAAGGGGCAGATGGGGCAGGCGAATTACTCGGCTGCTAAGGCTGGTGACCTCGGGTTCACCAAGGCGCTTGCGCAGGAGGGTGCCGCCAAGAACATCACCGTGAACGCCATATGCCCCGGCTACATCGGCACGGAGATGGTTCTCGCGGTTCCGGAAAAAGTGCTGAACGAACGGATCATCCCGCAGATTCCGGTGGGTCGTCTCGGAGAACCTGAGGAAGTCGCGCGCTGCGTCGTCTTCCTGGTTTCCGACGACGCAGGCTTCATCACCGGATCGACGCTTAGCGCCAATGGTGGGCAGTTGTTCGTTTAGCGGATGGACGCCGTAAGGCCGTTATCGTGGCTCTCGACCTGCTGCGAATAGCGGCCTTGCTGGCTGCGAGTATCGTACGGATTCAAGTATGCCGCATAGGCCGCCATGACGATGGTCAACATTGCGGCCGCGCCGATAATTCTGGTCATTGCCCTGCACTCCAAATTCCCCACGAGGCATTCGTCGTTCAAGCCGGTGTCGATATTGGGGCCGATTTGAGGAATTATTTGGCTGTCTTTCAGCCCTTTGGGTGGCGTCTTGCCTTAGCCCTGACTGGTACCCTCTGCAGAGCGCGGTTTTCGCCGCGAAGGGCGGCTGTCGCTGTTGTCATGAAGGCGGCCGCAATGAGGATGGCGACCGCTGAATTCAAGATGATCTCGGCCATCGGATCGTTCCTTTCAAAGCCGGCGGGACATGGACTCGCCGTGGTTGTTGAACGAAATATGCGCCTCATCGCTCCGGCGCGGTAGATTGAACTTTGACGACCGACTGTCGGTGTGGTGTTGACAATCGGGCGTCAGATGGACCTAGAGGTGAGGATTGCGGGGCCGATACTTCTTTACCAGTTGCTCGTTCACCGCCTTGGCACCGGGCATGTTGGCGCTGAGATAAATCGGTGCGTCCCCCTCTTTCGCCAATTCCGAGGCCACCTCAGCCAAGATCGCGTTGAGGACCGTTGCACCAATGGCGGTCGAAACTGGGCCGACCTTCAGCTCCGTACCCGGCAGTTCAATCACCGCATCGCCGGGAGGAAGGCCGTTGTCCAATACGACGTCGGCAATGTCCGCCAAGCGGCGCCGGCCATTTGCGACTGCACTGGAATAGGAGACCGAGGTGATCGCGATCACCTTCGCACCAATCTCACGGCCATAGTCGGCGGCTTCGATCGGCGCTGCATTGACGCCGGAATTCGACGCGATGATGATGACGTCTCCAGGCTGCATGCCATATCGTTCCAACACCGGTCGCACCAATCCTTCGGTTCGCTCGTAGACGGAGCTGATCACCGCGCCCTCGTGCAGCATCGCGGAGCCGACGAGAACGGGAACAGTGAAAGCAAGCCCGCCTGCGCGGTAGTGCACCTCTTCCGCCAGCATATGCGAGTGGCCGGTACCGAACACGTAGACGCGCTTGTCGTTGCATGCGGCCTCGAGGATCGCATCGGCCGCCAACGCCATCGGCTCGGCGATTTCCTTCCTTAAGGTCTCGAGCCGGCCGATGAGGTTGGAAAAATAGGCATCGGTGATCGCAGTCATCACGTCCTCGCTTCTACGCCGGTTCGCCACTGATAAAGGTCCGCGTGACCTCCAGAGCGTCAGTCAGGTGGACGAGATCAGCGCGCGCACCCGGCGAAAGGTGCCCGTAGCCTTCAAGGTTGAGAAAGCGTGCAGGATAAAGCGTCGCCATTCGAAGCGCTTCCGCGAGCGTTAACTCGAGATAGGTCACGCCATAGCGGATGGTGGACGCCATGTCGACGTCGGAACCGGCAAGTGTGCCATCCGATAGGACCAGTTTTGAACAAAAGCCGCCGCGTTCGCGCCGGACGGTACGGCCGTTCAGTGTAAAGGAGTCCTTCTCGGAGCCAACCAGCGACATCGCGTCGGTGACGAAGAAGAGTTTGCCTTCGCCGCGCTTTGCGCGAAGAGCAGCCCGAAGCGCCTTCGGATCGACATGATGGCCATCGGCGATGATGCCGCACCAAACCGAAGGATGATCGATCGCCGCGCCGACGAGGCCGGGCGCTCGGTGGCCGAGTTGGCTCATGGCGTTGAAAAGATGGGTGACGCCGCGCGCGCCCGCATCAAAGCGCGTCTCTGCTGCTTCGCTGGAGCTATCGGAATGGCCGATGCTGATGGTGACGCCGGCTTCGCTGAGTTCGCGCACCTGCTTCGCGGTGACTTGTTCAGCAGCCATTGTTACCAACAGGGTGCCGATAGCCTCCTTGGCCGAAATGAAGGCTTTCACGTCCTTTTCTTCGACCGGCCGCATAAGCTCGGCAAGATGGGCTCCCTTGCGCGCCGGTGCCAGGTGTGGACCTTCGAGGTGGAGGCCCGCGACGCCGCGGTTCGTCTTGACGGCTTCCTTGGCCGCTTCGATCGCTGCCGCCGTTGCATCCGCCGTATCGGTGATCAGCGTCGGTAGCAGAGCGGTCGTTCCGTAAGGTCGATGGCCGTCGGCAATCATGTACATGGAGGCGGGCGACGGCTCGTCGTTGAGCATCCTGCCGCCACCGCCATTCACCTGTGCGTCAATGAAGCCTGCGGAAAGCACACCACCGTCGAAGCGTATGTGATCGCCGTCCGGCAGTTCACCTGCCGCTGCAATGGCCTCGACGCGTCCGCCCGAGATGATGAGCGCTTTGTCGTCGTGAAAGCGCTGACCGTCGAAGATCCGCGCGCCGGAGAAGATCTTGCGAACCATCACATCGTCTCCGTCACCTTGAGCAGGTTGGCCGGCTTGTCCGGGTCGAAGCCCTTGCGGCGCGTTACCGACTCGATCAGGCGGTAGTAGACCAGCAGCGAAACGAGCGGGTCGAGCAGGCCACTTCCCGTCGTCGGTACCTGCAGATTGGTACCGGAGACCGGCTGGCCGGAGAACGGCACGGTCGTCGCGCCGAGCTTGCGTAGCCGCTCAAGCGCCTGGACGTTGTTGGCAAATGCCGGATCGTCAGGCGTGAAGGCGACAATCGGGAAGCCCGGTTGCACAAGCCGCATCGGACCATGCATCAGTTCGGCAAGCGAGAAGGCTTCCGCATGCAAACCGGCCGTTTCCTTGGCTTTCAGTGCTGCCTCGAGCGCAATAGCGAAGGCGGGACCACGACCCGCCGTATAGAGCGAGCTTGCCTCAAACAGAATGTCCTCGGCTGCCTTCGTATCGATTCCGTTGGTCGCCTCAAGGGCGTCCGGCAGCTTTTCCAGCGAGGCGTGCAGATCGCGCTTGCCGCTGATGGCGGCGGTGACGCCGGAAAGGGCGGCGACCGAGGCGATGAAGGACTTGGTCGCCGCTACGCTCTTTTCCGGGCCTGCGTTGAGGCCGAGCACAATGTCGGCCTGCTTGGCGAGTGGGCTGTCGGTGACGTTAACGACGGCGATGGTCGTTGCGCCGCCATGCTTCGCAGCCTCCTGCAAAGCGATGATGTCGGGGCTTGCACCGGATTGCGACACCGTGAAGTGAATGCCGCCCTTCAGATGCAGAGACGCGCCGTAGACTGATGCGATCGACGGACCGATCGAAGCGACCGGCACTCCA
Organism: Rhizobium sp. BK661; assembly: GCF_024808825.1. Classification (NCBI taxonomy): domain Bacteria; kingdom Pseudomonadati; phylum Pseudomonadota; class Alphaproteobacteria; order Hyphomicrobiales; family Rhizobiaceae; genus Rhizobium; species Rhizobium sp. BK661. The sequence goes on along the minus strand of NZ_JANTYT010000002.1, from coordinate 331,143 downwards.
CAGGTAATCTCGAACAGGTATTTGAAGAACGTCGCGGCGTGGTCCGAAGATCCGCGCGCTGCTGTGGTCACCACGCTCGGGGCGCCCGATGCAAACAGCTTCGCAATTGCGTCAAAGGCAGGCTTTTCCTTCTGGAGCAGTGTTGCGACGACCTCCGGCGATTGGCCGGCTTCCTGCAACATCAGCGAATGGGTTTCACTCATAAGTCATCTCCAATTCTTAATTCCGCAACAAAATCATATGCATCACCACGATAGTGGGAGCGGGTGTATTCGACGACACGCTGGTCTTCCAAGCGCGACACACGTTCGATCAGCAACGCTGGCGCACCGGCATTCACGTGCAGTGCAGCGGCCGACGACGGATCGAGAGTGACCGCCGTCAGCCTCTGCAGCGCTCGAACGGGGCGGTGACCGCTTGCCGTAAGCGCTTCGTAAAGGGACCCCTCGCCGCCGCCATTTTCACCAAGGAATTTTATCGGCACGACGGCGCGTTCGATGGCCAGCGGCAGCCCGTCGGCAAGGCGCAGACGATCAAGCCGAAGGACGGGTTCGTCGAGCCCTAGGCCAAGCAGGAACGCTTCTTCAGGAGATGGCGTATTGACCGTCCGCGACAAGATCCTCGCGGCCGGCGCGCGTCCGCGTGAGCGCATGTCCGCGGAGAACGAGGAAAGTCGCCATAGCGACTGCTCCATGCGCTCGACTTTGCTGGAGACGAATGTGCCGCTTCCGTGTCGCGACTCGAGCACGCCTGAATTCATCAAGTCGCGATAGGCGGTCCGAACGGTCACGCGCCCCACCTTCAACGCTTCAGCCAGATCACGCTCGCCAGGCAGGGCCGTTCCAGGCTTCAACAATCCTTCCTGAATGAGGCCGGTCAGGGCTTGCCCCAGCCGCTTGTAGAGCGGTCCGGTCAGCGCTTCGTCGCGCAGGCCGCGGCTCTTCAGTTCCGCCATCAGACTGGTTCTATCCATGTCGCCATAATAGAACCTATTTAGAACCAATCACAAGATCGAAAATCAGCTGGAAAAGAAAAAACCCTCGCAGGCGGCCTGTGAGGGTTTTCTTTGATCGGGCAGGGAGCGCGCGTTAGCTCTTCGAGAAAATATAGTCCGTTTCCTGACGCAACACTTCGCCAGGGCGCAAAACAGCGTTGGGGAACCCCCGATGGTTGATTGCATCCGGCCAGACTTGTGTTTCCAGGCAGAAGCCGGCGAAGGGGCCATATTTGCGCCCGTCAAGGCCGGGAACGGTCACGTCGAGTTTGAAGGCGGCATAGAACTGCACGCCGGGCTCCGTCGTGCGCACCTCCAGCGAAACGCCTGAATTCAGGCTGCGGGCGAGCGCGACAGACCGCTTCGCCGTTCGATCCTCGGAGAGGCAGAAATTATGATCGTAGAGCGCCTGTTCGCTGCCGTCGAACCGCTGCATCGGGGACATCTCGCGGAAGTCGAAGACGGTTCCGGCAACGGATCGGATTTCTCCCGTCGGAACCTGCAGCTCATCCGTGACGAGATAGCCGTCGGCCGCGATCATGATGTCGTGGCCGAGGGCATCGTCACGGCCGTCGAGGTTGAAGTAGGTGTGTTGGCAAACATTGGCGATCGTAGGCTGGTCGCTGATCGTTTCGTAGATGACGGACAGTTCGCCGTCGCCATGGACCCGGTACGTGGCCTGGATGGTGCAATTGCCGGGGTAGCCGGCGCGCCCGTCCACATCGACGATCTTCAGGACGACCCGGTCGACGTCATGCTCGACGATTGTCCAGTTTTGCTGGGCGATATTGCCGTTGCCGCCATGAAGATGCGTCACGCCCTTCTCGTTGAGATCGAGCTGATACTTCACGCCGTCCAAGGTGAATTTGCCGCCACCGATGCGGTTCGCGCAGCGGCCTGGTGTCGCACCAAAATAGGAGGAGTGAGTCGGGTAGCTGTCGAAGTCGTCGAAGCCGAGCACGAGGGGCGCCTCGTGGCCGTCGAGGCGGAGATCCTGAATAACGGCGCCCCAGGTGAGAACCTTGGCCGTCAACCCACCGCCTTTGATCTCGACGCGATGGACGGTTTCGCCCGATTTGGTCTGCCCGAAAACTTCCCGTTTCAACATTTCCGCCATTGCGACTGTCCTGATATACCTTCAAGTGAGGCAGGAACGTGCCCCCATTTACCGCAAACCGCAACGGGTGTGCCGCAAAAAAGTAATACTTTCAGTTTGCCTGCACTTCTTCAGCGTTGTGCTAACGCCGGCAGCGTTAGGCGTCCTTGCCGATATCGTTGAGATCGTAAGGGGTGGTTTGGTAGATCTCGTTGATCCAGTTGCCAAACAACAGATGAGCGTGGCTGCGCCAGCGGTTCTGCGGCGTCAGCGAGGGATCGTTATGCGGGAAATAGTTGTGCGGCATCTTGATCGGCACGCCGGCATTCACGTCGCGAAAATACTCGTCGGACAGGGACGTTGAATCATACTCCACGTGATTGAACATGTAGAGCCGCTTGCCCTTCCGTTCATGCACGAGGCAGACGCCCATCTCGCTGGATTCCATCAGGATCTCCAGGTTCTCCGACTTCTCGATATCGTCGCGGCGAACCTCGGTCCAACGCGAAACGGGAACCTCGAAATTGTCCGAGAAACCGTTCAAGTAGACCGACGATGGCTTCAAGTTCCGGTGGCGGTAGACGCCGAAAGCCTTCTCCTTGAGTTCGTACTTAGGAACACCGTGGAAGTGATAGATGGCGGCCATCGCACCCCAGCAGACGTTCATCGATGAATGGACATTGGTTTCCGTCCAGTCGAAAATCTGCTGCATTTCGCCCCAATAGTTCACATCCTCGTAGGGCAGCGTCTCGATGGGCGCGCCGGTAGTGATGAAGCCATCGAACTTGCGATGCTTCACTTCCTCCCACGTCTGATAGAAGGCGAGAAGATGGTCTTCCGAGGTGTTTTTTGCTTTGTGATTACCGACGCGAATGAGCGAAAGCTCGACCTGCAGCGGAGAGGCGCCGACCAGGCGAGCCACCTGCAACTCCGTCTTGATCTTGTTCGGCATGAGGTTGAGCAGGCCGATCTGCAGCGGCCGGATGTCCTGACGGATCGCCACCGTCTCGGTCATCACGCGAACGCCTTCCTGAACCAGGGTTTCGAACGCAGGCAAGGTATCGGGGATCTTGATTGGCATTGCGGTCACTCGATCAAAACAACGAATACATCGCTATCGGTCCGCACGCGGCCCTTTAGCAACTTCTTTAACGTGGCTGCAAGCCGGCCGGCCAAATCACCACGGAGCGTTTTAAATAGCGCTAGTCCTTCAGCGAATCAATTGCCTAAACGAATGGATGGGTCGATGTGAAGTCACTGCCGCGTTAATGACTGCTAGAATCTGTTGGTGGACATGGCGAGTCACCATGGTTATTGAAATAGAATGACGGCTAGGGACGCGTAATGGCAGATGACCTCGAAGGCAGGCCAAGCATTCAAGGGCAGGACAGAGTAGGGTACGACCTGAGCCTGGGCTATCGCTTGAAGGTGATGTTCTCGGCTTTCTGGCATTCACCGGTGCGAGGAAAGGTGCTGGTGATCGCGCCGGCGCTGATTGGCATCATTCTCGCCACTGCCTATGCGACCGTGATCCTCAACCAGTGGAACGCCCCGTTTTACGACAGCATCGCTCGACGAGATCTGCCTGGGTTTTTCCATCAGTTGAAGGTCTTCGCGGTGATTGCGGGCATTCTGCTGCTGCTCAACGTCGTGCAGGCCTGGCTCAATCAGATGACCGCAGTCTACATGCGCGAGGGCCTGACGCGGGACCTGGTCAGCCAGTGGCTTCAGCGCAAGCGTGCTCTCCGTCTCTCGGCCAGCGGCCTGATCGGCGTCAATCCCGATCAGCGTCTGCATGAGGATGCGCGCAACCTCGCTGAAAGCACCACAAGCCTCATGATCGGGCTGGTGCAGGCGACGATCCTGCTCATCAGTTTCATCGGCGTGCTATGGGACCTGTCCAGCGGCTTTGTCTTTCGTTTCGGCGCGCATTCCTTTTCCATTCCAGGTTATATGGTCTGGGCAGCCATTTTCTACGCGGCATCCGCATCCATTCTCAGTCAGCTGGTGGGTCGCAAGCTTGTAAAGCTCAACGCGGATCGCTTCTCGAAGGAGGCGGAACTGCGCTTCGCGTTGATGCATGCCAACGAGAACATGCCGGCTATCACCGTCGCTCGAGGGGAAGAAAACGAGCAGAAGCGTATCAATACCGACATCAGCGCGGTTCTCACCGTTATCAAGCGGGTAGCGATGGCCAATGTCAATCTGACCTGGGTATCGGCCGGTTACGGCTGGCTCGTCGTTGTTATCCCGATCATCGTCGCAGCACCGGCCTATTTCTCTGGCGGATTGACGTTCGGGCAGTTGATGGTGTCGGTCGGCGCCTTCAACCAGGTCAACACCGCCCTTCGCTGGTATGTCGCGAACTTCGGTCCCATTGCCGAATGGCGTGCCACGCTGATGCGTGTCACCGATTTTCGTCAGGCTCTTACCAGCATGAACGACGAGATCAACATGAGGGGCACGATCAAGTATGAGCGGAATCCTCCCGGAACTCTGACGCTCGATCATGTCCGGATCGCCGCCAAGATCGGCGAAGAGATCGACCAGTGCGGTGGCTTCCGTATCCAGGAAGGCGCGGTGACGATCAAAGCCGGTGAGAAGATCATGATCAACGGCGATCACAACGTGAACCGCAAGCTGCTTTTCCTTGCGCTTTCCGAACTCTGGCCCTGCGGTGGCGGCAAGATCGGCCTGCCACCCGCGGATGACATGCTGTTCGTCCCGCAGTCGGCCTACATCCCGGGCGGCACGCTTCGCGAAGCGCTAGCGTTTCCGGAGCCCGTGGAGACTTATCAGAATGCCGACGTCGTGGTGGCATTGGAGAGGGCCGGCCTTCACAATCTGGTTTCCCGACTTGATACGCGAGCCCGCTGGGACAAGCTGCTCGATTCCGATGAGCAGCGGGCTATAGGCTTCGCGCGCTTGCTTCTTGTACGCCCGAAGTGGATTGTCTTCGATGAAGTGCTGGAAGGCATGGAGCCGGAATGGCAGTCCACAATGATGGAGGTTCTTGCGTCCATGCCGGAGGCGGCGATGATCTATATCGGCCGGTCAGACACATACGTCGAGACCTTCAAGCCTCGTGTGCTGCATCTGGAGGCTTTGCACGCGAAGCCGGAGGCCAAGGTGGTGACAAAAGCAGCAAACGCGCCCGCGCCCGTCGTCTGACGACCTACATGGGCGGGACGACGCCGTTTGTGCCGACCGTTACGTTTGTGGCGGACACTGTCCCGTCAGGTGCCTTCTGACCCATCACGATCACGCGAGCGCCGGCGACGAGGTCGGCCTTGTCAGCCGGAGCGAAGGTGACAATCGGTGTATCATCGGCGATGGATATCGTCTTTTCCTTGCCCTGATAGGTGAGCGTGATGGTATGGCCATCGACTGCCTTGACGGCCTTCGCGACGGTGGCGTTGGTCATCGTGCTGTTTGGCTTCAGGTCCCAGGGGCGACTGCCTTCGCCGGTGCCCTTCATTGCGGCCGGGAAGATCAGCACTTCAAGAGCGCCGTCGCCGCCGTCGGCACTCGGCAGCGACGCAACGCCAACGAAATCGCCCGGCTTGATGTCTTCGACGGAAGCTTTCTTGATGCCGCGGACCTTCCAATCCGGCTTCAATGTCACCGTTTGCTCTGTGCCTTCTCGCGTCTTTACCACCAGCGTGTTGCCGTTCAGGCTCTCAATGGCTCCACGCACGCGCTGCGCTTCCTGCGCAAGCGCTACGTGCGATGCAATAGTTAGGAAACCCGCGGCCCAGATGAGCGCGGTCGATGTTTTGAGGATGTATGGCATGATGTGCTTCCTTGCCTCGTGCAAGTTGCGGATAGGCAAGCTTAATCTTGCCAATCGCGGACTGACGAATCAATGAAACGTGAAAATCGAGTTACGCGGATAAAGTGCGATCAGGTCGAAGGGGCGCGAAGGCTCAGCCCTCCAATTCCTCCCGAAGCATCTCGAGTTCCAGCCATTCCTCTTCCATCTTCGTCAGGCTGCCACGGAGCTTCTCCATCTCCGCCGCAAGCCGGTTGAAGGTTGTGGGGTCCCTGGTGAACAGGCTGGGGTCGGCCATGCGCTCCTCGCGTTTGGCAATCTCGGCCTCTGCCTTGGCCATTTCCTTCGGAAGATTCTCGAGCGCGAACTTTTGTTTGAAGGAAAGCTTGCCCTTTGCTTTTGCCGTCTCGGAGGAGGCGGCTGTTTCCTGGGGCTTCGCTCGCCCTGCCGCCTTTTCGGCCTTCCTTCGCTCTTCGATGGCGCCTTTTCGTTGCGCGAGCATGTCTGAGTAGCCGCCTGCATATTCAATCCAGCGACCGTCCGGCGCATCCGGCACAGCAGGTGCAATGGTCGAGGTCACCGTGCGGTCTAGGAAGTCGCGGTCGTGGCTGACGAGGATCACGGTGCCGGGGAAGCCCGCGACGATTTCCTGCAGCAGATCTAGCGTCTCGATATCAAGGTCGTTGGTCGGCTCGTCGAGGATTAATAGGTTCGCCGGGCGCGACATGATGCGGGCGAGCATCAGCCGCGCGCGCTCGCCGCCGGACAGGCTCCTGATCGGCGTGCGGGCCTGTTCCGGCTGGAACAGGAATTCCTTCATATAACCAGTCACGTGCCGCTGCTCGCCGTTGACGAGGAGGTTCTCGCCGCGGCCATCCGTCAGGTAATGGGCGAGCGTCTCTTCCGGATTGAGGTCCTCGCGCTTCTGATCGAGCGTCGCAATCTCCAGATTGGTTCCGAGCTTGACGGTGCCGCTATCAGGCGCCAGCTGGCCGGTCAGCATCTTCAGCAGCGTGGTTTTGCCGGCGCCGTTCGGGCCAACGAGACCGATGCAATCACCGCGATGTACGCGAATGGAGAAGGGGGTAACAATCGGCCGGTCGCCGAAGGTTTTCGTGATCTTCTCGGCCTCGATGACGAGCTTGCCGGACTCCTGCGCGTCCGAAACCGTAGCCTGCACGGTGCCCTGTGGGCCTTTGTGGCCACGATATTGCGATCGCATCGTCTGCAACTCACCAAGGCGGCGCATGTTGCGCTTGCGCCGTGCCGTGACGCCGTATCGCAGCCAATGCTCTTCGCGCTCGATTGCCTTGCCGAGCTTGTGCTGCTCGAGCTCTTCCGCTTCCAGAACTTGGTCACGCCAGGCTTCGAAATGCGCAAAGCCCCTGTCGAGCCGACGCGATGTGCCACGGTCGAGCCAGACCGTCGCCGTCGAGACCTTCTCGAGGAAGCGTCGGTCGTGGGAGATCAGCACGAGGGCACTGCGGCTCTTCTGCAGTTCGCCTTCCAGCCATTCGATGGTCGGCAGGTCGAGATGATTGGTCGGCTCGTCAAGGAGAAGGATGTCGGGCTCCGGCGCGAGAACGCGCGCAAGGGCTGCGCGGCGTGCCTCTCCGCCTGACAGGTTTTTGGGATCCTCCTCGCCGGTGAGGCCGAGATGCGAGAGCAGATAGGTGACACGGTAGTGATCGTCGCCCGGGCCGAGGCCGGCCTCGGCATAAGCCTGCACGGTCTTGAAGCTGGCAAAATCGGGCGCCTGTTCGAGATAACGCACGGTTGACGAAGGATGGCGGAACACCTCTCCCGACTGCGCTTCGACGAGTCCGGCAGCGATCTTCAGCAACGTCGACTTTCCGGAGCCGTTGCGGCCGACGAGGCAGATCTTGTCCCCGGGCTCGACCTGCAGCGCGGCACCGGCGAGCAACGGCGTGCCGCCGAAGCTGAGAAAGACGTCGTCGAGTTTCAGGATGGGGGGCGCCAAAGATCAGACTCCGGAAAGATCGTAGGGGCGCGCGAGCACAATGGCGCGACCGCTCTCGAGCGAAAGGCGCACCTTGCCTTTCGCGACATTGGAAATGGTGCGTGACGAGCCGAAGGGCAAATGGAAATCGGCAAGCGGGTAGCGCGCGTTCTCGATTGTCAGGCCGCGAAGCTCGCTAAAGCCGGGAACAGAAAACAGACTGTCAGGTGGCAGGTCCAGTTCGATTGCGCCTGAAATCAGCGGCACAGCCTCCTCGCCGCCGGATGTCAGAAGCATATCGTAACCCTGCTCTGCCAGGCTGACGGCATAGAGCAGGTGCTGGATCGCGTGGTCGGAACGCTCGCCCGCAAGGGCGCCGGCCAATACAAGACGTTTCGCGCCGCGGGCGATCGCTTCCGCAACCGCAATCTCGCCATCGGTGAATGCCTTCGCAGCGGGATAAGGTTGCCTGGGCACATCGGGAAAGGCACCCTCGAGATCTGGGGGCGTCGAGTCGAAATCACCGACCCACAGCTCTGGGATGACGCCGAGTGCTGCTGCGTGACGCATACCACCGTCGGCGGCGATGAAACGGCTGCCAGAGACGGCATTTCGCAGGCGATCGGTTATCTGCAGCTCGCCGCCAAGCAGAATGGTGAAGGTGGATTGGCTCATGGGCACTGCCCATAGCGCAAAGCAGGGGGGAAGGGAAAGGGCCGTCGCTCAGGCTTCGTCTGCGATATCCTTGACGCGTGCCTCAAAAACACTCTCGAAGCCGGAAATGAACTTCTCGAACAGTTCTCCGAACGCCTCGATCTCTTCAGGTTTCCAGTCTTTGACCACCTCGGAAACGAATGAGAGCTTCTGCGCACGTATTTCCGACAGCAACCTCTGTCCAAGTGGCGTCATCACGACGATAATCCGCCGCGCATCCGCCTGAGATGCCTTTCGCCGCAGGATGTTCCGCCCCACCATCTCTGCGACGATGCGGCTTGCGCGCGACGGGTCGATCCGCATCATCTCGGCAATCGTCCCGACCGTCACGTCGCCGCTTTCCTGAGCGCGTCGTACTGCGTCCAGCACGTCAAGGTGCGATAGCTCAAGACCGGGTGCCACTGTTTGGATGGCGAGCCGCCCGATCAATCGACGTCCGGTCATCAGGCGCATGCGGGTCATACTTTGACCAATGCGCAAAATGCCGGCGTCTTCGTTCGCGTCAGGGTCGTTCAGTTTCATCAGGCTCTCATTCATTCCGAAACCATAACACGCCACGCGTCGATTGAGAATATGCCGAAGTCAAGCGCGTGACATTGACAATTATATGCTGATAGCACATAACGAGATCAACTCATCGTTTGGAACGACGCTTTATGGACACTCAAATTGCTGCTGCGGCGCCGCTTGTGACGGATCATCGCCGGCGGTTCATTCTCTTCCTTTTCCTGATGGCCGCGATGTTCATGGCGACGCTCGACAATCAGATCGTCGCAACGGCTCTGCCGACGATCGTTGGCGAGTTCGGCCACCTCGAGCGGTTCAGTTGGGTCGGCTCAGCCTATCTTCTCGCCGTAAGCGCCGTGATGCCTCTCTACGGCAAGCTCGGCGATCTCTTCGGCCGCAAATATGTGATGATGGCCGCGATCATGATCTTCACCGTCGGCTCTGCCGTCTGCGGACTGGCTGTATCGATGAATACGCTGATTGCTGCCCGCGTGCTGCAGGGACTTGGCGGCGGCGGTATCATGGTGTCGATCTTTGCCGTCAACGCGGACCTGTTCGAGCCGCGGGAACGGGCGCGGTACCAGAGCTATTCCAGCCTCGTGCTGATGGCATCGGGCGCCATCGGGCCTGTCCTTGGCGGCGCAATGAGCGATCTCTTCGGCTGGCGCTCGATCTTCCTTGTCAACGTTCCGATCGGTTTCGTCGTCCTTGTCGGCCTGGCTTTGATGCTACCTTACCGGAAACCAAACCGCCGCCCGAAGATCGATTACGCTGGCGCCCTGCTGCTCGCCTTGACGACGGCAAGCATCGTTCTGGCCGCCGACGGCGCTCAGGTCTTCGGCTCGCTGTTTGCTCCGCAAAACCTGGCCATCATGACGCTCGGCGTAGCTGCGGCCATCGGTTGGATTTTCGTCGAGCGCCGCGCTGCAGAGCCGATTGTTCCCCTGTCTCTATTTCACAATTCGACGTTCAGCCTGTTGCTCATCATGTCGATCATGAGCGGCGCGATTGGAATTGGGATGGTCAATTATTTCGCGTTGTTCCTACAAACGACGACCGGTCTTTCGCCGTCGGCGGCTGGAGCGTTCTTTATTCTTCTGACCGGCGGCATCGTTTGCGGGTCACTCTCGGCAGGCCGCATCATCTCCATCACTGGTCGCTACAAGCCGTTCGCCATCGCAAGCCTGACTTGCAGCGCCATTGCGTTTGTGCTGCTGACGCGGGTTCATGTCGGAACACCGGTCCTGTTGATCGGGGCGGTGATGGCCCTCCACGGCTTCGGTGTCGGTCTTGCACAACAGGTTCCGGTCATCGGCGTCCAGAATGCTGCCCCGGCGCGCGACGTCGGCGCCGCAACAGGATCGGTGACGCTGTCGCGTATGGGCGGAGCATCGATCGCCATCTCCATCTACGGCGCGATCGTCGGCTCGCAACTCGGCAAAACGGGCGTTTCCATTCCGGGAGTAGCCGACATCGAGCAACTCACTCCAAAGATGCTGGCAGCTTTGCCGGAGCAGGCGCGTCAAGCCGTTGCCGAAGCCTATGGCAGTGCGTTCATGCCGCTTTTCATGGCATCCTGCGTAATCGCTCTGATTGGCCTTTGCGCTGCCTTGATGCTGAAACCAACACAGTTGCCTCGTGTCGTTGAGGTGCGGCCGACCGCCAACGCCGAAGCCGCGGAGTAAAACGCCGATGGCGGCCGCAAGGCCGCCCCTTGCAAGACGCCAAGCGTGGCGATACATCTCAAACGCTCTAACGGGGTGCCCCGTGCCATGAGGCGCGCGGCTGAGAGGCTCAAAGCCAACCCGCGGAACCTGATCCGGCTAACACCGGCGGAGGGATTAGACGCGTGACATCTGGCACCGCCCTTTTCCCCTTCAAGCAAACCAGAGGAGAGGTGCCATGTTCAAATTCAAGTTCACGAGCCGTTCGTTGCTTGCCACGATCTTTGTCGCGACCATCGGCTTGGCCGGCCAAGGCGCACAGGCGGCAGACAAGACGCTCACCGTCTACACCTATGAGAGCTTCACATCCGAATGGGGTCCGGGGCCGAAGGTCAAGGAAGCATTCGAGAAGACCTGCGGCTGCAGCGTCAAGTTCGTGAGCGTAGCCGATGGCGTGGCGTTGTTATCGCGTCTGAAACTTGAGGGCGCTGCGACGAAGGCGGATGTCGTGCTCGGTCTGGATACGAACCTGACCACGGAAGCGAAGGCAACCGGCCTCTTCGATGCGAGCGGTGTCGACGTCAGTGCGCTCAAGGTGCCGGGAAACTACAAGGATGAGGTATTTGTGCCTTATGATTATGGCCACTTCGCCGTCATCTACGACACGCAGACGATCAAAAATCCTCCGAAAAGCATGAAGGACCTGGTCGAAGGCGATCTTTCGCAAAAGATCGTTATTGAGGATCCGCGCACCTCGACGCCTGGGCTAGGCCTCTTGCTGTGGGTGAAGTCGGTCTACGGCGATAAGGCGCCTGAGGCCTGGGCAAAACTCAAAAAGCGGGTGCTGACGGTGACCCCCGGCTGGTCGGAAGCCTATGGGCTCTTCACCAAGGGTGAGGCGCCGATGGTGCTCTCCTACACGACCTCGCCTGCCTATCACATGGTCGCCGAAAATACCGACCGCTATCAGGCGGCTGCGTTTTCAGAGGGCCACTACATCCAGATCGAGGTGGCGGGCCTGCTGAAGAATGCGCCGGACAAGGAGCTTGCACGCGAGTTCCTGAAATTCATGGTGACGCCGGGCTTCCAAGATACGATTCCAACCAACAACTGGATGATGCCGGTTTCGGCGACGTCGCAGCCGCTGCCGGATGCGTTCGGCAAGCTTGTAAATCCATCAAAGACCTTTCTGATGAGCTCGGATGAAGTCGCTGAGAAGCGCAAGGCCTTCGTCGATGAGTGGCTGGCCGCCATGAGCATGAATTGATGCCTTTGACCGAGGCTGAGATGCGACGGGCGGTGCTGGGTGGGGCTTTTAGTCTCGCCGGCATTGCCCTTTTCGTCGGCTTTGCAGTCTTCGTCTTGCTCCTTTCGAGCGATGTTTCCTCCATTCTGACGGCGGTGCTTGAACCCTACATCCTGCAGGTCCTGCGTTTCACCTTGTTGCAGGCCTTGCTCTCGACGCTGCTCTCGATCGCTTGTGCCATTCCGGTCGCGCAGGCCCTGGCGCGTCAGCAGCATTTCCCCGGTCGCATCTGGATCATTCGACTGATGGCCGTGCCGATGGGGCTTCCTGTCCTAATCGGGGCGCTGGGGTTGATCGGCATCTGGGGGCGGCAGGGCCTTACGAACGCGCTGCTGCTCAAGCTCGGCATGGCGGAACCGATCAGCATCTACGGGCTTTCCGGGATCCTGTTGGCGCATGTCTTCTTCAACATGCCGCTGGCTTGCCGCCTGATGCTGGCGGCATTGGAGCGGGTGCCGGCGGAATACTGGCTGATGGCGAGTGGTCTCGGCATGCGGCCCGGTTCGATTTTCCGTTTCATCGAATGGCCGGTTCTGCGCTCGGTCATTCCTGGGATCGCCGGCCTGATCTTCATGCTCTGCGCCACGAGCTTCACGCTGGTGCTGACACTGGGTGGCGGGCCGGCCGCAACGACCGTCGAGGTTGCCATATATCAGTCGCTGCGTTTTGATTTTGATCCGGGCCGGGCCGTCACGCTTTCCCTGCTGCAGATCGCCCTTACATCGGTCGTCCTTGGGGCGCTGTCATGTCTTCCTGCGTCCGGGGATGAAGGGATGACTGTCGGAAAGGCGATCAGGCGCCCGGATGGTAGGCTGTTGGGAGCGCGGCTCGTGGATGGAAGCATCCTGCTGTTCGCCGCTCTGTTCCTTGGTTTACCTCTGATGTCGGTGCTTCTGGCTGGCCTTCGGTCCAATCTCATGAGGCTGCTCGGTGAACCCATTTTCTGGCAGTCGGCTGCGACCAGTCTTGCCATCTCGATCTCTGCGGCCACTATCGCCTTACTTGTCTCGATGATGCTGGTGGGTGCGCGCCGGGCGGCGCTTCTCCGGCGTTCAGGGATCTCAGGCGCAGGAGCGTTCTTTGCCGCCATGGGTGGCGCATCATCGTTGGTATTGCTCGTGCCGCCGATCGTCCTGGCGACGGGCTGGTTTCTAGCGCTGAGAAGCTTCGGTGACGCCAGCGCCGTGGCTCCGCTGCTGATTGTCGCGATCAACGCTTTGATGTCCCTGCCCTTTGTGATGCGTGTCCTCGAGCCGGCTTTCATCGTCCACAAGCGCCGAACGCAGAAACTTGCGGCGAGTCTTGGTGTCTCGGGCTGGATGCGGCTGCGCCTGATCGATATGCCGGCCCTGATTAAACCAGTGCTCACGGCATTTTCGTTTGCGATGGCGCTGTCGCTCGGCGATCTTGGCGCCGTCGCGTTGTTCGGCTCGGACAGTTTCGTCACGTTGCCTTGGCTCGTTTATAGCCGCATGGGGAGTTACCGGACGAACGATGCGGATGGTCTAGCGCTGATCCTTGGCATCCTCTGCCTGCTGCTCACAATCGCCGGCACCATGGGGCCAGCGCGACGAGAGGTGGCTTTCCATGGTTGAGCCGCGGTTCTCGGTCGAGATGCGCGACGTCGGTCTCCAATTTGGTGTGCAGGAGTTTCACTTCGATTGCCGGCTTCCTGTCGGTGCTGTGATTGCTGTGACGGGCGCGTCCGGTGCTGGCAAGTCAACCTTCCTCAATCTGCTGGCTGGCTTTGATGTGGCTGAGCGAGGGCAGATCTTGATCGCGGGGAAGGATGTGACCAGCGAGTACCCGGCCCGGCGGGCCGTCTCTCTCGTCTTTCAGGACAACAATCTGTTCGCGCATCTCGATGTCCTTACCAACATCGGCCTTGGCATCAACCCGTCGATGAAGCTCACAACTGCTGACCGCCAATCGATCACGTCTTCGCTTGAAAAGGTCGGGCTCCGCGGGTTTGAACGACGAATGCCGGGAACGCTTTCCGGCGGGGAACGGCAGCGGGTGGCCTTTGCACGTGCGCTAGTTCGCAACCGGCCGGTGCTCCTGCTGGACGAACCTTTTGCAGCGCTTGACCCCGGCTTGCGAAATGGAATGGCGGCGCTGCTGCTCGACATGCATCGCGAGACGAGCAATACCGTCGTCGTGGTGTCGCACGATCCGGACGAGGTCAAACGCATCGCAGACTTTGGTCTTTTCATCGAGAACGGCAGGATCGCGGTAGCCGCCCCAATCGATGAATTTATTGGCCGCCAGGATCATCCCGGATTGACGCAATTTCTCCGCAGTTAACGAATCTGGCGGTTGCAACGGCACTTTCGCCATAATTTGAGGCGACCGAGGAAACTCAAAAGCACGTTAGGCTTGCTAAAATACAACGGCGCCACATTTACTTAGAGTCTCGCTATGCAACCGATGCGGAAATCAGTTACAGCAAAGACTTGTGTCCCCGATTGTGCAGTGCAAGGACGGGGACGGACGCCTGTTGAATCACCATGAGACCGACCGGGTCGCGGAAGCGAACCGGTCGACAAGCAAGATGACCTGGAGAGACAGACTGGACAGTATGCCGACGTGGAAATTCCCCGCGCCTTCCAGTGATGTGCTCTCGTCGGCGTGCCGTCTGGTACGACGAGCCTCGGTCGTATGTGCGACAAGCATGGCGCTATATGGTTGCCAATCCATTCTTGAGCAATCCTATCAGCCAAGTGTTGCGCCGTCCTCTAATCCGCAGATTGTCGACGAGGTGCAGAAGAATGATCCGCGTGCCGCCATGGGTGCGCGCGAGCATCCGCGCATCGTGGCGAGCTATGGCGGCGAGTATAAGGATGCGAAGACCGAGCGTCTGGTTGCCCGTATCGCGGGGGCGCTGACCGCTGTCTCCGAGAATCCGAGCCAATCCTACCGCATCACCATCCTGAACTCCCCGGCCATCAACGCGTTTGCCCTGCCCGGGGGCTATCTCTACGTGACGCGTGGTTTGCTGGCGCTCGCCAAAGATGCATCCGAGGTTGCCGCGGTTCTCTCGCACGAGATGGGTCACGTCACGGCAAACCATGGCATCGAACGGCAGAAGCGCGAGGAGGCAGAAGTCATCGCCAGCCGCGTCGTGGCCGAGGTGTTGTCGAGCGATATTGCCGGCAAGCAGGCGCTGGCGCGCGGCAAGCTGCGATTGGCAGCTTTCTCGCGACAGCAGGAATTGCAGGCCGACGTTATCGGCGTCCGGATGCTCGGGGAAGCAGGGTACGATCCCTACGCCGCCGCGCGGTTCCTGGACTCCATGGCCGCCTACAGCCGCTTCATGTCTGTCGACCCCGAGGCGGACCAGAGCCTCGACTTCCTATCCAGCCATCCGAATTCCGCCCAGCGCATCGAACTGGCGCGCGATCATGCGCGAGCCTTCGGTCAGGAGGGCAAGGTCGGCGATACGGGCAGGGACTATTATCTCGACGGCATCGACGGCTTGCTGTACGGCGACAGCCCTGAGGAAGGCTATGTGCGCGGGCAGACCTTCCTGCACGGCGGGCTTGGCATTCGCTTCGACGTGCCGCCTGATTTCAAGATCGACAACAAGGTCGAGGCGGTCATGGCGACTGGGCCCGGCGATGTTGCGATCCGTTTTGACGGCGTGGCCGACAATCAGAACCAGAGCCTCACGAACTATATCTCGAGCGGGTGGGTTACTGGCCTCGATCCCTCCACCATTCAGCAGACCACGATCAATGGAATGGAGGCTGCCACGGCGCGGGCGAGCGCAGATCGCTGGGACTTCGACGTCACGGTGATCCGTAACAATGCTCAGATTTTCCGGTTCCTGACAGCCGTGCCGAAAGGTAGTGCCGCTCTGCAGCAGACGGCGGACGTATTGCGAGCAAGCTTCCGTCGCATGACCCCGGAAGAGACGGCATCATTGAAGCCGTTGCGCGTCAGGGTGGTCAAAGTGCGGCCGGGCGAAAACATCACGACGCTTGCTGCACGGATGATGGGTACGGATCGAAAGCTCGATCTGTTCAAGCTTATCAATGCGCTGCCGACCGGCGCCTCAGTTTCTCCCGGCGATCGCGTCAAGATTATTGCGGAATAAAAAGAGGCCCGGCTTTCACCGGGCCAAGTCCATCGCTGGGGGAGTAAGCTCGTTCAGGCCGATGCGGCCATGTAGGGGTCTGCGCTCACGAGTGCGCTGCGTAGTTTTTCCATCGCCCGGCTCTCGATCTGCCGAACACGTTCCTTGGAGATGCCGAGATCTGCGCCGAGTTCCTCGAGCGTCGCGCCATCTTCAGCAAGCCTCCGAGCGCTGATGATCTTCATCTCCCGCTCATTGAGGTGCTTCAAAGCAGAAGCGAGCCAGTTGCGCCGGCGCTCGCCGTCGATCATGTTCGATACTTGCTCATCCGGCAGAGGCTCGTCGCTAACGAGGAAGTCCATCTTCTCGGCGCTGTCGGCATCGCCGGAGACCGATGGGGCCTGCAGCGAGGCATCGTTGCTCGAAAGCCTGGCATCCATCGTTTGGACGTCGGAAAGGCTGACGCCGAGTGCTGCTGCGATTTCTTGATGAATGGATTGAAGTGTCAGCTGCGTGTCGCCTCTGGCGAGCTTGGCGCGCAGGCGGCGAAGATTGAAGAACAGGGCCTTCTGCGCCGAACTCGTACCGCCGCGAACGATCGACCAATTGCGAAGGATATAGTCCTGAATCGAGGCACGGATCCACCAGCTTGCGTAGGTAGAGAAGCGGACGTCACGCTCGGGCTCGAAGCGCGCAGCCGCCTCCAGCAGACCGACGTAACCTTCCTGCACGAGGTCGCTCATCGGCAGACCGAAGTTGCGGAACTTTCCTGCCATCGAGATAACAAGGCGCATGTGGGCCATGGCGATCTGATTGCGAGCGCCGCGGTCATCATTGTTCTTCCAGCGGATTGCGAGATCGTGTTCCTCTTCGCGAGCAAGGTAGGGAGCCGCCATGGCGATTTTAATCATGCGCCGGTCTGCAGACATGTTCTTCATATCGGTCTCCTGAATTCAGGCGTGACGCCAAAAAAGGGCAAAGAATTCTTGCTTCCGGACATCGCTGCCCAGACCAAATTCATGTCTTGAACGTATAAAGGCCCCGAACTCTGGACGTTTCCAGATGGGGCCCTAGCTTAGGGTTATGCGCCGGTAGTACAGCGGGGTGGGATCAAGTTCCTCAAGTTGCCCGCTAGGCAGAACGTGGAAAGCATGATCCGCTCCTCATCGAACGTTTACAGATATGCGAGCGTTCGAGGGTGATGTCAGTTCCCGACGCGGTCCGCAGCTACATTATTGAAACGTGCCAGCAGAGAAAAAGTTCCAAAAAAAACCCGGCACAAGGCCGGGTTTTTTTGCAGGAAAAACAGGGAGCTTATGCAGCTTCGTCCTGA
This sequence comes from Rhizobium sp. BK661, assembly GCF_024808825.1. Taxonomy (NCBI): domain Bacteria; kingdom Pseudomonadati; phylum Pseudomonadota; class Alphaproteobacteria; order Hyphomicrobiales; family Rhizobiaceae; genus Rhizobium; species Rhizobium sp. BK661. Next base: position 313,722 of record NZ_JANTYT010000002.1, on the reverse strand, counting down.
GATTCGTCTTCTTCGATCGCCTTGCCGCGCTTCGGCCCCTTGTTGAGATTGGTCTCTACGAGGCGGACAGCTTCCGTTTCCGACATCTTGTTCACCGCAGCAATTTCGCGTGCCATGCGGTCAAGCGCAGCTTCGTAAAGCTGGCGTTCGGAATAGGACTGCTCCGGCTGGTTCTCGGCGCGATAAAGATCGCGGACAACTTCAGCGATGGAAATGAGGTCGCCGGAATTGATCTTTGCATCATATTCCTGCGCCCGACGGGACCACATGGTACGCTTAACGCGCGCCTTGCCCTGCACAACCTTCAATGCACGCTCGACGAAATCGGTCTCGGAGAGCTTACGCATGCCGATGCTCATGGCCTTGGCGACCGGCACTTTAAGGCGCATCTTGTCCTTCTCGAAATCGATAACGAAAAGTTCAAGCTTCATGCCTGCTACTTCTTGCTCTTCGATAGCGCTGATGGTACCGACGCCATGTGCGGGGTACACGATCGATTCACCGGTCTTGAAGCCGTGACGTGCGGAAGAAGGTTTTTTCTGCTGGGTCGTCATTCTATTCAAACACTCCCTGTTACGCTTCCGGCTGCAGCCGGAGCCGGGTCAGTCAGGCCCGGGTGAGACGGTCAGATCCGTCGGGTGACTTACTTCTGGTCCCACCGGATAAAAGCAAACATATCCATGCGCACAAGCTTGGAACCTCACGGCTCAAGGCGTTGATATGTCACGGAAACCGCGTTTTTGGATTTGTTTTGCTTTCGTGGTGGTTTGGGCATGCTTCATGCCGCAAATGGATCAGTGTCCGAAAGCTATCACAAAAATATGAGGAAATCAATAATTTACTGCGCCTGAGTCATGCGCGCAACACATGACACCCATATGCCGCGGACACACTTCAGGCGTTTTTTGGCTCACTGAACCCGGTTTCAGGCCCTAGTAGCGAGAATGAAGGATCAGTCACCCGATCCGGGCTTCTCAGAGAAGTACTTCTCGAACTTGCCGGTCTCGCCGTCCATTTCCTTCGCTTCGGCCATGGCGTCCTTCTTGACCGTAATGTTCGGCCAGATGCTCGCATACTCGGCGTTGACCTTGAGCCACTTGTCGAGGCCCGGCTCCGTATCAGGCTTGATTGCCTCGGCGGGACATTCCGGTTCGCAAACGCCACAGTCTATGCATTCGTCAGGGTGAATGACGAGGAAGTTTTCACCCTCATAGAAGCAATCGACGGGGCAGACTTCCACGCAGTCGGTATATTTGCAGCGAATGCAATTGTCGGTCACGACATAGGTCATGAAGAACTCCAGGACTTCCATACAATGGGGCCGGGCAACCTGGAACGTCGCGCCTTTCCCCAACCGGAAAGGAAGCAGTGAGATGCTTGGGAGGCATTCACGCTATCCGGCAAGTTGATTGTGACGTACCGGCTTTGCCCGAGGATTTCAAGAATAAAGAAATCGCAAAACCCGGCAGTTCGGATAGAGTTTTCTAATCCTCGTCCGACATCAGCTTGTCGATTGCACGACGTTCCTTTTTGGTGGGTCGTCCCGCCCCTGTGGCCCGCATTGCCTGCTCATAAGGGGTGAGGCGTTTTGTCTCGTCGGGCGGAGGCGTCAGGTCCTCATAAAGCAGCCGAGCTTCCTCGTAAGGACCACGCCGCTCGCCGCCCGACCTGACGACAAGGACAATATCGCGCCGCTCAAGAGCCAGCTCGATCTTGTCGCCGGCTTTGACCATTTGGCTCGGCTGGAGGGCGCGCTCGCCGTTGATCCTGACATGTCCGGATTGAATGTGGCTTTGTGCCAGCGAGCGCGATTTCACCATGCGCGTGAAGAACAGCCACTTGTCGATGCGTTGCCGCGAACCGCCTCCTGGCTGTGTCTCCCCGCCCATGCGCTTACTTCTTCATCTGCTCCTTCAAGGCAGCGAGCTTTGCGAAGGGAGAATCCGGATCGATCGGCTTTTCCTTGCGTGGGGGCTTTGCCTCGAAGCGCAACGGCTGCGGGCCGCCGCGGTTGTTGTTGCGGTCCTTGCGATCGCCGCGGTCCTGACGGTCGCCGCGCTGTTCGTTACGATCGCCCCGTCCCTGTTGCGGCTTACCGCCATCCTTGCCGCGATGCTGGCGGTTGCCATCACGGCCCTCGCCACCTTCACCACCTTGGCGACGCTGGCCATTTCCGCGATCTTGGCCGCGATTGTTGCCGCCGCGGCGTTCGCCACCCGGGCTGCGGGCCTGACGCTGATTGTCCGTACGGCCACCGAGGCGCCAAAGAAGAACCGGCTTCGGTTCCTCTGCTTCTTCCGACGTTGCGGCAACCGGCTGTTCTTCAGCCGCGACCTCAACGGTGGGAGCCTCCGAGGCAGGCTCCTCCGACGCGCTGTCGGCATCGTCGTGATCGGCCTTCTCCGCGCTCTCTTCGGTTGCGGTCTCGGCCGTCGGCGCTGTCGAGGCGTCCTGAACCGACAGATGAGCTGCTGCCTCCTCTGCCTTTACGGCATCGGCGCGATAGCCGAGCCCCTTCAGGATCTCTTCCATGTCCTCGAGCGTTGCACCGAGGATCGAAAGCATGGCGGTCGTTGTCGTGAAGCGACGGCCGTCATATGCACCTTCAGGACGGTTGGCCTGGCCAGGCTTCCACTGAAGCAACGGGCGGATGATATCCGCAAGGCGCTCCAGGATGTCAATGCGAACTGCGCGTTTGCCAAGGAATCGGAAGCCGGCCAGCTTGTAGAAGGTGCGCTCGAAAGCTGGATCTGTCACCACCGACGTGCGGCCTGCAGCCAGAACGGGAATGAGATCGCCGTAGCCCGGCTTGTCGAGACCGTCGTTCTTTAGCGCCCAGAGAAGCGTGATGAGCTCGGCTGGAGCAGGCTTCAGAAGGGCAGGGACGAAGATGTGATAGGCGCCGAACCGGACGCCATAGCGGCGCATCGAGGCGCGCGCATCCTGATCCAGTGACTTCACCTCTTCGGTCACGTCGCGTCGGAACAGGACGCCGAGATTCTCGACGAGCTGGAACGCCAGACCCTTTGCCAGGCCCTGCAGGTCTTCGGCACGCGACAGATCGTCGAGCGGCTTCAGAACCGTGCTGATGTGATGATTGACGAAGCGCTCGATACGGGCTGCCACGTGGTCGCGGGCATTGCCGGTCAGCTGCTCGTCGGCGAGCAGGATGACGCGCGGGCGCATCACATGATCACTGCCCGCAAGGCGCGCTACCGGATCGCCCAACCAACGGATCGCGCCGTCGGAGCTGATCGCGAGATCGCCGTTGCCGGCCGCATGGAGGCGCGCAGCACGTGCCTCGAATTCCAAAGCGAGCGCCTTTTGCGAAGCAGACTGAACAGCCTTGGCGTCCGGCCCTTCCGCTCCCGAAATGGGCGTGAATCGGAATCCCGACAACTGCCCCACATGATGTCCTTCAACGAAGACATCGCCATTTACACTGATTTCAGCTTCCAGCATCGCATTCTCTCTCAGGCGCTTCATGAGCACAGATGTCCTGCGATCAACAAAGCGTTTCGTCAACCTTTCATGTAACGCATCGGACAATCGATCTTCGATTTCCCGCGTCTTTTCCTGCCAGTGTGTCGGATCGGCAAGCCAATTGGGCCGATTCGACACATAGGTCCAAGTCCTTATCTGCGCGATTCGCGCCGAAAGCGTGTCAATCTCGCCGTCTGTTCGGTCCGCGCGATGGACCTGCTCGGCGAGGAAGTCCTCGTTTACCGTGCCATAGCGAACGAGATCGGAAAAGAGGGTCGAGATCAGATCGGCATGTTGCGCCGGCGCAATGCGCCGGTAGTCCGGAAGCGCGCAGGCCTCCCACAACTTCTCGACGCGCGATGGATTGGTTGCAAGGTCGATGATTTCCGGGTAGCGCGACAGGTGTTCCAGCGCCTGCTGGTCGACCGCAGGCAAGGCGCGCGTCAGGCCGGGAACAGTGGGTCCGGTCTCGAGGCTTGTGCGTAGCGCGTGAATGGAAGCGAAATCGAGGTTCTTCGTGCGCCATTGCAGCACTTTCACATTGTCGAACTCATGGCCTTCGATGCGTTCGACCAGCTCCTCGTCAAAGGGATCGACCTGGCCTGTGACGCCAAACGTCCCGTCGCGAACGTGCCTGCCGGCACGGCCTGCAATCTGCCCGAGTTCGGCGGGGTTCAGGTTGCGGAACTGATAGCCGTCGAATTTGCGATCTTGAGCAAAGGCGACGTGGTCGACGTCGAGATTGAGCCCCATGCCGATCGCATCGGTCGCGACCAGATACTCGACGTCTCCAGCCTGATAAAGCGCTACCTGTGCGTTGCGCGTGCGCGGGCTAAGGGCGCCAAGTACGACGGCCGCTCCGCCGCGCTGTCTGCGGATCAATTCGGCGATCGCGTAGACTTCATCCGCCGAGAAGGCGACGATTGCCGAGCGCTGCGGCAGGCGCGTGATCTTCTTCTGTCCAGCATAGAAAAGGTGGGAAAGCCGGGGTCGCTCAACCACCGTGATCCCAGGGAGAAGTTGCTGCAAGATCGGTCGCATCGTACCGGCGCCAAGCAACAGCGTTTCGTCGCGACCGCGCAAATGCAGAATACGATCCGTGAAGATATGCCCCCGCTCCAGATCGCCAGCGAGCTGAACTTCATCAATGGCGACGAACGCTGCCTTGGTCTCGCGTGGCATTGCCTCGACCGTGCAGACCGAAAAGCGGGCATTGGGAGGCGATATCTTCTCCTCGCCCGTCACCAGTGCAACATTCTGCACTCCGACCTTTTCGGCGACGCGCGTGTAAACCTCACGCGCCAGCAGTCGCAGCGGCAGGCCGATCACGCCGGTGCCATGTGCAACCATGCGCTCAATGGCATAATGCGTTTTGCCGGTATTGGTTGGCCCGAGCACCGCGGTTACCCCGCGTCCACTCAGTATCATCGGCTGCGATGTCAGTGTCATGGTCCTGCAGATGAGGCCGGGGAGCCCCAGATCAAGTCAGCTCCTCTCCGAAGCAGACAACACATGGACAGCCGTTGTCGCAAAGGCAAGGGCTGATTTGAATTTCCTCCGCAGTTTCTGTTGCGCGAATAGCTTGCAGATTGCTCGTTTTCCGATTCGGAACAGCTTGAGAACGAATCGGAGACGAATCGCTGACTCCGGCTGATTCAGTGTTTGTTCACGGCTAAGTATTGATTTTGAATCGCTTTTTCCCACAAGATGCTGAATCGGAAAATTCACGTCATGCGTGCAGCGCGATTTGCATCCATTCTGTCAACTGCCTTTGTCGAAAATCTTAAGGCGAATTTCTGCCGGAGCCTTTTCGCGATGTTACTTGCATTCCATGGAGCGGCAGAAAACGATGTGGTTCGTATGATTTTGCCGCCAAAGCTAAACATTTGATACACGCGGAACAAAAATCGGTGATGCGTGTTTCTGGTCCATTCCTGGTGTAATGACGTCGAGGACTTGAACCATGCTTGGAACCATACTTCTCATTATCCTTATTCTGCTTTTGATCGGAGCTCTACCAAATTGGGGTTACAGCCGCGGCTGGGGCTATGGACCTTCCGGAGGTTTAGGGCTAGTTCTCGTGATTATTATTATTCTTGTGTTGCTCGGTCGTATCTAAGCGACGGAAAAATCTGGGAGATATGTCATGATGAAAAAGATTGTGCTTATTGGTGCACTGGTTGGCGCGCTTGCGTCCTGTACGGCGACGGAACAGGGAACCGCGATTGGTGCAGGCAGCGGCGCCATTATTGGCGGTGCTGTAAGCCACAGCTGGGGTGGGGCAGCAATTGGTGCCGTAGCCGGCGGTCTTGCTGGCGCATTGATCGGCCAGTCCGTTGAGCGTCGCGGTTACTGCGTCTACAGAGACCGATATGGCCGTCGCTACGAGGCCCGTTGCCCGCGCTACTAGGCCGGGCTGCCCTGCTGGGCATGATTTGAAAGTTCAAAGCGCCGACTAGACCGGCGCTTTTTTATTTGGCGAAAGCCGTAAGAAAGAAAAAGGCCGCGCTGCAAACGCGACCTCTGATTCACGGCTGTCGATCGATCAATTCTTGGCGCGTTCGACGTAGGAATTGTCTTCCGTTGCAATAACGACGCGCGTGCCGGCGTCAATATGCGGGGGTACCAAGGTGCGGATGCCATTCGAAAGCATTGCCGGCTTGTAGGAAGACGACGCCGTCTGGCCCTTCACAACCGGTTCGGTTTCGGTGATTTCGAGAATGACGTGGCGCGGCAGCTCGAGGGCTAGCGGAACACCTTCATGGATCGACAGGATGCAGGTCATGCCTTCCTGCAGGTAGGCCTTCTGATCGCCCATCGTTTCATCGTTCACGACCACCTGGTCATAGGTCACCGGGTTCATGAAATGGAACCCCTCGCCGTCCTCGTAAAGATACTGGAAGTTCACGTCTTCGACGAAGGCGCGCTCGACCTGCTCGGTCGTACGCCAGCGTTCGGAAACCTTTACGCCGTCGACGATACGACGCATGTCAACCTGGGTGACCGGCGTGCCCTTGCCCGGATGAAAGTTCTGGGCAGTCAGAACGACGTAGAGTTTGCCATCTACGTCGAGAACGTTGCCCTTGCGGACGGAAGAGGCGATGACCTTGACCATTAAGACTTCCTTGTAACTCGGCTTTTGGCGTCGTAGAGGACTGTCGATACGGCCTCCGAGACGCAACTGATTGTTCTTTGGGGGCGCAACTAACCTAAAATCCGGCAAATAGCCAGCCCCAGCGTTGGATAGACCGGCCAGGACGATGTCGATGAAACCCTCGATCGCCAAAGTATCGCCGTGGTGGACGCCGAGCGTGCATGCGGACCGCCGCCCGTTCCTGCTCGGGCGGAATGCGATCCAGACGGCCCTGCGCGGCTATTTCATAAGCGAGGACTTTCTGGAGGTCGACACTGCCACGCTGCAAGTGTCGCCAGGCAACGAGGCGCATCTGCACGCCTTTGCCACCAAAGCGCTGACGACTGACGGCCAGACAGCAGCGCCGCTATATCTGCACACTTCGCCTGAATTTGCCTGCAAGAAACTGCTTTCGGCCGGAGAACAGCGCATCGCCTGCTTCGCTCACGTTTATCGCAACCGCGAGCGCGGTCCGTTGCATCATCCGGAATTCACCATGCTTGAATGGTATCGCGTGGGCGAAAGCTATGAGAGTCTGATGATGGATTGCGTTCGCATTCTGGCCCTTGCTGCAGAAACCATGAAGACGACGCGGCTCACCTATCGAGGAAGCGAGTGCGATCCGTTCGCGGGGCCGAACCGGTTAAGCGTTGCCGCAGCCTTCGACCGCTACGCTGGCATAGATCTGCTGGCGTCCGTTTCGACCGACGGCGCCACGGATCGGGCGCATCTCGCGGACCAGGTAACGCGGACCGGCATTCGCGTTGCCGAAGATGACGGCTGGGCGGATTTGTTCAGCCGCGTGCTGGTCGAAAAGGTGGAACCGCATCTAGGCTTTGGCCGCGTCACGATTCTGGACGAGTATCCAGTATCGGAAGCTGCGCTGGCGCGTCCTTCCGCAAGCGATCCCCGGGTTGCCGAACGTTTCGAGGTCTACGCCTGCGGCGTTGAGCTCGCGAACGGTTTTGGGGAGCTCACCAATGCGGCAGAACAGCGCCGCCGCTTCGAGATCGAGATGGCCGAGAAAGCTCGCATCTACGGCGAACGCTATCCGCTCGACGAGGATTTCCTGGAGGCGCTCGCCATAATGCCGGAGGCAAGTGGCATCGCGCTCGGCTTCGATCGGCTGGTGATGCTGGCAACCGGGGCGTCACGGATCGATCAGGTGCTATGGGCGCCGGTCGCGGAGTACGGCACATGAACAGCATCACAGCCATCAAGACCGTCGAGGGTCTGGAACGCGCCGGGTTGCTCGGCGAAAGAGACCGGGACGCTTTGGCGGATGTCGCCGCACGCTACGCCATTGCCTTGACGCCGACGGTCGTGGGTCTGGTTGATCCTGCGAATGACGCCGACCCGATTGCCCGGCAGTTCGTTCCTGACGCGGCCGAGCTGAGCGTTGCGCCTGAAGAGCGTGCGGATCCGATCGGCGACGAGGCCCATAGTCCCGTGCAAGGCATCGTTCATCGCTATCCGGATCGCGTGCTGTTGAAAGCCGTGCATGTGTGCCCGGTCTACTGCCGCTTCTGTTTTCGACGCGAAATGGTTGGTCCACAAGGCTTGGGGACATTGGACTCCGAGGCAATGTCGGCAGCTTTTGCCTATATTCGCGACCACCACGAGATCTGGGAAGTGATCCTGACGGGCGGCGATCCGTTAATCCTCTCCCCGCGACGGCTCGAAGAGATCCTTCGCGAACTGGCATTGATCGATCACGTGAAGATCGTGCGGTTCCACACGCGCGTTCCTGTCGTCGATCCATCAAAGATCGATGCGGCCCTGATTGCGGCGCTAAGAGCGAGTGGCAAGAGCGTTTACGTGGCTTTGCATGCCAATCATCCGCGCGAACTGACAGACGAGGCAAGAGCGGCATGCGCGCGCCTAATTGATGCCGGGGTGGTCATGGTCAGCCAGTCGGTGCTGCTCAAGGGCGTCAATGACGATCCGGCCGTGCTCACGGAACTGATGAAGGCTTTCGTCGAGACGCGCGTAAAGCCCTATTATCTGCACCATCCTGATCTGGCTCCCGGGACGAGCCATTTTCGGCTCACGATCGAAGAGGGACAGAGGATCGTCGCGGCTCTGCGCGGTCGGATTTCTGGTCTCTGCCAGCCCACCTATATACTCGACATACCTGGTGGCCATGGCAAAGCCGTGATCGCTGAACAGTCGATCAGAGCGATGGGCGAGGGCTGCTATTCGGTTTCGGATTATCGCGGGACCGAGCACCTGTACCCGCCGCTCGTCTAGTAAAAAACGCGAGAGAAGTATTGTTCCTGAACAATGTGTCAGAAGACCCCTTTCGTGGCGTGTTGATTGCAATCGCGGCAAGGGTTTGAAATCTCAACTAAGTTCCGCTTCCTGTCGTCGTCTCTTCTAAGAATTTAGCTGAAGTGATCAGTTCGCTTTAACTACGTCATTTAGCAGAATTTTGTCTTTTCCGGACTACGCCTATCCCGAGAACAAGGCCGTTTCGCCACTCGAGATATGATCATCTTGGAGAAGTCATAATGAATACTACGATCCGTGATCTCCTGGTCAAATTCGGAAAGCTTCCCGTTTCTGTTGACCAAGTTGCCGACGATGACGACCTCTATGCCGTCGGTTTGACTTCCTTCGCTTCCGTCCAGCTCATGCTTGGTATCGAAGAGGCCTTCGATATCGAGTTTCCTGACAATCTTTTGAATCGCAAGTCATTCGCCAGCATTGCAGCAATCGCGAGGACTGTCGACCAGATCAAAGATAGCCGGAAGGTCGCCTAAATGAACTTTCCGGTCAAAATCGCGCAAGAGGATCTTGCCGCCAGGGTCGCCCGCGTGGCAGCGATCGCGGCAAAGCATGCAGACTCCGTCGATTTTGATGGGAGGTTCCCGCACGAGGCCGTGGAGGCCATGAGAGCCGAGCGGCTGTTTGGAATTCAGATCCCGCGTCACCTCGGCGGTGAAGGCGCGACGATCGCTCAGATCGCTGAATTATGCTCGACGCTTGGACAGGGTTGTGCCGCCGCCGCCATGGTCTTCGCGATGCATCACATCAAACTCTGCAGCCTCGTCGAGCATGGCGGCGAGAGCGAATGGCATCGGGCCTTCATGCAACGCGTGGCTGGCGAGCAATTGTTGATCGCGTCTGCGACGACCGAAGGCGGCATCGGCGGCAATCTCCGAAATAGCATCTGCGCGATCGAGGTCGAGGGCGATACCTGCCGTCTGGAGAAGGACGCGAGCGTCATATCCTACGGTTCCCACGCCGATGCAATCATGATTACCTCGCGGGCCCATGCAAATGCGGCTTCTTCCGATCAGGTCCTGACCGTTTTCCTCGAGGAGCAGTACGCGCTGGAAAAGACCCATGCCTGGAACACCCTCGGCATGCGCGGCACTTGTTCGGATGGCTTCCTCTTCAAAGGTGAGGCGCCTGCCGAACAAATCCTGCCGAAGCCCTTTGCCGAGATTGCTGCTCAATCGATGCTGGCATCGTCGCACCTCCTGTGGAGCAGCGTGTGGTATGGCATCGCCGTCGACGCGGTGGGCCGGGCGCAGTCGTTCGTGCGCGCCGCTGCACGCAAGTCGCCGGGAACACCGCCGCCCGGAGCCCTGCGGCTGGCCGAGGTCTCCAACCTGCTTCAGATGGTTCGCTCAAATGTCGTCGCCGGTCTCAAGGCTTACGAAGGAGCCAAGGATGACGCGGACAAGCTTTCCTCCATCGGCTTTGCCGTCACGATGAACAACGTGAAGATCGCATCGTCGGAAACGATCCTCGAGATCGTCAATCATGTGATGCTGATCTGCGGGATCATGGGCTACAAGAACGGCACGCCGTTCAGCGTCGGACGCCACCTGCGCGACGCCCACTCCGCACAACTCATGATCTCGAACGACCGCATCCTCGGCAACACGTCGAGCATGCTTCTTGTTCACAAGCAGGACACTAGCTTACTGGGGTGACGACATGGACGTGCAGACAACGTTTTTGGACAGGCTATTTGAATCGGGCCTTTTGATTGATACCGGCGTTGACGGGCTCTATGGCCGCAGCGGACAATTCGAAGATGTGATTGCCGCCTTCGAGCGCTTGATCGACAAATTCGGCGGCGCCGACGGCGCCGAGGCAATGCGTTTCCCGCCGGGCATGAACCGCGCCTTCTTCGAGAAAAGCGGTTACATGAAGAGCTTCCCGCAGCTCGCCGGCACTGTCCATAGTTTCTGCGGCAACGAACTCGACCACATCAGCCTGCTTCAATGCATGGAAGTGGGCGACGACTGGACGAAGGATCAGCAGGCAACTGATATCGTACTGACGCCTGCGGCCTGCTACCCGCTCTATCCGACTGTTGCTCGTCGCGGCAAACTGCCGATGAGTGGCGGTCTTTTCGATCTGCAATCCTACTGCTTCCGGCATGAGCCATCACAGGATCCGGCGCGCCAGCAGCTTTTCCGCATGCGCGAATACATCTGTATGGGCACGGAGCAGCACGTCACGGATTTCCGGCAGCGCTGGATGGACCGCGGCGTCGAGATGATGAAGGCGGTGGGCCTGGATGTGACGATCGATGTCGCGAACGATCCCTTCTTCGGCCGCGCCGGCAAGATGCTGGCCAACAACCAACGCGACCAGAACCTGAAGTTCGAGCTGCTCATTCCGATCACCTCGGTTGCCAAGCCGACGGCCTGCATGAGCTTCAACTACCATCAGGACGCGTTCGGCACGAAATGGGACCTCTATCTTGAAGACGGCAGTGTTGCCCATACCGCCTGTGTCGGCTTCGGACTTGAGCGTATTGCGCTCGCGCTCTTCCATCACCACGGACTGGAGCTCAAGCACTGGCCTTCCAAGGTGCGGCAAGCGCTGTGGGGCTGAGTGGTTTGATGACAGCCGTCTTCCCGCGGGCGCGCCCGGACGGCTATCAGTCGCATCCGCTGCACTCCAGCGAGCGCATGTGGCCGGAAACCAATTGCTACGTCGACCTTTGGATCGAAGTGTTGAACGCCGCGGGTGCTGCGCCGGAGGCGATGCTTGGCTTCACGCTGACGCAGGATTTCGAGGGCGACCAGTTCACCTTCTTCAAGGTGCCTCTCGAGGATCTCGAGTCACTCTACGACATCCGGGTTACCGAACTCGCTATCTTCGATCGGGTCGAACGGCACGTCGAAACCCAGATTGCGCGAGGTCGCCTCTGCCTGATCGAGATGGACTCGTTTTATATGCCCGATACCCAGGGCACGGCCTACCGAACCGAGCATGGCAAGACCACGGTGGCAATCAACAGGCTCGACTTCACCGGCAAGCGCATCGAGTATTTTCACAACGGCGGCTATTTCCAGCTTGTGGGAGAGGATTTCGACGGGCTGTTCCAGCTGCATTTGTCCGCAGATGATCCGCCGTTCCTCCCCTACACGGAGTTTGCAAAAATTCCCGTTCGCATGCCTGATGCGATGCAGGTCAGCACTATGGCACGCGAGCTTCTCGGACTTCACTTCGGCCGCAGACCGACCACCAATCCGATCCGCGCCTTCGCAGAAGTGTTTCCGCAGCAGGTGGAAGCCGTGGCAGAGCGTCCCTTCGGTTTCTTTCACAAATACGCGTTCAATACGTTGCGTCAGTTCGGCGCCAATTTCGAGCTTGCCGGAGATCACCTAGCTTGGGTCTCGGCCAGCGAATTTTCCTCCGCCATTGACGACGCGCGTCGAATTTCCGAAGTCGCAAAGTCGGTGCAGTTCCAGCTCGCCCGGGCAGTGACCCGGAAGAAGTACGATCCGCTGCGCACGGCGCTTGATCCGGCAGCCGATGCATGGGATTCCATGATGGCTTCTCTCAAGGAGCGCTTGTGAAGCCGGGAGTCTGAGGATGCGGGGACGGTTGGCGAGTGTCGGTGCGGAGGAAACCCTGCTTGCCGAAGGGTGGAACCTGGTCCTGACGGAATCGGGCGCTTGCGCAACGCCCCATGACATTCCCTTGTCCGCGCAGTTTATTGCCGCCGAAGTACCAGGTACCGTCGCCGCAGCTTTGGAAAAGGCGGGGCAGTTCGACCGGGACAATCCGGAGCCGCTCGACACCCGCGACGCATGGTATCTCTGCCGGCTTTTTGACGTCCAGCCCGGTGATGCGATCCTTCGCTTCGAGGGATTGGCGACGCTGTGTCATGTCTTTCTCAACGGCCAAGAGATCCTGTCGTCGGAAAGCATGTTCACAATACACGAGATACCTGTGACGCTCTCTGGCGGCGACGAGTTGGCGCTGTGCTTCCGAGCCCTTGCGCCGAGGCTGGCCGAGCCCGGCCCACGCGCCCGCTGGCGGCCGCAGATGATCACGCCACAAGGCTTGAAGAATGTCCGCACGACGCTTCTGGGCCGCATGCCCGGCTGGTGTCCGGAAATTCATGCTGTCGGTCCGTGGCGACCCATCACGGTCGTCCGCCGCGATGTCGTTTCGATCGATAACGTTTCGGTCCGCGCCGTGCTCGAGGCGGATGGCACTGGGCGACTGAGTGTTTCGCTTCATACCAATGTCGACAACCCGGACCTCGTGCTTCGGTGCGGAGCTGTTCAGCAGGCTTTCGAAAAAGTCGGAGAGAACCACCATTCGGCAATCCTCAGGCTAGAGGACGTCGATCTCTGGTGGCCGCATACGCACGGTGTACCGCAGCTCTATGATTTCTCGATCATCATTGATGGTGTCGAGCACCATGCGGGCCGAACGGGTTTTCGCCGCATCGACGTTGATCGCGGATCGGGGGGGGATGACTTTGCGCTGCTGGTCAACGGCGAGCGTGTCTTTTGCCGAGGGGCGGTCTGGACGACCGCCGATATCGTTCGGCTGCCGGGCGGCAAGTCAGACTACGAGCCGTTCCTGCGCCTTGCCGCCGAGGCAGGCATGAACATGATCCGCATCGGCGGCACCATGGCTTACGAGACGCCAGCGTTCTTTCAGCTCTGCGACGAACTCGGTCTGCTCGTCTGGCAGGACTTCATGTTTGCCAACTTCGACTATCCGAAGAACGACAAGGCGCTAACCGCGCACGTCCACGCGGAGGTCGAGGAATTCCTGCACGCCGTCCAGGGATGCCCATCGGTGGCGGTTCTCTGCGGCGGCAGCGAAGTCTATCAGCAGGCGGCGATGCTTGGCCTGCCGCGTGAATATTGGGCAGGCCCAATCACGGAGGAGATCATTCCGGCGATCGCCGGCCGCATGAGGCCCGACGTGCCGTATGTGGTGAACTCACCATCGGGTGGCGCGATGCCCTTCTCGTCAGATGCTGGTGTTACTCATTATTACGGGGTCGGCGCCTATATGCGACCGCTCGTGGATGCCCGTCGTGCGAATGTCCGCTTCGCGGCCGAGAGCCTGGCTTTCTCCCAGGTGCCGCAACAACGAACGCTGCAACGGCATCTGGACGTTCCCCCGGTCCACAGTCCGCTATGGAAGGCGCGCGTTCCCCGCGATCGCGGCGCATCGTGGGATTTCGAGGATGTTCGCGATTTCTATCTGACCGAACTTTACGGCGAGGATCCGGCGCGACTTCGTCGTGAAGATCGCGACCGTTATCTGGACCTCTCGCGTGTCGTTACCGGCGAAGTTGCTGAAGCGACCTTCGCCGAATGGCGGCGCAGCGGATCGACCTGCAACGGCGCCTTGGTGTGGACCTTACAGGATCTGATGCCAGGTCCCGGTTGGGGGGTGATCGATTCGACCGGCGAGCCGAAGCCCGTGTGGTATGCCCTGCGTCGTGCCTTTCGGCCGGTTCAGGTGGTGGTGACCGACGAGGGGACGAATGGCCTCGACGTCCACGTGCTGAATGAAACCGAACATACCTTACAGCTTGATCTCGAACTGGTTTGCCTGCGCTACGGCAGGCAGCACGTCGTCAGCGGTGGCCGCATTCTGACTTTGGCGCCCAGAAGCTGTGAAACGTTTGCCGCAACCGATCTCTTCGGCGCGTTTTTTGATACGACCTACGCGTTTCGCTTCGGACCACCGTCGCACGACGTCACCGTTGCCCGTCTACGTCTGCCGGATGGCGGCCCGGTGGTCGCCGACGCTTTCCATTTTCCGTTGGGCCGCGCCAAGGCCTTCCACGATACCGAGATCCAGGCGGTGGTGACGCGGCAGGACAATGAATGGGAGCTCGATATCGCAGTCGACAGGTTCGCGCAGTCCGTCCATGTCAGCGTCGATGGTTATCGACCGGACGACGACTGGTTTCACCTTGCCCCCGGCGGCGCAAAACGCATCCGGCTGCTTCCGCTATCGGGATCGGCAGATGAACAAGCGCCATCCGGTCAGATCACCAGCCTCGGCAGCTCGCGAGCCGCCTCATTTTAATGCCCGAGATCGCCCTTGCGCGGCTGCCAGGGGTTTGAAACGGCTTCCTCAGAAAGCCTTGAACGTCAGCGTCGTCAGCGAACGCACGATACCGGGAATGTTGGCGATGTTGTCATTGATGAACTTGCCGATGTCCTGGCCTTCCTCGACGTAGACCTTGAGCAGAAGATCGTAGTCGCCGCTCGTCGAGTAGAGCTCTGAAGCGCGCTCTGTCTGGTAGATGGCATCGGCAACCTCGTAGGTTTTGCCGGGTGCGCATTGGAGCTGAACGAAAATGGGCTTCATGGGAATTTCCTGCATCATATTTTGGTTTGCGGCATAATGGTCGAAAGCACCATGCCGGCGCAAGCTGTTCGTCAGATGGCGGCTTCCCGAACGATCCAATCGCGAAATGCTTCCAGCGGCGCGTAGTCGGCCCGCTCCGGTGGATAGACGAGATAGTAGTGCTCGCTGCTTTCCATTTCTCGGTCGACGGCTGCAACCAGATCGCCGCGTTTCAGTTCATCTTGAATGAGGAACGTCGGAAGCAGCGCAACACCGAGACCGGCCATCGCTGCTTGCGCCGCAGTCGCAAACTGATCGAAAAGCATGCCGTGCACGGTTTGAAAGCTCACGCCGCTGTCTGCGAACCAGCGCTCCCATGCATCCGGGCGCGTCGTCAGGTGCAGTAGCGGAGCTTGAAGCAGGTCCTCGGCAACTTTGATCGCGTGTCGGCTGCGGAATTCGGGGCTGCAGGCCGGCACAGTTTTCTCCGACATCAGAAATGTCAGCTCCGCCCCCGGCCAATGCGCGTGGCCGAAATGAATGGCCGCATCGATCGAATCGAGCCGGAAGTCGAAGGGCGAAAGCCGGGTGACAAGATTGATCGTCACTCCCGGATTGGCCGCCAGGAAGCCTCCCAGCCGGGGTGCCAGCCAACGCGTCCCGAAGGTAGGAAGAATCGCCAGATTGAGCGTACCGCCGTGCGGATTGGCGCGCAGGTTCAGCGATGCGCTCGAAATGCGCCGAAGCGCTTCGCGTATCTCGCGGGCGTAGCCGTCGCCGGCGAGCGTCAATCGTACCGTCTGGCGTTCGCGCACGAACAGCTCGACGCCGAGCTGCTCTTCCAGCGCCTTTATCTGACGGCTGACGGCGCTCTGGGTGAGGTCGAGTTCACGCGCGGCGGCCGTCACGCTGCCTGTGCGCGAGACCGACTCAAAGGCCACAAGCAAGGATGTCGATGGAAGAAAGCGTCGTGAAAGCAGCACCAATCATTCCATTTCAGAATAAGCTATTTCCTAAATGTCGATATTTAGGGCTTATCCAGCTTTGTAAAGTCATTCATCTGACAGAATCGGAATGAACTGAAATTACGATCGAACTGCCCGGTACGGCCTCCTGGGCTGCGATCGGCAACCTGATCAGCGGTTTAACAAGCAATCGCACGGCGCTAGAATGCTGCCTGCTTAACCAATGGATTTTGATCGATGCTGAACGATCCCCGCTCCCATGGTCTCTGGGAAAAAACCGCTCCTCAGCCGCCCGTTACCTCCTCACTCGCGGGCAGTTTGAGTGCCGATGTCGTGGTTGTGGGGGGCGGCTATACGGGTCTTTCCTCCAGTCTCCATCTGGCGGACGCGGGTTCGAAGGTCGTGTTGCTGGAAGCCAAGGAGATCGGCTTCGGTGGTGCAGGCCGAAACGTCGGCCTCATCAACGCCGGCATGTGGGTCATGCCGGACGATCTTCCGGGCGTTCTCGGCCCGGTCTACGGCGGACGTCTGCTCGACTTGTTGGGCAACGCGCCACGGCTTGTAATGGAATTGATCGACAAGCACGGCATCGCCTGCGAGCTTGAACGAAACGGCACGCTTCACGTCGCCGTCGGCGAAAGTGGCCTGAAGGAAATCGAGGATCGTGCGCGGCAATGGGCGGCACGCGGCGCGCCGGTGACAGTGCTCGACGCGGCGGAGACGGCCAAGCGCGTCGGCAGCAGCGCCTATACGGGGTCGTTGCTGGATATGCGCGCCGGTACGCTGCAGCCGCTCGCCTACGCGCGCGGCCTTGCGCATGCGGCGGTCAAGGCTGGCGTTTCAATCCACACGTCGAGCGCCGTCATCGGGACTGAGCGGAAAGGCAATCGCTGGATCGTCAGGACGGCAAAGGGAGAGGTTACGGCCGACTGGATCATTGTGGCGACGGACGCCTATAGCACCGGCCCTTGGGAAGCGGTGCGCAACGAGCAGGTCCATCTGCCCTATTTCAATCTTGCAACCCGGCCGCTCAGCGACAATTTGCGCCGCTCCATCCTCGCTGGGCGCGAAGGCGTATGGGATACGAAGGAAATCCTCTCCTCCTATCGCATGGACCAGGCCGGGCGTTTGGTCTTCGGCAGTGTCGGTGCGCTACGCAATACCGGGCTTCAGATCCACACGGCCTGGGCCAAACGCTCCTTGAAGAAGCTCTTTCCGCAGCTTGGCGATGTCGAGTTCGAATGCGAGTGGTACGGCAAGATCGGAATGACCGACAATGCATTGCCGCGCTTCCACAGGTTCGCGCCGAATGTTGTAGGCTTCTCCGGCTATAATGGTCGCGGGATCGCGCCCGGTACGGTGTTTGGCCGCACGCTTGCGCAGCTCATCCTGGGGCAGACAACGGAAGCGGATCTGCCGCTGCCCCTGACAGCGCCGTCCGAACCGAGCTTCCGCGCCGTGAAGGAAATGTGGTACGAAGCCGGCGCCCAAGTGGCCCATTTCGCAGACGCCCGATTTTGAGAACCGAGGTTGAACCCATGACCATCTCCGCACTTGATCTCGCCACCGAGACGAAAAACCTGCTTACGGAACTGGGCGTCGGCGCCGACCGCTATACCGGCGGCACCCTTCGCGTTACCTCGCCGGTAACCGGCAAGGAGATCGGTGCGCTGAAGGAGCATTCTGCCTCGCAAGCAAAGGACGCCATCGAGGCGGCACACAAGGCATTCCTCGAGTGGCGGGCCGTCCCGGCTCCGAAGCGCGGCGAACTCGTCCGCCTGCTCGGCGAAGAACTCCGCGCGGCAAAAGCCGCACTCGGTCGCTTGGTCTCGATCGAGGTTGGCAAGATCACCTCCGAGGGTCTCGGCGAAGTCCAGGAAATGATCGACATCTGCGACTTTGCCGTCGGCTTGTCGCGTCAGCTCTACGGTCTGACCATTGCCACCGAACGCTCAGAGCACCGGATGATGGAAAGCTGGCACCCCTTGGGCGTGGTCGGCATCATCTCGGCCTTCAATTTCCCGGTGGCCGTCTGGTCCTGGAATGCTGCCCTGGCGCTGGTTTGCGGTAACTCAACAGTCTGGAAGCCGTCTGAGAAGACGCCGCTGACGGCGCTTGCCGTTCAGGCCCTGTTTGAAAAGGCTCTGAAGCGCTTTGTCGCCGAAGGCGGAGTGGCTCCGTCGAACCTGTCGACGTTGCTCATTGGTGGACGCGATGTCGGGGAAGTCCTTGTCGACCATCCCAAGGTGCCGCTCGTCTCCGCCACCGGCTCGACGGCCATGGGCCGCGTTGTCGGCCCCCGCTTGTCACAGCGCTTTGCCCGATCGATCCTCGAGCTCGGCGGCAACAATGCCGCGATCATCTGCCCGACGGCCGATCTGGACCTGACGCTGCGGGGCGTTGCCTTTTCCGCCATGGGGACCGCCGGTCAGCGTTGCACGACGCTGCGCCGCCTGTTCGTTCACGAGAGCGTCTATGACAAGCTCGTTCCGCGCCTACAGAAGGCCTATGGCTCGGTCTCGATTGGTAACCCGCTGGAAACGGGAACGCTTGTTGGGCCTCTGATCGACAAGCAGGCCTTTATGAACATGCAGTCGGCTCTTGAGCAGGCGAGAGCTGGCGGCGGTAAGGTCACGGGTGGCGAGCGCGTCGAAAACGGCGCGGCAGACGCCTTCTATGTTCGTCCGGCGCTCGTTGAAATGCCCGATCAAACCGGCCCTGTGGAGCATGAGACTTTTGCGCCGATTCTCTACGTGATGAAGTACACGGATTTCGACCAGGTGCTGGACCTGCACAACGCGGTGCCGCAGGGGCTGTCCTCTTCGATCTTCACGAACGACATGCGCGAGGCCGAGACCTTCGTTTCTGCTCGCGGTTCGGATTGCGGCATCGCCAACGTCAACCTCGGTCCGTCCGGGGCCGAAATCGGTGGTGCCTTCGGCGGCGAAAAGGAAACTGGCGGCGGCCGCGAATCCGGTTCGGATGCCTGGAGAGCCTACATGCGTAGGGCGACGAACACCGTCAATTACGGCAAGACCTTGCCGCTTGCGCAGGGCGTAAAGTTCGACGTCGAATGACCGTTGCTGCATTGCAGCTGTAAGGGTGATGGCATAACACGTCATCACCCTTTCTTTTTCGCAGGTCGCTATGCATCTGACCCTATCTGCGGCGGAAACGCTGGTTGTCGACGCTCTGGTGCGCAATCGTGTAGACGAGGCCAATGCACACTCGGTTGCAAGGGCTCTCGTTGCCGCCGAAGCCGCCGGGCAGGGTGGTCATGGTCTGCGCCGGGTCGAGGCCTACGCAAAGCAGGCGAAGGCAGGCAAGGTCGATGGATTTGCCAAGCCGCGGCTCGAACGGCCGTTTCCCGCCGTCGTGCGGATCGACGCCTGCCATGGCTACGCCTATCCGGCCTTCGATCTTGCCGTCACTGCGCTTCCGGAGATTGTCCTGCAGCAGGGGATCGCCTTGGCTGCGGTTCACCGTTCGCACCATGCCGGCGTCCTTGCCTTAACCGTAGAGCGGTTTGCGGAAATGGGCCTTGTCGCTCTGATGGTCGCGAACGCCACGGCGTCCATGGCCGCTTGGGGTGGACGGAAACCCGTCTTTGGAACGAATCCCATCGCGTTCGCCGCGCCGATTCCGGGTGCCGACCCTCTTGTCATTGATCTCGCTTTGTCACGCGTCGCCCGCGGCAAGGTGATGGCTGCGCGGCAAAAAGGCGTCGCCATTCCTGCGGATTGGGCCTTTGACCGCAATGGCGAGCCGACGACGGATGCGGTTGCGGCGCTCGAGGGCGCAATGGCGCCCTCTGGAGAAGCCAAGGGCGCTGCATTGGCGATGATGGTGGAGTTCCTCGCCGGTGCATTGACCGGGGCCAATTTTTCCTTCGAGTCCTCCTCGCTCTTTGACGACAAGGGCTCGGCGCCCGGCCTTGGTCAGATGCTTATGGTCATCAACCCCGCGGCCAGCGGTGGGAAAGGCGTCGCCGATCGAGTGGCTATGCTGGTCGGCGAGATTTCCTCCGATCCCGGTGTACGGCTTCCAGGACGTCGCGGCCAAACGGCCCGACGGCAGGCACTGGAACATGGCATTGACGTGGAGGATGAAGTCATCGCCGCAATCCGCACGCTCTAGAATGATTCTAAAGTTGACGAATGTTTTCAAGTATTTGTGATGCCAACGGCATCACTAAAACTTGAAATGCGAAATCAACAAAAATATACGGGCTCCATCACCCTGGGGATCTCGGGTGAAACACCATGGAGGGCTTCATGAAAACTTCCCTTAACCGCGTTTCCGGCGCGCTGGCGCTTGCCGCTTCGCTCGTTGCCGCAACGTCGTTGGCCACCGGCGCCGCCGTGGCGCAAGAATCCGAAGGCATTGTCGTCTACAACGCTCAGCATGAGAGCCTTGGCCGCGAGTGGATTGATGCCTTCACCAAGGCAACCGGCATCAAGGTGACGATGCGCCAGGGCAGCGACATGCAGCTCGCCAATCAGATCGTCCAGGAAGGCGACGCGTCGCCAGCCGACGTTTTCCTGACTGAGAACTCCCCGGCTATGACGCTCGTTGACGCCGCTGGCCTCTTTGCGCCGGTCGACAAGGAAACGCTGGACCAGGTTCCCGAGCAATATCGTCCGTCCGACGGCATGTGGACCGGCATTGCTGCCCGTTCGACGGTTTTTGCTTACGACAAGACGAAGCTGACCGAAGACAAGCTCCCGAAGTCGCTGCTCGACCTCGCCGATCCGGCGTGGAAGGGTCGCTGGGGTGCTTCGCCGGCCGGCGCTGACTTCCAGGCGATCGTCAGCGCCTTGCTCGAGCTCAAGGGCGAGGAAGCAACTGCGGCTTGGCTTAAGGCGCTCAAGGAAAACTCCACACCATACAAGGGCAACAGCGTCGCGATGAAGGCGGTGAATGCGGGTGAAGTCGAGGGGGCGGTGATCTATCACTACTACTGGTTCGGCGATCAGGGGAAGACCGGTGAAAACAGCAAGAACGTAGGTCTGCACTACTTCAAGAACCAGGATCCGGGTGCTTTCGTCAGCGTCTCGGGTGGCGGCGTTTTGAAGTCGAGCCAGCATGCCAAGGATGCTCAGGCGTTCCTGAAGTTCGTGACCGGCAAGCCCGGTCAGGACATCCTGAAGAATGGCACCTCCTACGAATATGCTGTCGGCAAGGATGCAGCATCGAACGACAAGCTGGTCCCGCTGGCTGACCTCGATGCGCCGAAGGTCGATGCGGCCAACTTGAACAGCAAGAAGGTGACGGAACTGATGACCGCCGCCGGTATCATCTAAGTCCTTCTGACACATGTCCGGCTGGTCAAAACTGTTGCTTTTGGCTCAAGAAAAACGTAGGGCATGACGAAATCGGCAACCGTCTTCCGTGGGCGGTTGCCTTCCTTTTTCAGCGTGTGAAGGCGGCGGCCTTGCTGCAGGACAACAGATTGCTTGTTCCCGGCCATGAAGGGCCGATGGCACGGCCCGTGACAGGAATAGATCGGCTGCGGGCGCGTCTGCCTCACGCTTCCGTCATTCTCTTTGCCTCCGTCGTGGCGTTGTTTAGCCTGGTTCCGCTTGGTTTTATCGGCTGGATCACCTTTGATGTCGGCTGGCAGACCGTCAGGGAGCTCGTTTTCCGCGCGCGTGTCGGCGAACTGCTCGTCAACACGGTGCTGTTGGAAGCCTTCACCATTCCTCTGTCGATAGCTCTTGCTGTCACGCTGGCCTGGCTGGTCGAACGGACGGACATACCCTTCGCACGGCTTTGGTCGTGGCTGGCTGTCGCGCCCCTCGCGGTGCCGGCCTTCGTCCATAGCTACGCCTGGATCAGTCTCGTACCGGGGATGCGTGGGCTGCAGAGCGGTGTCTTCGTGTCCGTGCTGGCGTATTTTCCGTTTCTCTATTTGCCGGTTGCTGCCGCGCTTCGCCGGCTTGATCCCGCCATTGAGGACGCGGCTTCTTCCCTTGGCCTCGGGCCTTGGCGTCTGTTCTTTCGCACGATCCTGCCGCAGCTGCGCTTCGCCATTTGCGGCGGTTCGCTGCTGATCGGGCTGCACCTGCTGTCGGAGTACGGCCTCTTCGTGATGATCCGATTCGACACCTTCGCGACCGCGATCGTCGACCAGTTCCAATCCGCTTACAATAGCCCGGCCGCCAACATGCTGGGTGGTGTTCTGGTCGCTTGCTGCTTGCTTTTGCTGGGTCTCGAAATCCTGTTGCGCGGCAACGAACGATATGCCCGCGTCGGCTCCGGCTCGGCACGGCCGGCGGATCGCCGTCGGCTCGGCTGGTTCGCAGTGCCGGCGATCGTGCTTCAGGTGGGGCTGGCGGCATTGACCCTCGGGGTTCCCCTCGTGACGCTCGTGCGGTGGCTCTATCTGGGTGGGCTTGAAGTCTGGCGCGTCGACACGGTCGGCAATGCGTTTGTGCAAACCATCATTCTTGCCATCTCCGGCGGCATTCTTGCCACGATTGCCGCGGCACCAATGGCTTGGCTTTCCGTCCGAGCGCCGGGGCGTCTTCAGCGCCTGCTCGAGGCCTGCCATTATTATGTCGGCTCATTGCCTGGCGTGGTCGTCGCGCTTGCGCTGGTGACGATTACGGTCCGGCTCGTTCTGCCTCTCTATCAAACCTTCGCGACCCTTGTTGCTGCCTACATCCTGCTGTTCCTGCCACGTGCCATGGTAGGCCTGCGGGCAAGCATCGCCCAGGCGCCCGTAGAGCTTGAGCGGGCCGCAATGGGCCTTGGGCGGACGCCTGCCCAGGCTGTGCGACAGATCACCATGCGACTGGCCGCGCCGGGCGCGGCGGCCAGCGTCGCCCTCGTTGGTCTCGGCATTACCAATGAGCTCACCGCGACATTGATGCTGGCACCCAATGGGGTGGAAACTCTCGCCACGAAGTTCTGGTCGCTGACCAGCGAGATCGACTACGTCGCGGCCGCGCCTTACGCATTCATGATGGTCGTGCTATCGCTGCCGCTCACCCTCCTTCTCTATGCCCAATCGAAACGGACTGCCGGACAATGACGCTGCTTACGATTGATCGCATCAGCAAGCGCTACGGGCATGTCCAGGCATTGCAGAACATCTCATTCGATGTCGCCGCCGGAAGCCGCACCGCCGTGGTCGGGCCTTCGGGGTCGGGAAAGACGACGCTGCTGCGCATTATTGCCGGCTTCGAGCAGCCTGATAGCGGTCGCGTCACGCTGAATGACGAGCTTCTGGCCGACGGTCCGGCAACGGTGCCCGCGCACAAGCGAGGCATCGGTATCGTGTCGCAGGATGGCGCGCTGTTTCCGCATCTGAGTGTCGCCGACAACATCGGTTTTGGCTTCGAGCGCGGCGCCCCCGATCGCGAGCGACGCATTGTCGATCTACTCGATATGGTTGAGCTTGACCGCAACATGCTCACCCGCCGGCCGCACCAGCTTTCCGGCGGTCAGCAGCAGCGCGTGGCCCTGGCCCGCGCGCTTGGCCGCAAGCCGCGCCTGATGCTGCTCGATGAACCGTTTTCGGCACTCGATACCGGTCTGCGTGAGAATATGCGTAAGGCCGTGGCGCGCGTCCTACAGTCAGCAGGCATCACGACGATCCTCGTCACCCATGACCAGGCGGAAGCGCTCTCCTTTGCCGATCAGGTCGCCGTCCTGCGGGAAGGCCGGTTGATCCAGGCCGGGTCACCGCAATCGGTTTACCTGCAGCCGATTGATCGCGAGACAGCCCTGTTTCTCGGAGACGCGGTTATGCTTCCGGCCATTATTCGCAATGGCTTTGCCGATTGTGCGCTCGGCCGCGTCGCCGTCGATGGCGGCCATAAAGGTAAGGTCGAGATCATGCTGCGGCCTGAACAGATCCGCGTCGTTCCCGATGAAAGCGCGCAGACCTACCGCGGGCGGGTCGTCGAGGTGGAGTTCGGCGGGGCGACCTGCACCGTCGCCGTGTCGCTGGAAGGCGTTGCCCTGCCCCCTATCATGATCAAGACCTCAAGCGTGGCGCTTCCGGAGCGCGGAGATCATGTGCGTCTCGACATCGCCGGCAAGGCGCATGTTCTCGGAAGCCGCTGATCAGGCGATCTTGAGTTCGGAACTCTCGTCTTCCGATAACCAGCCGCCGCTATATCCCGCTAGCTCAAGACCGCGCCGGATAACCGATGAACGCCGCATAAGGCTCCAAATGAAATCGGACCGATCGTTTTCGATTGTCATCACCAGCAGTCCCTGGTCGATGCCGACGCAGCGGTCGTCGACCCAGCCCTCAGGTCGCTTGGTCTTGACTGTCGGGTTGAATCCGCCGGGGAAACGATCCTCGTAGAGCAGGTTCGGATAGGTGGATATCAGGGCGCGAAGACCGTCGAGCGAGGCTCGGCGGTCATATGGGAGCGATGCAAGCGCTGCCCAGGGAGCAATCGTGCCATCATCCGGCCCGAGCGGTGCGCCACGCGCAGCATAGCCGAGCACGCGCGGATGCCGACCGCCACGCATGTTGCGGGTGGGAGGCGGGCCATCCGAGGCGGACAGGCCCCATATGTCCTTGTTGTAGCCGACGAAGTGGCCGGGATTACGCTCGGCATAGTCTCGCTGCACGGCGATCGATAACTGGGTGTTGCGGAAATAATCCCAGTTGCGCTCGGCCATTGCCTTGTCCTGGATCCCACGGAAATCGATCCACGCATGCGAGAAGAAGTGAATGAAGAGTGGGCCGGCATAGACGTAAGGCTGGTCGCCGAACAGCATCCACGAATAGCTCGCGGTAAAGGCATCGTAGCTCGACGGTGGGATCGGATGCGTCGGGGAGGCAAGCGCCAGCGTATAAAGCAGGATCGCTTCGTCGTAGCCCTGCCAGCGCCAACGCAGGAAGCCGCTGCCTGGCTTCCAGCCCATGGAGACGGTCTGGCCCTTGTTTAGCGCCCAGTGCCAGTCGATCCTCTCGTAAACCAAACTCGCGAGCCTGCGAATCTCCGTTTCGGCTTCGGTGTTGCGGTCGAAATAGGCGGCGGCGGTCAACATGCCTGCCACCAGAAGCGTAGTGTCGATCGTCGACAGCTCGCTGTTCCAGGCGCGGTGGCCCGTATCCATATGCAGGAAGTGATAGAAGAAGCCGCGATAGCCGATCGCGTGTCGCTCACGGCCTTGGTGACCGTTGGCAAAGAAACAAAGTGTCTTCAGTGTGTAGTCGATCGCGTCGGACCGCTGCATCCAGCCACGCTCGACGGCGACTGGATAGGACGATAGGGAAAAACCGACCGCGGCGATGCTGCAGGGGACCCCCGTGATGGACGTGTCCGCGACGAGCCCGTTGGCGGGATTGTAGTGCTTCGGGAAATAATTGAATGCGCCTTGCTGAAGCCTGTCGATTAGCGCGGCATCCGTTTCCTCGGTCCGTTGTAACATGCGTGCCAAGCCCAACCTGTTGTTCGCCCCTGTTTGAAAATGGCGAAGGAGAATGCGCAAATCAATCATTTTTGAAGGCGTGCGACAGCACGCCCCTCGCTGCCCGGTCCTACTACCGATGCGGTGACGTTTTGGCAGCTCGCCAGCGTGTGGTGGCAGCGAGCCATTCCCGTGTCCGCGTTTCGGGATCAGCGCTGCGCGTGATATCGGTCACGACAGCGGCGCTATCCGCTCCGTGCGCGAAGACCCGTTCAATTCGATCGACGTTCAAGCCGCCGATGGCGACGAGCGGCAGGTCGCCCACCTGCGCCTTCCATGTGCGGAGGCGTTCTGGTCCCTGCGGCAACCATTTCATCTGCTTGAGAATGGTCGGATAGATCGGACCAAGCGCAATATAGTCCGGCTTTGCCGCCATTGCAGTCTCGAGCTCCGCATCGTCGTGCGTAGAGAGGCCGAGTTTCAAGCCAGCGGCGCGAATGGTATCGAGGTCGGCCGCTTCCAGATCCTCCTGACCGAGGTGGACGAAATCGCATCTTTCCTCGATCGCCAGCTGCCAATAGTCGTTGACGATCAGCTGGCAGTCATACGCTGCGCAAATTGCCTTTGCGGTTCGAATTTCGGCGCGTAACTCGGTCGTTTCCTTCTCCTTGATCCTGAGTTGCACAAGCTTGACGCCGAGCGGCACCAGACGCGCGATCCATTCGGCGCTATCAACGATGAGATAGAAGGGATCGAGCCTCATGCGAATACGGCCTTTCCGATGATGGGTGTCGAGGGAACCGCGACATCGCGCGGTTCGAGCATGCCGGCGCCGAAAGCTTCATGACCCGATTCGATCGCCTTGGCGAATGCACTGGCCATGGCAACCGGGTCGCCGGCGCCGGCAACGGCGGTGTTCAGGAGGACGGCATCGAAGCCGAGTTCCATGACAAATGTCGCGTGTGACGGCCGACCGATGCCGGCGTCAACGATAAGCGGAATGTCCGGGAAATGCGCGCGCATAGAACGGAGCGCCGTTGGGTTCAGCGGTCCCGCGGCGCTGCCGATCGGGGCGCACCAGGGCATCAATACCCCGCAACCCGCTTCGAGCAGCTTCTCCGCCACCACGAGGTCGTCGGTCGTGTAGGGAAAGACCTCAAAACCGTCGGCTGAAAGGATGCTTGCCGCCTCTACCAGACCGAACACGTCAGGCTGGAGCGTGTCGTGATTGCCGATCACCTCCAGCTTGATCCAGTTGGTGCCGAACAGCTCACGTGCCATCTTGGCCGTCAAAACGGCCTCGGAGACCCCATGGCAACCGGCCGTGTTCGGCAGAACCCGAACGCCAAGCGAGCGGATCATTTCGAAGAACGCACCACCACTTCGTCCGCCTGCGGTTTCACGGCGCAGCGAGACCGTGACGATCTCCGTTCCCGATCGTTTAACGGCCTCCGCGAGGATCGCCGGTGAGGGGTATCGTGCTGTTCCTAGAAGCAGGCGGGAAGAGACTTCGGCGTCATAAAGCTTCAGCATGATCAGCCTCCCTGCATTGGTGACAGGATTTCGATCCTGTCGTTGTCGTTGAGTGCATGGTCGGCGCGATCCTCGCGGTGGACGATTTCGCCGTTGACGGCGGTCGCCAGCCAGTCGCCTTCGTATTCCATCACCGTCAGCAGTTCGGACAGCGTTGGTGCAATCAGGTCGTGATGCTCACCGTTGACGATCAGTTTCATCGGTCACTTCCTCCTGGTTCGGTTCGGGAGAAGACAAGGTCGACCGCTTCCTTCGCCATCGCGGGCGCCAGCAAGAAGCCGTGGCGGTAGAGCCCGTTCAGCACGACGGCATCGGCTTCGCGGGACACGCGCGGAAAATTATCGGCGAATGCCGGCCGGATTCCGACACCCGCTTCGACGACAGCCGCGTCCGCAAAGGCGGGATGCACGGCATAGGCGGCGTTCAGCAGCTCCATCATTGAACGCGCCGAAATCGGGCCACCGTGTTCCGTCTCGATCATGGTGGCGCCAACCATAAACAAGCCATCTCCACGCGGAACGATATAGACGGGGAAGCGGGGATGCAGTAGGCGCACCGGTCTGGCGAGGGCAACGTCCTGAGTGTCCAGATAAAGCATCTCGCCGCGAACGCCACGAAGTCCGCTCATCTGCCCTATGCGCGCTGCGCCCGTGCAATCGACGATGTCGTCGTAGCCGGTGGTTTCATTCATCTGGTCGATGAATTTGACGCGTCGAGCGATCAGCTTTTCTCGCAGCAGACCCAGCGCCCGCCTTGGATTGAGATGGCCCTCCAGCGGGAAGAAAAGCGCGCGTCGGAAGCGGCCTGCCAAAGCCGGTTCCAATGCAGAGATTTGTTCGTCGTTCAGCCATTCATGGCCGCTGGTGCGGCCGGCGAAGCGATCAAGTTCGCCTTGGTCACGCGCTGGAGCAACGACCAGCGTTCCGTTTCGCTGGACCTCGCCAGGCAGCATTGTGTCCCAACGGTCGATGGCATCCCCGCCGCGCAGCAAGACGGCTTCATCGGCGCTTTCACACTCACACCAGGGCGCAAGCATACCACCAGCAAACCATGAGGCCGCTTGGTGAGAACCTGGATCCATAACGGTGATGTCGGCGCCACGAAGGCTGAGTTCGTGCGCGACCGCAAGGCCGGCAACGCCGGCCCCTTTGACGAGGACATGCATCTCAGTCACGCGACTGTTCGATGGGGTCGATCGGCATATAGAGATCGCCGCCCTCGCGGTATTTCGCCGCCATGGCGTCGAGCCCTTCCTTCTGCGCCTCGGCGCGGATGTCGTGTGATATCCGCATCGAGCAGAATTTCGGGCCGCACATGGAGCAGAAGTGCGCGACCTTGTGGGCTTCCTTCGGCAGCGTCTCGTCGTGAAAGCTGCGGGCCGTCTCCGGATCGAGCGACAGGTTGAATTGGTCCTCCCATCGGAACTCGAAACGAGCGCGCGACAGGGCGTCATCGCGCAATTGAGCGGCCGGATGCCCCTTGGCGAGATCGGCGGCATGGGCGGCGATCTTGTAGGTGATGACGCCGGTCTTCACGTCGTTGCGGTCGGGCAGGCCAAGATGCTCCTTCGGCGTGACGTAGCAGAGCATTGCCGTGCCGAACCAGCCGATCATCGCGGCACCGATGCCCGAGGTGATGTGGTCGTAGCCGGGGGCGATATCTGTCGTCAGTGGTCCCAGCGTGTAGAAGGGCGCCTCGCCGCAGACGGCGAGCTGCTTGTCCATGTTTTCCTTGATCTTGTGCATCGGGACATGGCCCGGGCCCTCGATCATGACTTGGCAGTCCTTGGCCCAGGCGATCTTCGTCAGTTCGCCGAGGGTCTCCAGTTCGGCGAATTGCGCGGCGTCGTTGGCGTCGGCAATCGAACCCGGACGCAGCCCGTCACCGAGCGAGAATGAGACGTCGTAGGCTCGGCAGATGTCGCAGATCTCTTCGAAATGCTCGTAGAGGAAACTCTCACGATGGTGATGAAGACACCACTTGGCCATGATCGAGCCGCCGCGCGAGACGATGCCGGTAACGCGGTTGACGGTCAGCGGGATGTAGTGAAGCCGGACACCGGCATGGATGGTGAAATAGTCGACACCCTGCTCCGCCTGCTCGATGAGCGTATCGCGATAGACCTCCCAGGTCAGGTTTTCGGCAATGCCCTCGACCTTCTCCAGCGCCTGATAGAGTGGGACAGTGCCGATCGGCAGCGGCGAGTTGCGGATGATCCATTCGCGAATGTTGTGGATGTTGCGGCCGGTGGAGAGGTCCATCACGGTGTCGGCGCCCCACCGGGCTGCCCAGACCATTTTCTCGACCTCTTCGGCCATCGAAGACGTAACCGCGGAGTTTCCGATATTGGCGTTGATCTTCACCAGGAAGTTCCGGCCGATGATCATCGGTTCGGCTTCGGGATGGTTGATGTTGGCGGGAATGATCGCGCGACCGGCGGCCACCTCCAGACGGACGAATTCGGGGGTGACGTGATCGGGAATGTGAGCGCCGAAGCTTTCACCGTCGCGCTTGACAGCCTCAGCCTTCGCCTTGCGGCCGAGATTTTCGCGGATGGCGATGAACTCCATCTCCGGTGTTACGATTCCGGCGCGCGCATAGGCGAGTTGGGTGACGGCTTTGCCGTCCTTCGCGCGGAGCGGCTGACGCTTGGCGGGAAATTCTGGCGTCAACCGTTCGCCGCTGGCAAAGCCGTTATCCTCCGGGCGTACCCGGCGGCCGTGGTAGGCTTCGACGTCGCCGCGAGTGAGAACCCAATTGCGGCGCAATTCCGGAAGCCCTTGCTCGATGCGGATGTCCGCATTTTCGACGGTATAGATGCCCGACGAATCATAAACCGTGACCGGCGGCTCGCCTGACGTCGGATGGACGCTGATCTCGCGCATGGGAACGCGGATATGGGGGTGGATCTCGCCCGGGATGTAGATCTTGCGGGAGGCCGGTAGCGGGCCCGTTGTAACGGTCGGGGGGATGTTCTTTGCGGCAATATTCATGGTT
Organism: Rhizobium sp. BK661; assembly: GCF_024808825.1. NCBI lineage: Bacteria > Pseudomonadati > Pseudomonadota > Alphaproteobacteria > Hyphomicrobiales > Rhizobiaceae > Rhizobium > Rhizobium sp. BK661. Next base: position 283,650 of record NZ_JANTYT010000002.1, on the reverse strand, counting down.
TGAGGCTCCAAGTTTTAGGTTTGGAGACCCAGTCATCAGCCGGAATGATGAAAAGACGCCGGCACGGATTCCACGCGAGAACCCAATGCCTTCGAGCGCTTGCACCGTCCCTACGCCAGTATGAACTGGATCAGGTTCAACGGGTCACTGCGCGCGATAGCAGTATCTCAGCCCCTTGCCGGGACCCCCCTGGTGAATGCGAAAAGGTTAGAGCCAGAGCGGCAAAGCTGTCAAGCCAACTGCCGCAACTACATGGAAAGGTCCAGAGCGCGGCCTTCGAAGAGGCGGCTCTGCGAGCCCTCAAGATGGGCCTTCATCAAGGCTCGTGCGTCTTCCGCGCGGCCTTCGACGATCGCGAGGTAAATCTTGTTGTGTTCCTCGTAGACCTGCTCCAGGCCTTGACGCGGACCAAGAAGCGATAGGCCGTGAAGGTGCATGCCGACAGCGATGTGTGCCTTCAGGGCGTCGATCGAGGCTGTGTAGTAGTGATTGTTGGCGGCTTCGGTGACCGCACGATGGAACGTGAAATCGGCGTCGGTGCGATGAAGCTGGTGGCTGGTTGCCTCGCGCAGATCGGCAAGCGCAGCGGCAATCTTTTGGATCGCCGCCTCGTCGCGGCGCTTGGCAGCAAAGTAGGCGGCAGCAGGCTCGATCGTCAGGCGAAACTCATAGCAGCGCTGGATATCCGCGATCGTCTTGACCGGCGAATAGGAAAGTTGCGTGGTCGGCGAACCGTGGGCGCTGACAAAGGTTCCGGCTCCCTGACGGGCATAGACGATTCCCTGATCGCGCAGCCGTGCCAAGGCGTCGCGCACGATCGGGCGGGAGACGCCGAGCATCGATGCAAGTTCGTGCTCGCCGGGAAGACGCGAGTCCGGAGGATAGTTTCCTGAGCGAATGCGCTCCTGCAACTGATCAAAGACCCGATCGACCAGCTTCACGGCCTTGCCACGCTCCGGCTTGGCTGCCGGGGTCGTCTGGGCTTTCGCCGATACACCGCTTGCTTCGTCCACCTTCATTCTCCCCGCCGGCATTGCTTATGCCGCCTGATTCTGTGCAATCAGTCTTAGCAAACTATCAGAATTCCCAAAGCCCCCGGACTTCACCGCACAGCGCAGACGCAAGCCATCAGCAGTCGTAACGTCAAACCACGGAATCCCCGCCTCGATTTCGCCCTTCGGCATCAGGACCCGAATTCCAAGTTCACAAAATACCGCCAGCGCCGTGTCACCGCCCCCGACCATCAGCATTTCCGGGCGCGTGGCATCTATGACTGATTTTACGCCTTTCGCGAAGCGGTCGGCAACTGCTGCTGCATCGCTGGTTATTTCACCCGTGCAACGCAGAAGCAGGGGCAAGGTAAATTGCCCTTCGCGGGGCACTGCTCCGATAGGGGCATCAATGGTCGAAGTCAGGGCGCCAGACCCTTCCAGCTTGGTCATTTGTGCTGCCGTGATCGGATCGCGAGAGCCAAAGGCAAAGATGGTCTCGGATGATGCAGCAAGCGGTTTGCGTGGTCGGTCCGTCTGCCCGATCTTTCGGGCAAAGGCAGCACCCAAGCCGCGAGCGCCGACAGCAAGCGTCGTCCTCCACTCATACTCGCCAACCAGTCGGTCAAGGTCACTGTCAGTCTCGGCGTCTCGCACGAACACTTCGCCGTCATTTGCCTTGAAGAGCTCAGCAATCGGGATGGGTTCGGCTACGCCACGACCAAAGACATGGCCATCGCGGGTCAAGCGCTGCTGGTCGGGGATGGCAGGCGCCACAACGATGGCTCCGTGACCGAAAATTTCAGCCAAGGCAGCGCTTTCGGCTGCAACATTGCCCTTGAGACGGGAGTCTATCTTCTTCAGGACAATGCCCGGCGAGGCGGCAAGAAGAGCCTTCGCCGCAGCAGTGGCTCTTCTCGCCGCTTCCTCCCCCAGGAGAGCTCGTGAAGCTGTGTTGACCACAACCACGTTGCAGCCAGTCAGAAGCGCTTCGGGAATTGCATCCACATCGATTGCGACAGCGACGGATAGACCGGCATCGACAAACGGAGTGCCCGTGTCGAGCGCGCCGGTCAAATCGTCAGCGATGATCGCGACCTCAAGCGTCATGCGTTCGTTTCCGTGTTGACCGCATGGCAGGCGACGAGATGGCCGGGCCTTGCTTCCTTCCACTCGGGGATCATCTTGCTGCAGACCTCCATGGCGATCGGGCAACGGGTATGGAAGCGGCAGCCGGTCGGTGGACTAAGCGGGCTCGGCACATCGCCCTGCAGGATCTGGCGCTTGCGAGTACGCTCCAGCTCCGGATCGGTTTCCGGAACGGCGGAGAGCAGCGCTTTGGTGTAAGGGTGCAGCGGGTTCTCGAACAGCTCCTCGCGGGTCGCAAGTTCGGCAAGGCGACCGAGATACATGACGCCGACGCGTGTGCTGATATGGCGTACGACCGCCAGATCGTGGGCGATGAACAGATAGGTCAGCCCGTATTTTTCCTGCAGGTCGAGCAGCAGGTTGATGATCTGCGCCTGAATGGAAACGTCGAGAGCGGAGATCGCCTCATCGCAGACGATGAACTTCGGCTGACACGCCAACGCCCGGGCGATAACCACGCGCTGGCGCTGACCGCCGGAAAGCTCATGCGGATAGCGCTGCGCAAAACGGGTCGGCAGCCCGACGTCGGTCAGCAGCGTCGCGATCCTGTCCTTCAGTTCCGCCTTGGTGCAAAGCTTGTGGAACAGGATCGGCTCGCCGATTGCCTCGCCGATCGTCATTCGCGGGTTGAGCGTCGAGTACGGGTCCTGGAAGACGATCTGCAGGTCGCGGCGGAACGGCCGCATCTGCTTCTCATCAAGGGTCGCGAGATCCTGCCCCTTGTAGACGACCTTGCCTGATGTCGCCTTGTAGAGGTTGAGGATGGTAAAGCCGGTTGTCGACTTGCCGCAGCCGGATTCGCCGACAAGGGAAAGCGTCTCGCCTTCCATGATATCAAGGTTGACGTTGTCAAGCGCATAAACCGTCGCCGCACGCTCGCCGAAGGCGCCGAGCTTGACGTGGAAATGCTTGACGAGGTTTTCGACCTTGAGAAGCGGTTGTGCACCCATCACGCAGCCTCCTGCACTTTCTGGACAACGAAACAGGCGGCCCGATGATTCCCGGCTCCGGCGAGCGGCTCGAGCTTTGGCACGCGCTCATGGCACACGGGTTCGGCCAACGGACAGCGTGGCGCAAACGGGCACCCCTTCGGCCGGCGACCGGGCTCTGGTGGTGTGCCGCCGATTGAAGAAAGCCGGCTTGCCGGGGCGTCGGAAAGCTTGGGAATGGAGGCCAGAAGGCCGCGCGTATAGGGATGGCTGGGACGAGAGTAGAGTTCGTCCACCGGCGCATCTTCCACAACCGTGCCGGCATAGAGGACGGCGACGCGATCGACGAGACCAGCGATCAGCGCGAGATCGTGCGTGATCCAGACGACAGACATGCCGAGCTTGGCACGCAGATCCTTCACCAGATCGACGATCTGGGCCTGGATGGTCACATCGAGCGCGGTCGTCGGTTCGTCAGCAATCAAGAGCTTCGGATTGCAGGCAAGGCCGATGGCGATCATGACGCGCTGGCGCATCCCGCCCGAAAGCTCGTGCGGATAGGCCTGCAGCCGCTCTTCCGGCCCCGGAATGCCAACGAGCCGCAGCAGTTCGACAGCCCGCTGGCGGGCCTGCGCCTTGCTCATCTTGCGGTGATAGATCAGCGGTTCGCAGATCTGGTCGCCGATGCGCATCACGGGGTTCAGCGATGTCATCGGATCCTGGAAAACGAAGCCGATGTCGCCGCCGCGGACCTTGCGCAGTTCCTTGTTGGACATCTTCTGAAGGTCGTTGCCGTCGAAGCTCGCGGAGCCCTTCGTCACCTTGATCTTGTTGGGCAGGAGCCGCATCAGGCTGAGCATGGTCAGGCTCTTGCCGCAGCCGGATTCGCCGACGACGCCGAGCGTCTCGCCCTTGTTGACGTGTAGGTCGATGCCGTCGACAACGACGGCAGGGCCATTGCGTCCGTCGATCTCGACGGTGAGACCGCGCACATCGAGTAGGCGTTCATTGGATTTGGTTGTGTTCATCACTTGCTGCCCCGCGGATTGAGTGCGTCGTTGAGGCCATCGCCGAGGAAGCTGAAAGCAACCGAGGCAAGGCCAAGAACGGCTGCCGGTGCGGCGAGGAGATGCGGATAGTGCTGCCAGACGCGCAGGCCATCCGAGATCATGTTACCCCAGCTGGGGGTCGGCGGATTGACGCCGACGCCGAGGAAGCTGAAGGCGCTCTCCAGAACCATGGCGGTGCCGAGGCCAGCACTGACGGAGACGATGAGTGGTCCGAGCGCGTTTGGCACGACGTAGCGCTTCATGATCACCCAGTTGGAGAGGCCAAGCGCCTGTGCCGCGGTGATATAGGGGCGGCTGCGGATCGACAGCACCTGAGCGCGCACGAGGCGGGCATAGGGCGGCCAGGAGATCAGCGCCATCGAGCCGAAGACGAGGAAGAAATCGACCCAAATGGTCTGGCGGTAGAATGGATTGAGGGTTGCCATGTACTGGGCCTCCATCCATTTTGCGATCGGCGTTTTCAGCGAAGCGTTGATGACGACGACGAGCAGCAGATTCGGCACCGACATGGTCACGTCAGTCAGCCACATGATGGCGCTGTCGAACGGGTTGCCGAAGAAGCCGGCGATGGCACCGAGCACGAGACCGATCGCAACCGCGATGAAGGTCACGACGATAGCAACCAGGAAGGCCGTGCGCGTTCCGAAGACGACGCGGCTGAAAACATCCCGACCTAGATCATCGGTACCGAACAGGTGGTGAAGTGACGGAACCGCGTTTCGCGCCTGCAGATCCTGCGTCAGATAGTCGTAAGGCGTCAGGTATGGACCGAAGATTGCGGTGAAACCGAGGATCAGCACGACAACCAGACCGAAAAGGGCAAGCTTGTTGCGCTTCAGACGGTACCAGGCGTCACGCCACAGGTTGACCGGCGGCTCTTCCTGCGTTGCTTCGATCGTGGAGAGAGGGATGGCGGACATGGTCAGCGGCTCCTTCTTGCATCGTTGGCGCGCGGATCAAGCAGCGGATAAAGCACATCGACCAACAGGTTCGAGGCCATGACCAGGAAGGAACCGATCAGCGTGATCGCCAGGATGACGGGATAGTCAGAATTGGTCAGCGCCTGCACCGTCAGGCGCCCGAGGCCCGGCAGGCCGAAGACGAGCTCGACGAAGATCGCCCCGTTGACGATCGTGATCATGATCAGGCCGAGCTGAGTGACGACAGGCGTCAGCACCGGGCGCAGGATGTGGCGCAAAGCGACGACGATCTCAGGCACGCCCTTGGCGCGGGCCGTCCGGACGAAATCCTCGGACAGGACTTCGATGACCGCAGCGCGCGTCTGGCGAACGATCAGTGCGATCGGCTGGAACGACAATACGAGCAGCGGCAAGAGGATGCGCACGTCGAACACGCCGCCCCAGCCATAAGGCACCTTGATCATCGGCAGCAGCACGATGAGCGCGACCATCAGCAACGGACCGGCGACATAGGCAGGGATCGCCCAGAGAAAGAGCGCGCTGCCCAGGATCGTGTAGTCGAGTCGCGTGTTCTGGTTGAGTGCCGCGATCATGCCGAGCGGAATGGCGACGACAGCGGTCAGAATGATGGAACAGAGCGCGAGTTGGAAGGAAACCGGTGCCGCAGCCGAAACCATGGCCCAGACCGAACGGCCCGAAGTCAGCGAATTGCCGAACTGGCCATGCAGAAGATTCCAGATGTAAAAGCCGAACTGCTCGATGAACGGCTTGTTGAGGCCGGCGCTCTCGCGGATGGCTTCGATGCGCTGTGGGTTATAGGCAACATCGCCGGGTGCGCGCAGAAAGATCAACTTGATCGGATCGCCGGCGCCGTAGAAAGCCAGCGCGTAGACGGCCAGCATGACGATCAGCACGGACGGAATCCAGATGGCAAACCGGGTTAGCACGTAGCGTAACAAGGTCATCTCCCACCGGTTGGCAGACACCTTTCCGCATCAAGGCGGACATGCGATGTCTTCTTGAAACTTGCGCGAAGGCCCTGCGGTCTTCGCGCGGTTGCTAATTTGCCAGAAGGCTATCTATTCGGGACGTTCGACAGCTCAGCCGACGGAAATGTCCCAGGGCGCGACGACCTGCCAGTCGAGGTTCTTTTCCATGCCCTTGACCTCCTTGGTGGCCCAGCGCGACATCGCCTGAGAATACCACGGAATGAACGCCCAATCCTCGCGGAACGCCTTCTGCGCATCTTGGGCGAGCTTGACGCGTTGCGGATCGTCGGCGGCCTTCGTGGCCGCTTCCGCAAGGGCCGCGTCGACCTTCTCGTTCTTGTATCCGCCAAGCTTGTTCTGCGCGTTCGATGAGGTCGAAGCGATGCAGCCCGCAAGATAGGAAACGGCGTCCGGAACACGCGTGCCGACGTCGTCACGGAAGATCTGTACCGCGTTCTGGTCCGGACCTGCGTAGGAGTCCTGCTGCGGCTTCATGTCGACGGCGGTGATGCCGAGATTCTGGCGCCACTGCTCGGCAATGAACTGGGCCGCAGCTTCGATGGCCGGCGCGGAAATGCCGACGAACAAGATCTTCGGCAGACGCTCGGGGCCGCCATAGCTCGACTCGGCGAGCAGCTTCTTGGCGGCTGCCGGATCGTACGGATAGGGCTCGAAGCCGGAATTGTCGGCGCCGGGCACGGAATTGAGGATCTGATCCGCCTTCTTGTGCGGTCCATCCGGGTAGGAAGCCTTGAAGAGACCGTCGCGGTCGATCGCCATGATCAGCGCCTGGCGAACCTTGGGGTCGTCCATCGGGGCACGAGTGACGTTGAACCAGAAGTGCTGGCTGGTCGGGATCAGCGGGCCGGAGGAGAATTCCGGACCGAGGTCCTGGATAATGGTGGAGGTCACGAGCTCGGTGTGAGCGTTGAACTCGCCCGAATTGATCAGCGAGGTCGCGGTGACGTTGTCTTCCACCGACGTGATTTCGATGCGCGCCAGCTTCGGCTTCGGCCCGAAGAAATTCTCGTTCGGTTCGAAGACCAGCTTGCCGGCGTCGATGTCGAGGCTGGTCAGCTTGAACGGGCCGGAGAAAACGGGCTTGCTGTCAGGCTTGTACCAATCGGCAACTTCCTCGCCGTCACTGCCGCGCGACTGCGCCGCCTTGGTGATGGGAGCAATGTGGTTGGCAAGGCGCATGAAGAAGATCGGGTCGACTTCCGTCAGGGTGACGACAACCGTGCCTTCATCAGGCGTTGCAACGCCCGTCAGTTCGTTGCCGGAACCGCCGCTGATTTCCTTATAGCCCTGAACCTTGCTCAGCACTTGGTCGGCGCGCTGGCTCTTCGTGTTGGGCATGGAAGCAACTTCCCAGGAGCCCTTGACATCAGCCGAGGTGATCTTGCTGCCGTCGGAGAAGACGGCCTTGGGGTCGATCTTGAAGGTCCAGACCTTGTTGTCAGGCGAGTCCCAGCTGGTGAAGACATATGGCTTGATCTTGCCTTCGCTATCGAAATACATCGGCGAAGCCCACCAGATCGAGTTCCAGCGGAACGGGCGTCCGCCGCCGCGCAGCGGTGACCAGTCTTGGTCGAACGCCGGATGCGCGGCCTTGAGAACCTGTCCCTCATCGGCGAACACGATCCGGGCGTTCATCCCGAATACGGTGAGGCCAACGCCAGCGGCGAGGCCGAGCTTCAAAGCCTCGCGGCGTGACATCTGCGTTCCCTGCGCAGATTTCCCTTCATTGCGGTCAGTCATAGTGTCCTCCCATGGCAAAATTGATGGCGTCTCCACTTTCCACTCTATCCCGAAAGTGCATCACGACATGGCGCAGACACTCGCTCGATAATGTAAATATGTCAACTAAAATTAATCCATGCCTCGAGCTTGAGGAAGATCTAAAATATTTTATTTCGCGTTTTCAGTTAGTTACAAATATCACAAGCCGCTGTCGCATATTGTCATATTGACAACATCTGCTGTGAGGAAGATGAAAACCGCATCTCGCGGGCTCGAGTTCCCGCCTTGGCCGCCAGCTGTGCGGCGTTCATCCGAGGAGGACGATATGAACGATTACAAGATTTCAGGCGTATTCAGCGCGGCGGCGACCCCGCTCAATGCGGACGGCAGCCCGGACCTGGACCTTTTCACCGAGCACTGCCAACGCTTGTTGCGGGAAGGATGTCACGGCGTAGCGCTGCTTGGCACGACCGGTGAGGCGAATTCCTTCTCCTCCGGCGAGCGTCGGTCGATCCTTGAGGCAGCCCTCAAGGCAGGCGTGCCCGCCGACAAGCTGCTTCCCGGTACTGGTGTCGTTGCCATTCCGGAAACGGTGGAGTTGACCAAGCATGCGCTCTCTCTTGGCGTGACAAAGGTCGTGATGCTGCCGCCCTTCTATTATAAAGGCGTATCCGACGACGGGTTGTTTGCTGCCTATTCGCAGGTTTTGGAAAAGATCGGCGATGTCAGGCTGCAGGTCATTCTCTATCATATCCCGCAAGTCTCAGGCGTTCCGCTTTCGATCCCGTTGATCGGCAGGCTGATCGAAGCATTCCCGAACACGGTCGTCGGAATCAAGGAATCCGCAGGTGATTTCAATAACATGCAGGCGATCATCGCCGCTTATCCGGGCTTTTCCGTGCTGGCCGGAGCTGATCCACTGCTCTTGCCGCTCCTGAAGGCGGGAGGTGCGGGCTGCATCACGGCAACCTCCAACCTCGTCGCGGACTCGCTGCGCACCGTATACGACAAGGTCCACGATGAGGCGTGTGCCGGCGAGGTCGAGATTGCCCAAGCTCGCATCAATGCCTATCGAACGCTCTCTAACTCCTATGTCCAGATTCCGACGATCAAGGCAATGGTGGGTCTCAAGACCGGTAACGCAGCCTGGCGGCGGACCCGTGCGCCGTTGATGCCAATCAGCGACGCCGACTATGCGGCGCTTTCCGAAGCCTATGCCAAGCTGCCGTGAGGGATGGAACATGAGCTTTACAGGTTTGCCGCCCGAGGCGGTTCCGGCGTTGATGACCGGAGACATCGCCGAGCAGTCCGCCGAGAAGGGTCGCGCTGAAGCGTATCTACCCTCTCCCTGTATCCAGAATCACGCGGCCAATCTCGCATTTCTGCCAGATGGAACCCTGACTTGCGTTTGGTTCGGAGGCACGATGGAGGGAATGGGTGATATCTCCATTTACATGTCGCGACTGGCGACGGGAGCGGCGGGCTGGTCGCAGCCGGAGAAGATGTCGGACGATCCGGCGAAATCCGAACAAAATCCTTTAGTTTTCAATGCGCCAGACGGAAAAGTCTGGTTACTTTATACCTCGCAGACCTCGGGCAACCAGGACGGCTCGATTGTAAAATGTCGTATCTCGGAGGATGGCGGAAAAACCTTCGGAGAGGTGCGCGTTCTCTGTGATATTCCGGGCACGTTCGTGCGCCAGCCGATCATCGTCAATCGCACTGGCACCTGGCTGTTGCCGGTCTTTCGCTGCATTGGATTGCCCGGAGAACGCTGGACGGGAGACGTCGATACGGCGGGCGTGCTGATCTCGCGCGACGCGGGCAAAAGCTGGGTCATGACGGAGGTCCCGGATAGTATCGGCGCGGTTCACATGAATATCGTGCCGATCGACGGCGACAACCTTGTGGCCTTCTATCGCAATCGATTTGCCGAATCGGTCTTGTCCAGCCGCTCGAGTGATGGCGGCGCACATTGGAGCGCGCCTCGGCCGATTGATCTGCCGAACAACAACTCGTCGATCCAGGCGACGCGACTGGAAAACGGCATGATCGCAATGGTTTACAACCATTCCAATGCCTCGACCTCGGATGCTCGGCGCCAGTCGCTTTACGATGAGATCGAAGGCGACGAGGGGACAAAGGTGGCGCCGGTGCAAACAAGCGAGCGACGCAAGGCCGTCTGGGGCGTCCCTCGCGCGCCGCTCAGCCTTGCCCTCTCCGGTGATGGCGGCGTGAGCTTTCCCCGACGTGTCGATCTTGATACCGGTGACGGATATTGCTTGAGCAACAATTCGAAAGACTCGGTGAACCGTGAGTTTTCCTACCCCTCGATTATTCAAGGAGCGGATGGCGTGGTGCATGTCGCCTACACTTATTATCGCCGTGCCATAAAATACGTGCGGCTTTCCGCCGATGCGATAGCGTAACACCTTCATAGGTTGTCAGTTGTGAATTTCCTCGATCCGATTCCACTTCTTGACGGAAGAAGTGGGTCGGATCGCGCGCTCATTTAACAACTTCCCGTTTTCTTATGGCCATTCGGCTCCAACTCCACCTCAATGACCTCAATTTCAGGCTATTGTCATTTTTATTTGCAAAATCAACGATCTGGACGCAAAATTTGGATGGATTGGCGTGCGATGTGATTGGCAAAAGCACGATTTCCTCGTCGCGGGCGATCTGACTGCTTGCCAAATGCAGTAGCTTTGTATAACAAATTTACATCTTATGCGACGGAGATAAGTCGCCAGCACTTGCACGGAGGAGTGGTCCAGTGGTCAGCTTGGATTCGCCTATCACAATCGTCCGGCCGCACCTGATCGAGTTCGGCGTCGGCACGGCAGAGCGGCTCGGCAAGTGGGCCAACGAGAAAGGCTACAGCAGGATTCTCGTTATCTCCGACGCCTTCAACGCGACGCGCGTCGATACGCTTGCCCTCAAGGGCGACGTCACGGTGTTTGCCGATGTAACCCCAGAGCCGGATACTGCCAATCTCGACAAGGTGTTGGCCGTGGCAAATGCAGCAGACGCCCAACTGGTGGTTGGCTTCGGCGGCGGCAGTGCCATGGACCTTGCCAAGCTTGCCGCAGTGCTTGCCGGTTCCTCGCAGACATTGCATGAAGTTGTCGGGCCGAACAAAGTCAGGGGGCCGCGCCGCGTTGCGCTAGCTCAGGTGCCGACGACATCAGGCACCGGCAGCGAGGCCGGCATCAGGGCCCTCGTCACCGACCCCACGACGATGGCCAAGCTTGCCGTCGAGAGCATGCACATGCTGGCCGATATCGCGGTTGTCGATCCGGCGCTGACCTTCAGCGTGCCTGCGCGCACGACCGCGGCAACCGGGGTCGACGCGATGGCGCACTGTGTCGAGGCTTTCACCAATCGCAAGGCGCATCCGATGATCGACCTTTATGCGATCGAAGGAACGCGGCTGGTCGGCAAGTATCTTGCTCGCGCCGTTCAGGATGGCTCCGACGCCGAGGCGCGTGCCGGCCTGGCGCTTGCCTCCCTGTATGGCGGCTTCTGTCTCGGCCCGGTCAATACCGCTGGTGGTCACGCTCTCGCCTATCCGCTCGGTACGCGTTGGCATGTGGCGCACGGCGCGGCAAATGCGCTGATCTTCCCTCATGTGCTCGCCTTCAATACGCCGGCGGTGCCTGAGAAGACCAATATCATCATGGAAGCATTGGGTCGCCAGACTTCAGGCCATATCGAATCTGTTTTCGATGCCGCCTATTCCTTTTGCGCCGAACTCGGGATTGAAATGAAACTCTCTGGCCTCGACGTGCCGGAAAGTGATCTGGATGCGATGGCTGACGATGCCTTTGCGATCCGTCGCCTGCTGGACAACAACCCGCGCGACCTGTCGCGCGCCGATATCCGCTCGATCTACCAAGCCGCTTTTTGAGGCCGCTTTCATTCAAAGAGGACCGTGAGTGATGGACAGGAATGCGAAAGTTGCCGTGACGCTCGGCGATCCGGCCGGTGTCGGCCCCGAGGTGATTGTCAAGGCGCTTGCCACGATGCCGGAGCAGGAGCGTCGCGATTTCGTCATCGTCGGCAACACGGAAGCGCTCGAGCGCGCCAATCGCGCCGCCGCAACCGGGCTTTCCTTCGCGCCGGCGGATGCAGCTGGCGCGGGCAAGATTGCCGTCGACGAGGTCGAGCTTGGTGCGCCGCTGCCTGAGATCGGCAAGGTCAGTCCAGTCGCGGGTGACGCGTCGGTGCGCTACATCAGCCGTGCCGTCGATCTTGCGATGTCAGGCAACGCCGATGTCATCGTTACCGCGCCGATCAATAAGGAAGCGATGAATCTCGCCGGCCATCACTATGACGGCCACACCGGCCTGCTGGCGCATCTCACCGGTTCGAAGAGCTCGTTCATGCTGCTCGCTTCGGAGCGGCTGAACACCATCCACGTTTCTACCCATATCTCGCTGAAGGGCGCTATCGAACGCGCCAAGACCGAGCGCGTTCTCGCAACGATCGAGGCGGGGCACAATCATTTCATGCGCCTTGGCAGAAAGGCGCGGATCGCGGTTGCCGGTCTCAACCCGCACTGCGGCGAGAACGGCCTGTTCGGCACCGAGGATAGTGAATTCCTCGCGCCTGCCGTCGAACTGGCGCAGGCGAAGGGCATCGATGTCGTTGGTCCGATCTCGGCCGACACGGTCTTTGCGCGTGCCTATAATGGTGCCTTCGATCTTGTTATCGCGCAGTATCACGACCAGGGCCATATTCCGATCAAGCTCATCGCATTCGACACGGCGGTCAACGTCTCACTCGGCTTGCCGATCGATCGCGTGTCCGTCGACCACGGCACGGCCTTCGATATTGCCGGCACGGGCAAGGCAAACCACGTGAATATGCTTTCAGCCATCGCCTATGCGCGGTTGATGGCGCGGTCTCCACGCCGGCGGGCGGCTTAGCGCGTCGGTTCTTGCGGGGTTGTTGGCCGTGCCGTGGTGTGCCGCCTGCTGCTTTGCTCGCTGGAGGAGTTGAGCGAATGGAAAAGACTGTTGTCATTCTTGGTGGCGAATTGGCGCCCGAAGGCCGGGCGCTTTTGGAAAATGCCGGAGTACGCGTCATCTCCACGCCGCCCTACATCGACCGGCAGGCCGTCATTGAGGTTATGAAAGCCCACAAGCCGGATGCAGTCATCGTGCGTCTGCTCGCCGACTTGCTTGGGGCTGAGGAAATGCAGGCGGGGGGAAGGCTCCGACACATCGCCAAGCACGGGGTCGGAACGAACGACATCGACGTGAAGGCGGCCGCAGCGCTCGGCACCCCCGTGTCGATGACGACGGGAAGTAACGGACACTCGGTCGCCGAGCATGCGCTCGCGCTGATCATGGCGCTCGTCAAGGACTTGCCGCGCCAGGACAGGCTCATCCGGGACGGTATTTGGGACAAGAACCAATATAACGGGCGCGAGTTGCGCGGCCAGCGGCTTGGTCTTGTCGGGTTTGGCTTCATCGGCCAGACGCTCGCCCGTATGGCGGGCGCCATCGGCATGATCGTCTCGGCCTTCGATCCACATACGCCCGGTCACGCGTTTCACGATGGGGTCACCCGCGAAACCGACCTGGATACACTCATTGCGAACTCCGACATTGTCAGCCTCCACTGTCCGTTGACGCCGGAGACACAAAACCTCATCGATGCTCGTCGCATCAGGCTGATGAAGCGGGGCGCGCTATTGATCAACACGGCGCGAGGCGAAGTGGTCGACGAGAAGGCATTGATTTCCGCGCTTGAAGATGGGCACCTCGCCGGGGCCGGTTTGGACAGTTTCGCCGTCGAGCCGCCCGGCATCGACAATCCCTTATTCCGACTGCCGAACACGCTGGTGACCCCGCACGTCGCCGGCGTCACCCTCGACGCGAAACGCGCCGTGTCGATCATGTCTGCCGAGAACGTGCTTGCGGCGTTCGATGGCAAGACATTGGAACCCCGCTTTCTCGCGCGCTGACCGGCTCGCTGCCGCCAAATGATGGAGAACAACATGGGCGAGGCTCCCGATATCCGCTATGCACCGGATACGTTGCGCATGTTTGCGCAGTCCTTGTTTGGCGCCGCCGGACTTGAGGAGGAAAAGGCGGGCGCCGTTGCGCACTATCTCGTCGAAGCCGATTTGATGGGCCACACGACGCATGGCCTGGCATTGGCCGGCTGGTATCTGCAAAGCATCGCCGATGGTGTGATGAACCGTGAGGGCGTGCCGGATATTCTGTCGGATCGTGGTCCAGCCGTTGCCTGGCGTGGGCGCCGCCTTCCCGGTGCGTGGCTGACATCCGAAGCGGTGAAACTCGCCTGCGAGCGCGCTGCCACCTACGGCACAGCCACGATCGCGATCGCCGACAGTCATCATATCGGTTGTCTCGCCGCCTATCTCACCATCGCCACGGATCGCGGCTACATGGTCAGCATCGCAAGCTCCAGCCCATCCGGTGGACAGGTCGCGCCTTTCGGCGGACGAAAGGGTGTCTATACTCCCAACCCGGTTGCCCATGGCATCCCAACGCCCGGCGATCCCATCCTGATCGATATCAGCGCTTCGATCACGACGGTCAACATGGCGCAGCGGTTGGTGCGCGAGGGCCGGCAATATGAGCACGAGTGGCTGATGGATGAGAACGGCGAGCCCAGCCGTGATCCGCGGGTGATCGACCGTGGCGGCACGCTTATGCCGGTGGGAGGGCTCGATCATGGCCAGAAGGGCTATGGCATGGCGCTTCATGTCGAGGCCTTCACGCAGGGGCTTGGCGGTCTTGGGCGTGTCGACGAATTGAAGGGGACAAACGCGGCAGTCACCGTCCAGGTTTTCGACCCTGAAGCTTTTGGTGGCCGCGATGCCTTTCTACGGCAGACGGGCTGGCTTGCCGAGGCATGCCGCAGCAATCCCCCGCGACCGGGTGTTGCGCGCGTTCGGCTGCCGGGAGAAAACGGGCTGGCCCGCAAGCGCGAGGCTCTCGCTGAAGGGATCATGCTCCACCCCAATATCATGACCTCACTTGCGCCGCATGCCGAACGGCTAGGGGTGGCCACCCCCTAGTCTCGGGCGCTTGTCTTGTCCCCGAAAAAGCACGGGGAGAGTTCGATCGAACCATTTCGATCAGCGCTGTGACCCGCTAAATGTTTACAAACGGTAAACAGGGCGAGGGAAGAGATGAGGAGCTTTGCAGGCGGACTGACAGCGGCTCATTTGGAGCAAATGCTGGCACCCTACATTGCCGACCGGCAGGCCGAAACGGTTCGCGACAACGCCGAGCAGCGGGATGAGCGCGACCTTGCGCTGGCAAAGAAAGCCGCGGAAAATGCCTGGACGTCGCCCGCAACTAAAATCCGCTGACCGCCCTTCGAGGATCTAAGGACCGACCATACCGGTATTGCGGAAAGGGCAGGAACGCGGGTGGCATGGTCGCCGCGATCATGGGACAGGCAAAGTTGTTGGGCCTGGAGGCTAAACAGAAACTTTAGATTATCCATAAGTCATCATCACTACCAACGCGTGTTCTTGAGCTTTCCGTTTCGGAGTGGGAGGCGCAGTTTGCGGTCGGGCGAGGACCAAACGCGCAGTAGCCCAACTGACGACATCCAGCTACCACTACAAGAGGTGAGATTTTCGCGGAGCTTGGATGATGACGGACGACACCTCTATTGCGCAGCAATCACGCAACCTTCCGATGGCTTTAGGTGGTGGAGGTGTCATCGGCGCATTCGCTGGACTGATCGGCCTCGGTGGTGGTCAGTTTCGCTTGCCCCTTTTGATTGGCCTTTTCAATTTTCCGGCTTTGGAAGCAATCATTCTCAACAAGGCCATGAGCCTCGTTGTCGTTGCATCGGCATTGCTGTTTCGGGCGGCAACGGTTCCTTTCGGCACGATTGCGGCAAGCTGGCCTATCATCGTCAATCTCCTCGCCGGAAGCCTTTTAGGCGCATGGTTCGGAGCGGGTTTGGCTACGCGTCTAAAGTCCGACACGTTGTACAAAGTCATCGCCATTCTGCTCGTAGAATTCGCGATCGTGTTGGTAGTTGGGCGTGACGTAGCGGCTGGGCAGCCGCTTCTGACGGGGGGCGCGCAACTGGTCGCGGGGGTCCTCGCGGGCTTCGTCATCGGGACAGTTGCCTCGCTGCTTGGTGTGGCGGCCGGTGAACTTCTAGTCGCGACTTTGGTGATATTATTCGGGGCAGACATCAAGCTAGCTGGCTCTATCTCCCTTGCAGTGAGCCTGCCGACAATGCTTGTCGGTTTCACGCGCTACAGCCGCGACCAAAGTTTTTCCGTTCTTGGGCGCAACCGGCTTTTCCTGCTCGTCATGGCAGCTGGGTCGATCGTCGGAACTTTCATCGGCGGCAAGCTGCTCGGCATCGTGCCCAACGCTTTCCTGCTCCCAGCTCTTGCTTTGATCCTGCTGGTTTCCGCCCTCAAGGTCTGGCGACACCGCTAGTTCCGACAAAGCCCTGTCTCCCCCGTAAGGAATCTAAATCTAAGAGTAAGCGCCCACCAGCGCCGGAACCTGACACCCCCGAGCAGTAGTAAGAAGGGGTTGATTGGCTCCCGCCCCTGCGGGGGGGCTTCGGCGGGATGGGGGCGGCGTTGTTAAAAGGAGCCCCCTTCCCACAAAGAAACCGTGCCGATAAAATCCCCACCCGTCGTGACCTTGTTCTTCCATGACATGGCTCCATTCGGCCACAGAAGCCCGGCAGCGCAAGCAAGGTATAGCCCGTCGTGAGTCGGTTGGGTACTGAGGTGCCGTTACGCTGCGCCGTCTTTCCGGTGGCGACACGGCCAAAAGCCCGAATTGGCTCCTCGACAAGCGAGGTCTTAAGATGTTGACTTATTCGAGGAAATTTGGAGCGGGCGAAGGGATTTGAACCCTCGACCCCAACCTTGGCAAGGTTGTGCTCTACCCCTGAGCTACACCCGCTCAATCCGCACCGGTCCGGGGTAGTTGTGAGGACCGTGGGCGCCACCTTGCGGCGACGGGCGCTATATCGCCCAAACGATTTTCAAATGCAACAGGGAAATGACGGAATTTCGAAGAAAAATTTCCGGGCCTCGTTCGAAGACATCGGAAGTGCCGCAAATGCAGGGCCAAGCGTCAACCACGAACATTGCAAAAGGCGATCGCGGACCGTAATCAGGCACCTTGTCGCTCTCAGACCCACGGATTTTACGATGACCGATGTGACGCCGAAGACCAGAAATGACCTTTTTGCTTTCCTTGACGGCCTGGAGATAAAGCACAGCACCAAGGATCATGCGCCGGTCTTCACGGTCGCCGAATCGGTGGCACTGCGCGATGAAATTCCCGGGGGCCACACCAAAAATCTCTTTGTGAAGGACAAGAAAGATCAGTTCTTCCTGCTGACGGTAGAAGAGAATGCAGCTGTGGATCTGAAAACGGTGCATACGCTGATCGGCGCTTCCAGCAAGGTCTCATTCGGGAAACCGGAAAAGCTGATGGAGTATCTGGGCGTTGTTCCGGGGGCGGTTACGGCTTTTGGGGCCATCAACGATACAGGCGGACATGTCACATTCGTTCTCGATGCCGATCTGATGAAGGATGAGATCATCAACTGTCATCCGCTGTCGAACGATGCCACGACATCGATTGCCAGCAGCGACCTTATTCGCTTTATGGAAGCAACAGGACACAAGCCGCTTGTCTTGAAAGTGACGTCCTGACATACGATTTTAGCGCTACACAAGCCGGCTGACCGGCACGGCGGGAGATATCCATGAGCGGCAACGACAATCCTTACAGCAATTCCTTGGGCCAGATGACGGCAACGGCAAACTACGGGGCAGCGC
The DNA here is from genome assembly GCF_024808825.1 of Rhizobium sp. BK661. Taxonomy (NCBI): domain Bacteria; kingdom Pseudomonadati; phylum Pseudomonadota; class Alphaproteobacteria; order Hyphomicrobiales; family Rhizobiaceae; genus Rhizobium; species Rhizobium sp. BK661. The sequence goes on along the minus strand of NZ_JANTYT010000002.1, from coordinate 266,041 downwards.
CGGCACCCGGCGCGGGCGGCTATATCAAGGATACGACGACTGCGAATTTCACGAAGGATGTCATTGAGGAATCGCGCAACCAGCCGGTTCTCGTCGATTTCTGGGCACCGTGGTGCGGTCCCTGCAAGCAGCTGACGCCGGTCCTGGAAAAGGTCGTCAACGAAGCGCAGGGGCGCGTCAAGCTGGTCAAGATGAACATCGATGACCATCCCTCGATTGCCGGGCAGCTTGGTATCCAGTCGATCCCGGCCGTGATCGCCTTCGTTGGCGGTCGCCCCGCCGATGGCTTCATGGGCGCAGTGCCAGAGAGCCAGATCAACCAGTTCATCGATCGGATCGCCGGTCCGGCCGGCGCCGACCAGGCGGCAGAAATCGAGGGCGTTCTCAAGGAGGCCGACGAGCTGCTGGCTTCAGGCGATATCAACGGTGCCGCGCAGCTCTATGGTGCTGTCATGCAGGCCGATCCCGAGAATGCCAAGGCGTTGGCGGGAATGGCGGAGTGCATGATAGCCGCCGACCAGCATGAGCGTGCGCGCGAGGCGCTAACCGAACTGCCGGAGGAAATGGCGAAGGATCCGGCCATCCAGGCGGTCTCGAAGAAGCTCGATCAGATCGAGGAGGCGCGCAAGCTCGGCGATCCCGTAGCCCTGGAGCAGGAGTTGGCGCGAAATCCCGACGATCATGAAGCGCGTTTGAAGCTTGCCAAGATCCGCAACGTCGAGGGCCGGCGTGACGAGTCGGCAGATCACCTGCTTTACATCATGCGCAAGGACCGTGGCTTCGACGACGACGGCGCGCGGCGCCAGTTGCTGCAGTTCTTCGACGTCTGGGGCTTCAAGGATCCGGCTACGGTTTCGGCACGCCGCAAGCTTTCGGCGATGCTGTTTTCGTAATTCAGACTCCAGTTTCGATTCGTCGCCCTTGCGTTTTTAGAGGCGGGCACCACATTTCCGTTTGTGCGGGCGTGTCGCGCCCGCCGGTAATGCAGGACCAGTCTCTATGCAAGTGGGGAATGCACGATATCTGAAACCCGGTGATCTGCCTGATACGATCGCGGTCTTTCCGCTGGGCGGTGCGCTGCTGCTGCCGACAGGGCAGTTACCTCTCAATATTTTCGAGCCGCGCTATCTTGCCATGTTCGATGCGGCCTTATCAGGCAATCGATTGATCGGCATGGTCCAGCCCGCGCTGGGCGACCAGGAAGGGCAGGGCGAGGCTAATCTGGCGCCGGTTGGGTGCCTCGGACGCATCACTTCTTTTGCCGAGACCGGCGACGGTCGCTACATCGTGTCCCTGACTGGCATTTGCCGTTTTCGGCTGCTGGAGGAGCGGGAAACCCACAATCCGTTCCGAACCTTCCGCATTGCGCCGTTCATTGCTGATCTTTCGGCACGCGACGAGGAAGATGCGGTTGATCGGACCGCGCTTCTGGCCGCCTTCAAGGCCTATCTCGATGCGAACAAGCTCGAGGCGGATTGGGAAAGTGTCGAGCGCGCCAGCAATCTGACGCTCGTCAACTCGCTGGCGATGATGTCTCCGTTTGGACCGGCGGAGAAGCAAGCGCTACTGGAGGCACCGGATCTGAAAACACGCGCGGAAACACTGATCGCGATCACCGAGATCGTGCTGGCACGCGTCTTCGGTGACTCGGACACCGTTCTGCAGTAAAGCTGAGACATGGACGAAAAGCTCAGCCGCGTTGACCCGAAACTGCTGGAACTATTGGTATGCCCCCTGACCAAGGGCCGGCTAACATACGATCGCGAGCACAATGAACTCGTGTCGGAGAAGGCGCGTCTCGCCTATCCGATCCGTGACGGCATTCCGATCATGCTGGTCTCCGAGGCGCGCGGGCTGGACGACTGACTAGATCGTCTGTCCCGCGAGCAGGCGGGGGTTGTCCTTGGCGGTCGTGCCGGCTGCCTGCCCGATAAAGAACGATTTGAGGCCTGGCAGCCGATCGACGATCCCGAGGCCAAAGTCGCGGGCGATACGCAGTGGCCCTACGTCGTTCGAGAAAAGCCGATTCAGCACATCGGTGGTGACGCCCATCCGGAAGGTGTCAAAGCGTCGCCACGCCTGGTAGCGCTCCAGTATGTTGATCGAGCCGATATCAAGGCCAAGCCGATCGGCCTCGACGACGGTTTCGGCAAGGGCGGCGACATCCTTGAAGCCGAGGTTGAGGCCCTGACCTGAAATCGGATGAATACCATGCGCCGCATCGCCGGCGAGCGCCACACGTGGAGCTACGAAAGCCCGTGCAAGCGTCAGCCCCAGCGGGAAGGCGCGTTTGTCGCCGGCAACCCTCAATGCACCGAGCTTGTGACCGAAGCGGCGCTCCAGCTCTTCCTCGAAAATCAGATCGTCGGATGTGACGAGACGGTTTGCCTCCGGCGTCGGCTCAGTCCAGACGAGCGAGGAACGGTTGCCTTTCAGGGGCAGGATGGCGAACGGTCCGGACGGAAGGAAATGCTCTTCCGCGCAACCGTGATGCGGGCGCTCATGCTCGACAGTCGTGACAATCCCGGACTGCCCATAGTCCCAGGAGACGGTCTTGATGCCCGCCAGGTCCCTGAGGTGTGAACGGACGCCGTCGCAGGCGACGACCAGCCGGGCTTCCTGCACGCTACCATCCGCGGCGGTGACTGTCGCATGCGTATCGGCAATGGAGAGGCCGGTCGCGCTAAAGCCGTGATGAATTTCGATCCCAAGCCGTTCACATACGCCACGCAGCGCCCGGACGAGCACGACATTCGGAATCATATGTGCGAACGGCCGTCCATCCTCCACCTCGCCATCGAAGGTCAGGAAGACCGGACGTACGGGATCCGATGTCTTGGAATCGGTGACGATCATCTTGCTGATCGGCTGAGCGTCGGGCTCGATCTCATCCCAGATGCCGAAAACCCCGAGCATCCTGGTCGCGGCGGCGATAATGGCCGAGGCGCGCATGTCCTTCTGCCATACGCCGGCAGGGGCAGCCTCGACAACCGCGACATCGAGGTGAGGTGCTGCCTGCTTGACCGCCACGGCCGCGGAAAGCCCCACATAACCCGCGCCTACAACCAGCATGTCCCGCATGGATTCCGTTCCGTTTCTTGTGAATATCGTATTGATCTATATAGATCATCGCTGCCGTACTTCCTACCGCCCGGAGCCGTACAAAATGACGCGTGACACCGAAAAGCCGACTGCGATGGAGACCCTGCTTTCTACGCTGGATCTCGAAGCGATCGAGGTCGACATCTTTCGGGGTCGCAGCCCGCAGGTTGGCTGGCAGCGCGTCTTCGGCGGTCAGGTCATCTCGCAGGCCTTGATGGCGGCACAGCGCACGGTGGAGCGCGACAGGATCGTGCATTCGCTGCACGCCTATTTTATGCGACCGGGCGATCCCTCCGTGCCGATTGTCTATCAGGTGGAAAGGATTCGCGACGGGTCGAGTTTCAATACGCGCCGGGCCGTCGCCATCCAGCATGGAAAAGCGATCTTCGCCCTGTCGGCCTCGTTTCAGATCGAGGAACCTGGTTTCGATCATCAGATCGTCATGCCCGACGTGCCCGTTCCGGAAAAGCTTCTCGATGAGCGGCAGATCGCGGCCCAGTTTCTAGCCAACGCGCCCGCGCCGATTCGGAAATACTGGGAGCGCGAGCGGCCGATCGAGATTCGCCCGATATCGCTCACGCACTATTTCTCTGACAAGAAGCTCGATCCGGTGCAGCATGTTTGGGTTCGGGCGACGGGGCCAGTTCCCGACGATGGGCACTATCAGGCAGCCATTCTTGCCTACCTCTCCGACATGACCCTGCTCGATACGTCGCTCCATCCGCATGGAACGTCGATTTTCGATCAGAGCATCCAGGTGGCCAGCCTTGATCATTCGATGTGGTTCCATCGGCCTACCAAACTCGATGATTGGCTTCTCTACACCCAGGACAGCCCCTCGGCTTCCGGTGCCAGGGGGCTCACCCGCGGTAGCCTGTTTACGAGAGACGGTGTCTTGATTGCGTCGGTGGCGCAGGAGGGGCTGATTCGTAAACGGGCAATTGAATAAATCGTAGGCATATTCATTCATTTGAACATTTTTTGAGCGATTATTGGGCAATCAATTGCCCGTTTATTAGCGCCGTTATAAATAACATATATTTTTCAATCCATTAGATCGCCAGATCGAATCTGGCACGTCCTTTGAATGTCTAGTCCCGGTCGCTGTTCGTGAACGTCAGCGGCAAGGAGAGTCGGCTCCGTGCCGAGGATAACGAAGGATGGGAAACCAGATGAAAATTGTGATGGCCATTATCAAGCCGTTCAAGCTGGATGAGGTGCGCGAAGCCCTCACGGCGATCGGCATCCAAGGCCTGACCGTGACCGAAGTGAAGGGCTACGGGCGCCAGAAGGGACATACTGAAATTTATCGCGGCACCGAATATGCGGTCAGCTTCCTGCCGAAGCTCAAGATCGAGATCGCGGTCGCCTCCGAACTCGTCGACAAGGCTGTCGAAGCCATCGCCTCATCTGCCAAGACCGGCCAGATCGGTGACGGCAAGATCTTCGTCTATTCGATCGACCACGCCGTGCGCATTCGCACCGGCGAAACCGACACAGAAGCGCTGTAAGAGCCGCAGAGCAAGGGAGCCTGTTTCAATGTCAATTTCGAAGTTTTCTTCCACCTATGCGCGGCTTGCTGCTGCGTCGGCTGCGCTGCTCGCGCCAGTCGTCGCTTTCGCGCAGGATGCAGCTGCTCCTGCAGCCGCCGCTGCTGCTCCTGCGATGACGGTCGACAAGGGCGACAATACCTGGATGATGATCTCCACGGTTCTCGTCCTGCTGATGACGATCCCGGGCCTCGCCCTCTTCTACGGCGGTCTGGTTCGCGCCAAGAACATGCTCTCCGTTCTCATGCAGGTCTTCATGATCACGGCAGTGGTGATGATCATCTGGGTGACCTACGGCTACTCGCTCGCGTTTACGGACGGCGGCTCGCTTAACAGTTTCGTCGGCGGCTTCTCGAAGGCTTTCCTCGCAGGCGTGGACACGACCACTCTGTCCGAAACATTCACAAAGGGCGTTGCCATTCCGGAGCTGACCTACGTTTGCTTCCAGATGACCTTCGCCTGCATCACGCCTGCCCTGATCGTCGGCGCTTTCGCCGAGCGCATCAAGTTCTCGGCCGTCATGCTGTTCGTCGTTCTGTGGGTCACCTTCGTCTACTTCCCGATGGCACACATGGTCTGGTTCTGGGGTGGTCCGAGCTCCTACACTTCGGCGTCGGGTCTGATCTTCTCCTACGGCGCACTTGACTTCGCCGGCGGTACGGTCGTCCACATCAATGCCGGTATCGCCGGTCTGATCGGGGCCATCATGCTCGGCAAGCGCACCGGCTATAAGAAGGAAATCATGGCTCCGCACTCCATGACCCTCACCATGGTCGGCGCATCGCTTCTGTGGGTTGGTTGGTTCGGCTTCAATGCCGGCTCGAACCTCGAAGCCAACGCCTATGCCTCGCTCGCGATGATCAACACCTTCGTCGCAACGGCTGCAGCGGCTGTGTCCTGGTGCCTCGTCGAAAACTTCACTCGCGGCAAGGCGTCGATGCTCGGCGCAGCTTCAGGTGCCGTCGCTGGCCTGGTTGCCGTTACGCCGGCAGCAGGTTTCGCAGGCCCGATGGGTTCAATCGTCCTCGGCCTCATCGTTTCGCCGGTTTGCTACTTCTTCGTCGACGTCGTGAAGAACAAGTTCAACTATGACGACTCGCTCGATGTCTTTGGCGTGCATTGCGTCGGTGGTATCCTCGGCGCCATCGGCACTGGCATCCTGGTCAATCCGGCGCTCGGCGGCGCAGGCATCGTCGATTACTCGACGGCCGACTTCGCGGCCAGCTATCCGGGTACCGCGACGCAGGTTTTCGCCCAGCTGAAGGGCGTCCTGACGACGATCGCATGGTCGGGCATCGGTTCCTTCATCCTCTACAAGATCGTTGATGTCGTCATCGGTCTGCGCGTCTCTGTCGAAGCGGAGCGCGAGGGTCTCGACCTCGCAACCCACGGCGAAGCCGCGTACCATTCGTAATCTAGGCATTGCGGCGCTTGCATAACAGGCGCCGCTGAACAGCCCGTCGCGGCCTATTCGTCCGAATAGTCCGCTTTTGGCCCGGACCTCCATAGGTTCGGGCTTTTTTATTTTCAGATGCAAGATGTGGGGGTGGCATGGTTAATACCGCTTTAACCGTCCTTTGATTAGGTGGGGCGAAGGTACTGGGCGCAGACGCTTGGCGATTCGCACGCTCTCACGCATTGGACGGGTACACACATGGCAAGAAGCACATCGCCTGCAATGGATGGCCGGCCTGACCGTTTTTCCCTTTCGGGTTTCATGTTCCGGCAGGCGCAAACCCTTATCGGCTTCGGGATCTTTCTGCTGCTCGCTTTGGCGGTTGCTGCGCTTGCGACCTGGAATGTTGCGGATCCGAGCTACTCCTATGCAACAGGAAACGAACCGACCAACATTCTAGGCTATAGCGGGGCGGCCTTTGCCGACCTTGCAATGCAGTTCTTCGGACTTGCCAGCGTCGTCGCGCTTTTGCCTGTGGTCGCCTGGGCGCTTGCGTTGATCTCGGGACGCCGCATCAGCCGCATCCCGGCGCGCGCCGCCGCCTGGGGTCTGGGATCGGTGCTTTCTTCCGCCGTAATAGGTTGCTTCCCGCCGCCGCTCACCTGGCCGATTCCCAACGGTATCGGCGGTGTCATCGGTGACATGATCCTGCGGTTTCCTGCGCTGTTTGTCGGCGCCTATCCGACCGGCGCCTTCGCAACAGCGGTTGGCTGCGTGTTCGCCATCCCCACCGTCTGGATGCTGCTGTTTTCTGCCGGTCTCGTCGGTCGCAACGAGGAGGATGAGGACGAAGCTGCGCAAGACTACGCAAAAAGCCGCTCCAAGCTGCCTTCGGTAGGTGACGAGGAAGAAGATGACGATGAAGGCGGCTGGCTGGCGTTCGGCGCGCTGACGCATGCCTGGTACATGAGCCAGGCTCGCATGCGTCGCTTGCTCGGCATGGGTCCTCGCAAGCGGCGGCAGGACGATTTCGAGTCGCCCTACGACTTCAATGACGACGAGTTTGGTAAACTGAATGAGCCGGTCCGCGCCAAGGTACCGGCTGCACGTGGAGAGCGCATGGATCCATCGATGGATCCGCGCGCCGCCTCACAGCGCCGTGTTGTTTCCGCGCCGTCCATTTCGCTCAATGACGACGACGATGATGATCTGCCGTTCGATGACATGCCGCCGCGTCCAGCCGACATTCTGCCTGATGACGACGACTGGATGATGCGCGCTCCCTCCAAGCCCGCCGGCGGACGTTCGGAGCCGCGCGTGGTACAGCCGACGGCGCGGCCGAAACCCGGCGCCCGCGTCGAACGCGAGCAACAGGGATCGTTCATCCGCCCCGAGGGCTTCCAGCTTCCGTCGATGCATCTCCTCGCCGAACCGAAGAATGTCGTGCGTGATTCGACGCTGTCTGCCGATGCGCTGGAACAGAATGCGCGCATGCTTGAAGGCGTGCTCGAGGATTTCGGTGTCAAGGGCGAAATCATCCACGTCCGTCCCGGTCCGGTTGTCACCCTCTATGAACTGGAGCCTGCTCCCGGTATCAAGTCGTCGCGCGTCATCGGCTTGGCCGACGATATCGCCCGCTCGATGAGCGCGATTGCTGCCCGCGTCGCGGTCGTGCCGGGCCGCAATGCCATCGGTATCGAGCTGCCGAACTCCACGCGCGAAACCGTCTATCTGCGCGAACTCATCGCCTCACGCGATTTCGAAGGCTCGAAGGCGAAGCTTGCCATGGCGCTCGGCAAGACCATCGGCGGCGAAGCTGTCATAGCGGATCTGGCCAAGATGCCGCACCTGCTAGTTGCGGGTACCACAGGCTCGGGTAAGTCGGTCGCCATCAACACAATGATCCTGTCTTTGCTTTATCGCATGACGCCGGAGCAATGCCGCCTGATCATGATCGATCCTAAGATGCTCGAATTGTCTGTTTACGACGGCATTCCGCATCTTCTCTCGCCTGTCGTCACGGACCCCAAAAAGGCTGTCGTTGCGCTCAAGTGGACCGTCCGCGAGATGGAAGAGCGCTACAAGAAGATGTCGAAGATCGGCGTCCGCAATATCGACGGCTTCAACAGCCGCGTCGAACAGGCCCTTGCCAAGGGCGAGGTGATCTCGCGCACCGTGCAGACCGGCTTCGACCGCCACACGGGCGAGGCGATGTACGAGACGGAAGAATTCGACCTGCAGCCGATGCCTTATATCGTCGTCATCATCGACGAGATGGCCGACCTGATGATGGTTGCCGGCAAAGACATCGAAGGCGCGGTGCAGCGACTGGCGCAGATGGCGCGTGCCGCCGGCATCCATGTCATCATGGCGACCCAGCGCCCGTCTGTCGACGTTATCACCGGCACCATCAAGGCAAACTTCCCGACCCGCATCTCCTTCCAGGTGACGTCGAAGATTGATAGTCGCACCATCCTCGGCGAACAGGGCGCGGAGCAGCTGCTCGGCATGGGTGACATGCTCTATATGGCCGGCGGCGGACGCATCCAGCGCGTCCACGGCCCGTTCGTTGCCGATATGGAGGTCGAGGAGATCGTCTCCTACCTGAAGACGCAAGGCGCGCCGCAATATCTCGACGCCATTACGGCTGACGAGGACGAAGATAGCGACTATGGCGGTGGTCCGGCGGGAACGTCCAATCTTTCTGAATCCGACGATCCGTACGATCAGGCCGTGGCCATCGTTCTACGTGACGGAAAGGCATCGACGTCGTATATTCAACGCAGACTTGGCATTGGATACAACCGCGCCGCATCACTGATCGAGCGGATGGAGCAGGAAGGCATCATCGGTCCCGCCAATCATGCTGGAAAACGCGAGATCCTGGTTCCGACCGAGGGCGATATTCTTGACCGCTGAGGCCGGCAGCATTGAATGATGCCAACCTCACGGAAACCTGATCGCATTGAAACCGTTAGTTTATGCAGGCCTGCGAGCTCCGCCATGAAGGCGCCGCGTTTCCGCAGCATTCAAAATGCATAAAGGAGACATAGATGAACAACTCCAATTCCGTCATGGACCGCATCTCGCTGACCCGGCGCCATCTTCTTGGCACGCTGGCCGTCGCTGCGGCGTCGGCAATCCCGATTGCGGCCTATGCGCAGGCGGCGGCCGCTGCTTCCAGCGCCTCTACCGCGCAGGCGATTGCGGACCACTTCTCAAGTGTTGCGACGATGCAGGGCGAATTCGTCCAGTTTGGCCCGCGCGGCGAGCAGACCGGTGGGAAGTTCTATATCCAGCGCCCCGGGAAGCTGCGCTTTAACTATGACAACCCATCGCCTATCCGTGTCATCGCGGACGGAAAGAACGTTGCCGTTGGCAATATGAAGCTCAAGACGTGGGATTTGTATCCATTGTCGAAGACGCCGCTCAGCCTGCTGTTGGCACAGCGGATCGACCTCTCGGCAGGCTCCGTGAAGAGCGTGAAGCAGGAATCCGACCTGACGACGATCGCGCTTGGCAACAACACGATCTTTGGTAACTCGACGATTACGATGATGTTCGATCCGAAGACCTATGATCTCCGTCAGTGGACGATCACCGACAACCAGGGCAAGGACACCTCCGTCATGGTGTTCAACGTCAAGACCGGCATCCAGTTCGACGACAAGGTGTTCAGGGTGCCTTACGAAGTGATCCCCGGAACGGCCGCCTACCGAGATTGATTTCCCGCTGTTTTGTCAGGACAACGCCCTGCAATCTTACAGGGCGTTTTTCTTTGCGCGCATCCGTTCCATAGCGACAGCCTTTCCTCTAAAGCCAGTTCGTCCGGTTTTTGAAAGGCAATGGAATGGGCTTCTCGGTCACGACTTGGAATATCAACTCTCTGCGGTTGCGCATGCCGATCGTCGAGCAATTCGTCCTCAAGCATAAGCCAGACATACTTTGCCTCCAGGAAACGAAGGTGCCAAACGATCTGTTTCCTGCCTCGCCGCTACGCGCGATGGGCTATGAACACATTATCATCCATGGCCAAAAGGGCTATCATGGTGTTGCCATTGCCTCACGTGTCCCGCTCGTCGAGGATCACCGTCAGGACTACTGCAACGTCGGTGATGCCAGGCACATCTCCGCCGTCTTCGAGCGCGGAGGCCGGCGTATTCGCCTGCATAACTTCTATGTGCCGGCCGGCGGCGACGAACCGGATCGGACGATCAATCCGAAGTTCGGGCACAAGCTCGACTTCATCGAGGAAATGAAGCAACTCAAGGCGAACGGCGAGACGAATACCTCAGCAATCCTTGTCGGCGATCTCAATATCGCTCCGCTCGAGCACGACGTATGGTCGCATAAGCAGCTGCTCAAGATCGTCAGCCACACGCCGGTGGAGACCGAGGGCCTTCTCGAGGTCATGCAGCGGGGCGCCTGGCTCGACCTGATGCGCCAGCACGTTCCGGAGAATGAAAAACTCTATACGTGGTGGAGCTATCGCGCCAAGGATTGGCAAGCAGCTGATCGCGGCCGTCGGCTCGACCATATATGGAGTTCAAAGGATCTCGGGCCACACCTGCAGCGCATCGATATTCTGAAGGAAGCGCGCGGATGGGAACGGCCGTCCGACCATGTGCCAGTAACCGCGCACTTCAATCTCTGATCTGCTCAGACGAAGCGGTGGAGCTGTGCCACTGCTTTGGCCGCAAGCTCGGCGATGTTGTCCCGAATGCGGCTCTCGATCAGCCGGGCAGCCTCCGGGTATTCCTCGATAAGCCGGTGGAACAGCGAACGCGTGATGCGAATGATGCTCGTGTCTTCGGTTGCAACGGCCGTGAACTTGCGCTCGACCAACGTGATCAGCGCAAGTTCGGACAGAAGCGTGCCAGGTCCGACCGTGCTCTGGACGTCAGGTTGGCCATCGCGGCCGGTCCGGCTGAGTTCGACGCCGCCAGCGAGGATGACGTAGGCGCTTTCCGCCGGCGAGCCTTCGCGGAAGAGCATCTGGCCTGCCGAAATGACGCGTCGATCCGCGCCGAAGGCGATCAGCCGCAGCTGATCCTCGGACATCCCGTGGAACAGCGGCAGCTGCGACAATAGCCGGATGTCATCGTTCAGAGCCATGCTACGGGATGATCTTGTAGCCGCCGTTTTCTGTCACCAGAATCTCGGCGTTGGATGGATCGCGTTCGATCTTCTGGCGCAGGCGGTAGACGTGGGTTTCCAACGTGTGCGTGGTGACGCCGGAATTGTAGCCCCACACTTCTTCCAGGAGCACGTCGCGGGTGACGACCTTCTGCTCGGCGCGATAGAGGTAGCGAATGATTGCCGCTTCCTTCTCCGTCAGCCGGATCTTCTGGCCGCTGTCCATCGTCAACAGCTTCTGGCTCGGCTTGAAGACATAAGGGCCGACGCTGAAGGTGGCGTCCTCGCTTTGCTCGTGCTGGCGCAGTTGCACGCGGATGCGGGCAAGCAGGACAGCGAAGCGGAAGGGCTTGGTAACGTAGTCGTTGGCGCCCGCTTCGAGGCCGAGGATGGTATCGGAGTCCGTGTCATGACCGGTCAGCATGATGATCGGGGCTTTCAGTCCGCCCTTTCGCAGCAGCTTGACGGCCTCGCGTCCGTCCATATCGGGCAGCCCGACGTCCATGATGAGCAGGTCGATCGGCGTTGATCGCGCACGCTCGACGCCCTTGGCCGCCGTTGTTTCCTGAAGCACCGTGAATTCGTCGTAGAGCGAAAGCTGTTCCGTGAGTGTCTCGCGGAGGTCGTCATCATCATCCACCAAGAGAATGGTGCGTGCGGTCATGCGGCTCTATCCCTCGCCTGCGGTCCCTCACTCCTACGCCAATTCGCTAGCATTGGCAAAGATTGGGCAACCGAGCTGTTGTCGTATACGATGCTATATGTTTTCAATCGTAATCCTAGCAATCGCAACCACATGTGAGAAAAATGGAGAAAACAAGGCGTCCGAGACCGATACAGTCGACGACCCTCGTTGTTCGTCCTGCACCAGGCAAAAAAAGTAGGGCCCTGATCAAGTTCGGTACGATTATCGTGCCGGCCGCAATCGGTCGGTCTGGCCGAACGGTGCTCAAGCGTGAGGGAGATGGGGCCACTCCTATTGCCTCGATGAAGCTACTTTCCGGCTTTCGTCGCGGCGAGCGACCCACGCGTCTTGAGTCACCGCTTGCGATTCGCCGTATTCGTGGCGATATGCTGTGGTGCGACCAACCTGATAACGCCAACTACAACAGGCTAGTCAAAGCACCGTTTCGGCCGAGCCATGAGGAAATGAAACGCAAGGACGCCCTCTATGACGTCTGCCTCGTCATGGACTGGAATATCACCTCGCGAGCGCGCAATCGCGGCTCGGCGATCTTCTTCCATCTGATCAAGCCCGGCTACGAGCCGACCGCTGGGTGCGTGGCCGTTCACCAAAGAGACATGCGGCGCCTCTTGCCGTTCTTGCGCAAGGGGACGGTCGTGCGCGTTCTTTGATCCGCGGGGGTGATAAACCAGCCCCGCCGACCTATATGCCCTTTCGACCGGCGCACGGGCTGAAATGCGCGCAGGGAAATCCGCAACCGCGGCTTCAATCACGCCCCGTCCAATTCTTCAAACTTCCGGAGACATATTGTGGCACAGCAACCCATCATCACTTTCCATGACGGACATTCAATTCCCCAGGTCGGCCTCGGCGTCTGGCAGACGCCCCAGGAGATCGCCGCACCGACGGTGCGTTCAGCCATAGCGGCTGGCTATCGGCACATCGACACGGCGTCCGGCTACGACAACGAGGAAGGCGTCGGCGAGGGCATCCGCTCGTCCGGCCTCGATCGCAAGGACATTTTCGTTACCACCAAGCTCCGCAACACCGATCAGGGCTACGACGCGACCATGCGCGCGTTCGAGGGCAGCCTGAGGAAGCTCGGCATGGAGTATGTCGACCTCTACCTCATCCACTGGCCGTCGCCGCACCGTGGGCTCTATCGCGAAACCTGGAAGGCCTTCGTGAAGATCAGGGAAGAAGGCCGTGCTCGTTCGATCGGCGTTTCGAACTTCTATCCGGATCATCTCGAACAGATCATCGGCGATACCGGCGTCGTTCCCGTCATCAACCAGATCGAGTTGCACCCCGATTTCCAGCAGAAGGCTGCGCAGGAAGCGCACAAGAAGCTGAACATCGCCACCGAATCGTGGAGCCCGCTCGGTCAGGGCAAGTTGATCGCCAATCCGGCGATCGGCGAGATCGCCAGGAAGCACGGAAAAACACCGGCTCAGGTCATCATTCGCTGGCATATCGACAGCGGCCTTGTTGTCATTCCGAAGTCGGTTACGCCGTCGCGGATCGAGGAGAATTTCAAGGTCTTCGATTTCAAGCTGGATGCGGCCGACATGGAGGAAATCGCCAAGCTTGACGACAAGAGCGCCCGCATGGGGCCAGATCCATATACGGCCAATTTCTGATCGAAACTCTGCTCTCCCTTCTCTCTATTTCGAGGGAGGGGAGAGACGCCACCTCAGGCAAGCGAACGTGGCGTGATGAAGCGTTCCAACATGCCACTTCGCGGCTTCAGATCCTTCCAGCGATCGGCATCGAACTCGATCACCGCAAGTGCGGCCGTCGGGAATTTCTCCCTGATGCGAGCGCATGCGTCGGCATCGCCTTCGCCGATCAAACCGTCTGCGAGATCCTGAAAGCCGGGATTGTGCCCGATCAGCATAAGCGTCCGAACCTTGGGATCGATGGTTTGTACGACAGCCGCGATCTTTGCGGCAGAAGCTTCGTACAAGTCCTCCGCATCACGCTTTGCGATCGCAGACGGAAGCTTTTTGGCAAGAAGCCCCCAGGTCTCCTGGGTGCGCCGAGCCGAGGACACCAGAACCAGATCGGGGATAAGCTTTTCACGCGCGAGATAGCGGCCCATCAACGGTGCTGCCTTCTCTCCGCGACCCGCTAGCGGGCGATCGTGGTCGGGCACGTTCTCCGGCCATGCGGATTTGGCGTGACGAAGAAGGAGCAGGCGTCGTTTTGTGGACGGTTTTGCAGCGCTCATATGCTCACCTGAAAGGTGCTAAGGTTCGAACGCGGCTATTGTCTCACCGAATGCGTCCGGTGTCTGCTGAGGTGGCCTCCCCGTCGTTTCCGAGGGGAGGCCGTCATGTCTTAGTTCCACTCGCGGATATCGACGAAGTGGCCGGCGATCGCGGCGGCAGCGGCCATCGCCGGAGAAACCAGGTGGGTACGGCCCTTGAAGCCCTGGCGGCCTTCGAAGTTGCGGTTCGAGGTGGAAGCGCAACGCTCGCCCGGCTTCAGGCGGTCGTCGTTCATGGCGAGGCACATGGAGCAACCCGGCTCGCGCCAGTCAAAGCCGGCTGCCTTGAAGATCTTGTCGAGACCTTCCTGCTCCGCCTGTTCCTTCACGAGGCCGGAGCCCGGAACGATCATGGCGTTGACGGTCGAGGCGACGGTCTTGCCTTCGACAACCTTGGCAACGGCGCGCAGGTCTTCGATGCGGCCATTCGTGCAGGAGCCGATGAAGACGCGGTCGATGTTGATCTCGGTGATCGGGGTGCCGGGCTTCAGGCCCATGTAGTCGAGCGCACGCCACTTGGAAGCACGCTTCGTCTCCTCCGGAATTTCGTCCGGGTTCGGAACGACGCCCTGAACGGAGATGACGTCCTCCGGCGAGGAACCCCAAGACACAATCGGGGGCAATTCGGCGGCGTTGAGCTTCACAACGCGGTCAAAATGCGCGCCTTCGTCCGACTTCAGAGTCTTCCAATAGGCGATCGCTTGCTCCAGCGCCTCGCCTTTCGGCGCGCGCGGCTTGCCCTTGATGTATTCGAAGGTGGTTTCGTCCGGCGCAATCAGCCCGGCGCGGGCGCCGCCTTCAATCGACATGTTGCAGATGGTCATGCGGCCTTCCATCGACAGCGCGCGAATGGCTTCGCCGGCGTATTCGATGACGTAGCCGGTGCCGCCGGCGGTGCCGATTTCACCGATGATGGCAAGAACGATGTCCTTGGCGGTGACGCCGGCAGGCAGCTGCCCGTCAACCTGCACCAGCATGTTCTTCGCCTTCTTCTGGATCAGGGTCTGCGTGGCGAGCACGTGCTCGACCTCAGAAGTACCGATGCCATGGGCGAGCGAGCCGAAGGCGCCGTGCGTCGAGGTGTGGCTGTCGCCGCAGACGATCGTCATGCCGGGCAGGGTGAAGCCCTGTTCAGGTCCGATGATATGGACGATGCCCTGCCGCTTGTCGTTCTCCGAGTAGTATTCGACATTGAACTCGGCGGCATTGATGGCGAGCTGCTCGACCTGAATGCGGCTCTCTTCGTTCTTGATGCCGAGATGCCGGTCGGGTGACGTCGGAACGTTATGGTCGACGACAGCCAGCGTCTTTTCCGGCGCGCGAACCTTGCGGCCAGTCATACGCAGGCCTTCGAAAGCCTGCGGCGAGGTGACTTCGTGGACCAGGTGGCGGTCGATGTAGAGAAGACAGGTGCCGTCAGCCTGTTCATCAACCAGATGGTCGGCCCAGATCTTGTCGTAAAGGGTACGCGGTGCGCTCATGGCGTTGTGTCCGTATTGAATGCGTATGGAGAGATAGAGTTTGGGCGGACAAGGCTCCGCCGGCCGTCATTCGATCAACGAAGTCGGCTGTTGAGTGCACCGGACACCGACGCAAAGAAGCGTGCCGGCAGGCGGTAATGATCCTGCAGCACGAAAATATGCGCGCCAATGCACTTGAACTTGGATTCCATGGGCCGTCACATATCAATTTTTGGCGACGGCGGCAATTCGAATCATGACGCCGTTATCGCCCGTCTCTTCTGCGCATCCGCTTCTCGACCTGGCGCAATGCAAGCGACAGGCCGATCGTCAGGATGAGATAGATGTAGGTGACGATCGAGTAGGTTTCAAAGAAGCGGAAGGAGCCGGAGGCGTAGATTTTTCCCATCTGGGTGATGTCGGACACGCCGAGGACCGATACCAGCGACGAGTCCTTGACCATCGCCACGAAGTCGTTCGATAGCGGCGGAAAGATCACCTTGATGGCCTGCGGGAAGACCACGAAGCGGAAACGGTGATAGCGCGAGAGGCCGAGCGCCTTGGCGGCCTCGATCTGCCCCTGATCGACTGACTGGATGCCGGCGCGGAAGACTTCGGCGATGAAGGAGGAGTAGCCGATCATAAGCGCGATGATCGCTCGCCACATCAGCGAGAAGTCGCGCACCATCACCGGTTCGCTGAAGCCCGCCTGGACCAGTGGACTGGTCAGGAAGTTGTAGGCGGCGACGATGCCGGGGGCGCCGACGAAGGCGACGTAGAATAGCAGCACCAGCATCGGCACGCCGCGGATGACTTCGACATAGAAGCGGGAGATCTGGCGAAGCACGACACTGTCGGACAGTCCGAGCAACGCGATGCCAAGGCCAAGAAGGGTCGCGAGCGCAAACCCTACCAGCGTCACGAAGATGGTAACGCCGACGCCATTGAAGACGGTGCGGAAGACCTGCGCGTAGATGTCGTTGGTGACGATGACGACGGCAAGGACGATGCCGATCGCGACGAGGGCGACAAGCCACCAGGGGTAGTCGCCCTTACTCTGCCCAACCGGGGCCGGCTGAGGAGCCATTACGTGTTAACCGAAGAAAGGATCATTGTCCCATCTTGTAGTCGAAGAACCACTTTTTGTTCAGCGCGTCGAAGGTGCCGTCCGCCTTGAGGCTGGCGATCGCCGCGTTGACGGGTGCCACGAGATCGGAGCCCTTCGGGAAGATGAAGCCGAAATCTTCGGTGCCGAGCGGGCCGCCGACGACCTTCAGGCCACCGTTCGAGGCATCGACATAGCCTTTGGCGGCGACGCTATCGGTGAGCACGACATCGACGTCTCCAGCCTTGAGGGCCTGAACGGTGGCGCCGAAAGTCTCGAAAAGCTTGATGCGCGGATTCTGCTCGTTGCCGTCGAGGATCTCGTAGACGGCCGTGTAGAAGGGCGAGGTGCCGGGCTGCGCGCCAACGAGGCCTTCATTGAAGGCGCCGAAGGTCTTCGCGTCGTTGAACCGGTTTTCGTCGCCGCGCACCAGCATGAACTGCTGCGAGCGCATGTAGGGATCGGAGAAATCCACCTTTGCCTTGCGGTCGTCCTTGATGGTGATACCGGTCATGCCAATATTGTACTGGTTGTCGGAGACGGCCTGGATCATCGCGTCCCAGCTGGTGTTCTGGTACTCGACCTTGAAATTCAGCCGCTTTGCGATCTCGTTCATCGCGTCATATTCCCAGCCGATCGCCTTGCCGGACTTCGGGTCGACGAACTGCAGCGGCGGGTAGGCGTTTTCGGTCACGACAACGACTGCCTTGCCCTTGAGGTCGGGAAGATCGGCGGCAAAGGTCGCGAGCGGCGACAGGATGAGAGCGGTCAGTCCTGCAAGGACGGCGCGGCGGAACGGCATTAGGTATCTCCCCGAAATATAGCTCGCGAAACCTGTCATAGTTGCGAAGCGGATAGCAAGAGAATTGCCGCATGTCGCCGTGCAAAAACAGAAAAGGCGGCCCCAAAGACCGCCTCTTCCTGCGAAGATTTTTGCGAGATGCATTGCGAGCATCACCGGCCAAGTAACAAGATGGCAACGCTTCCATCACAGCCGCGAAAGCTAGCTCACTTTTGCCGATGCGATGCCGTTCAATTTCGCAATCGCATCGGCGGGCAAGCCAATGTCTGCGACCGCGAGATTCTCCCTGAGGTGGACCCGTGACGAGGTGCCAGGTATGAGCAGGATATTCGGTGCGCGCTGCAGGAGCCAGGCTAGCGCAACCTGCATCGGCGTTGCGCCCAGATCCTCGGCGACGTCCGAAAGCGTGGAGGATTGCAGCGGCGAGAAGCCGCCGAGCGGAAAGAACGGAACATAGGCTGTCTGCTCCACGGCAAGCTGGTCGATCAGCGCATCGTCCTCCCGATGCGCAAGATTGTATTGATTCTGGACACAAACGATCTCGGTGATCTTTCGGCCGTCGGCAATTTGCTTGGCGGTGACGCTGGAGAGTCCGATGTGTTTGACAAGGCCCTGGCGCTGAAGGTCGGCGAGGACCGTGAGAGGCTCCTCCAAAGATCCTTCCGCGGGGCCGTGAACATCAAACATGGCGCGCAGATTGACCACCTCGATCACATCGAGGCCGAGGTTCGTCAGGTTGTCGTGGATCGCCTTCGTTAACGCTTCCCGAGAGAAGGCCGGGTTCCAGGATGCATCCGGGCCGCGTGTCGCTCCGATCTTGGTGACGATCACGAGACTGTCGCTGTAAGGATGCAGCGCTTCCCTGATGATCTGATTGGTGACGTGCGGGCCATAGAAGTCGCTGGTGTCGATGTGGTTGACGCCGCTTTCGATGGCTTCACGCAGAACGGCTATGGCTTCGCCGCGGTCTTTCGGTGGGCCGAAGACGCCCTTGCCGGCCAGTTGCATGGCACCATAACCGAGCCGCGTCACCGCACGGTCGCCGAGTGTGAATGTGCCCGATTTTTCGAGATTGGACATGATCTACTCCGTTTAAAGACGGGGTAGACATAGGGCAGGTTCGGTCTGCTGATAACGCCATGCTTTCCGCACGGGTTGTTCGCAATTCCGGACAATGGTCCTTGGGGGAACTGTCTGCGTATCATCGCACGCAATAAAAAAGGCGACCCGAAGGTCGCCTTTTCCAACAATCCGTGAGGATTGAAACTTATTCTGCTGCCGGCTCGGCCGCTGCTGCAGCTTCTGCTGCTGCCTTGGCTTCTGCGGCTTCCTGAGCTGCCTTTTCGGCCGCGAGCGCCTGAGCTGCTGCAACCTTTTCGGCTTCCAGACGTGCCTTTTCCTCGGCAACGGCCTGGCGCTCGGCGTCGTTGAGCTTGCGGGCGCGCGTGCCGGTGTTCTCGACGATACGAGCCGACTTGCCGCGACGATCGCGCAGGTAGTAAAGCTTCGCGCGACGGACCTTACCGCGGCGAACGACTTCTACGCTTTCGATTGCCGGGGAGTAGACCGGGAATACGCGCTCGACGCCTTCGCCGTAGGAGATCTTGCGAACCGTGAAGTTCTCCTGCAGGCCACCGCCGGAGCGAGCGATGCAAACGCCTTCGTAGGCCTGTACGCGGGTACGGTTGCCTTCCTTGACCTTCACGTTGACGCGAACGGTATCGCCTGGGGAGAATTCAGGAAGCGTGCGCTGGGCTTCGATCTTGGCGACCTGTTCGGCCTCAAGCTGCTGAATGATGTTCATGACTCAACCTCTTTGTTGGTTCAACAGCCAGAGCGCTCTGAACGATCTATCCTTGGTCGAGCCTCAGATATTTGCCGGTGAGGGCAGGAGCGAATTCGTCTGTTTTTCTTTGCATGGTTGATGGGAGTTTTCCCATTCCGGGCGTGCGCATACCGTATTGCGCAGGCTTTGTCACCCCTTCGGCCCGGAAATTTCGCTGCGTCGGCCGATAAAACGCGGCCTTCAACGGCGCTGCACAATATCAAGCCTGTGACTCATTTGATTAAATATTTGTCAAATGCCCAACCGAGGAGCAGATTCTGTTTCGGATCAAATTGTGATCCGTCGGAGTTTTCGGAGGGGAATGAATGACAGTCAGTAATCCGTCGCCCTCGTTATATAACGAGGACCTCGCGCCCGCTCAGGAGAGGAAGTGGGGCGCTTTCAGTATATTCAATGTGTGGACTTCTGATGTTCACAGCCTTTGGGGCTATTATCTCGCCGCCAGCCTTTTCCTGCTGTGCGGCAGCTTCATCAATTTCGTGATCGCCATCGGTCTCGGCTCGCTGGTCATCTTCTTCCTCATGAGCCTCGTCGGTAACGCCGGCGTCAAGACGGGCGTACCGTTCCCGGTACTTGCGCGCGCTTCGTTCGGCACGTTCGGAGCCAATGCCCCGGCTCTGGTTCGCGCCGTTGTCGCCTGCTTCTGGTACGGCGCACAGACGGCGGCTGCATCCGGCGCGATCGTCGCTCTTCTCATTCGCAACGAGAGCATGCTGGCCTTCCATCAGAACAGCCACATGCTTGGTCACTCCACGCTCGAGGTGATCTGCTACGTTGTCGTCTGGGCGCTGCAGCTCCTGATCATTCAGCGCGGCATGGAGACGGTGCGCAAGTTCCAGGACCTGGCCGGCCCTGCCGTCTGGATCATGATGCTTGTTCTCGCCGTCTATCTCATCACCAAGGCCGGCACCTTCTCCTTCGGCAGCGAGATCCCGCGCGACGTGCTGCTTGAGAAGACGAAAGACGCGGGCATTTCCTACGAACCCGGCACCTTCCCGGCTCTTGCCGCCGTTGCCGCCACCTGGATCACCTACTTCGCAGCGCTCTACCTGAACTTCTGCGATTTCTCGCGCTATGCCAAGGACACGAAAACCCTGCGCACCGGCAATCTCTGGGGCCTGCCGATCAACTTGCTCGCCTTCTGCCTCGTCGCAGGCGTTACCACCACGGCTGCGTTCACCGTCTACGGCGAAGTGTTGCTGCATCCGGAAGCAATCTCGGCGAAATTCGACAGCTGGTTCCTGGCATTGCTTGCCGCCTTGACCTTCGCTGTCGCAACGCTTGGCATCAACGTGGTGGCCAACTTCGTCTCGCCAGCCTTCGATTTCTCGAATGTCTTCCCTCGCCAGATCAGCTTCAAGGGCGGCGGCTATATCGCAGCCCTGATCGCGCTGGTGCTCTACCCCTTCGCACCGTGGGAGACGGGTGCTGCACACTTCGTCAACTTCATCGGTTCGACAATGGGTCCGATCTTCGGGATCATGATGGTCGACTACTATCTGATCCGGAAGGGTGAGCTGAACGTCTCAGACCTCTATCAGGAGAATGGCGAGTTCCGCTTCCAGAATGGCTGGCACACGAATGCGTTCATCGCCTTCCTCATCGGCTCGCTGTTCTCGTCGGTTCTCCCGACTTTCACGTCGATCTTGCCGGAATGGTGGGGGACCTATGGCTGGTTCTTCGGCGTCGGCATTGGCGGTGTCGTCTACTACGTGTTGCGCATGGGCACACGTGGCTCCGCAGTCGGCGCTACGAACTGACACCAAACAATGCAATGCCCGGCTTTGGCCGGGCATTTTTCATTCTTCCAACAGGTCCGGGCGTCGTTCGCGAGTCAGCTGCAGCGCCTGCTCGCGGCGCCATTTTTCGATTGCGCCATGATTGCCCGACGTCAGGATCGCCGGGATCTCGCGGCCCTCCCATTCCTGCGGACGGGTGTAGTGCGGATGCTCCAGCAGGCCGCCTTCGAAACTCTCATGCAATCCGGAAAGATCGTTTCCCATGACGCCCGGCAGAATGCGGACGATTGCGTCCAGCACGGTCAGCGCCGCCGGCTCGCCGCCCGACAGCACGTAGTCGCCGATCGAGACTTCTTCCAGCTCGCGCGCTTCGATGACGCGCTGATCGACGCCCTCGAAGCGACCGCAGACGATGATGACGCCATCGCCGGACGCCAGTTCGCGCACGCGCTCCTGGGTCAGCGGCTTCCCGCGCGGGCTCATCAGCAGGCGTGGACGGCTGTCGTTCTCTGAAGCACTGTCGATGGCGCGGGCGAGGACGTCGGGTTTGAGCACCATTCCGGCGCCACCGCCAGCGGGCGTATCATCGACAGTGCGGTGCTTGTCGGTGGCAAAATCGCGAATCTGCAACGTGTCGAGCGACCACTGGCCACGTTCCATCGCCTTGCCGGCAAGGGAATAGCCGAGGTGACCCGGAAACATTTCCGGGTAGAGGGTCAGCACGGTCGCGCGAAACGCCATCGACCGCCTCACTTCTTCTTTTTCGGCGTGTCTGGCGTGAATTTCGCGCTGTCATCCTCGGTATCGACGAGACCGGCAGCCAAGGGATCGATGGTGATCCTGCCGCTTTCGAGGTCGATATCGAGAACCGAGGCTTCCGAGAAGGGGATCAACACGGGGCGCTTGCCGGGACCCTTCAGTTCCAGGAGGTCGCCGGCACCGAAGTCGAAAACGCCGGTCACTGTGCCGTAGCTGACGCCCTGGTCGTCGAGCGCTTCCAGGCCCTCGAGGTCGGCGTAGAAGAATTCGTCTTCCTCCAGTTCCTCGTCCGGCAGGTTGTCGCGCTCGATATAGAGCTCCAGTCCGTTCAGTTCCTCGGCAGCATTGCGATCGTTAATCCCGCGGAAGCGGACGACAACGACGTTCTTCATTTCCCGGATGTCGAGGATTTCGAAGGTACGGCCATCAAGGCTGTGCAGGTTGCCATAGTCGCCGAGGGCCGTCGGGTCGGCAGTGTAGGCCTTGGCGCGCACTTCGCCGCGCAGGCCCTGGGCGCCACCGATCGTTGCCATCAGAACGGGATTTTCAAGCTTTGCCATGACGTCCTTCACATGAAGCCGCAAATCTTGGCTTCTCTTAAACGAAGTGCGGCGGAATGGAAACGAAAACGGGCGGCATGTCGCCATGCCGCCCGTTCGATAAGGGAAAGTCCCCGATTATTCTGCGGAAGCAGCAGCTTCAGCAGCGTCGGCGGCCTTCTGAGCCTTTTCAGCAGCGCGCTCCTGAGCCTTCTTGCCCGGCTTTGCCTTTTCCGGGTTGCTCTTGGCGTCACGCTTTGCGAGGCCGGCTTCGTTGAGGAAGCGCAGAACGCGGTCGGTCGGCTGTGCGCCCTGATCGAGCCAGTGCTTGATACGGTCGTTGTTCAGGGTGATACGAGCGCCGTTGTCCTTGGCGAGCATCGGATTCCAGGAACCGAGGTTTTCGAGGAAGCGGCCATCGCGCGGCGAACGGGCGTCAGCGAGAACGATGTGGTAGTACGGGCGCTTCTTGGAACCACCGCGTGCGAGACGAATTTTCAGTGCCATTTTCTTTACTCCTTGGACTTTTCTGGACCGCCTGATCCGGCGGTATGGTTCATTTTGCTGCGGCGCCGTTTTCGGCGTGGTCTGCAGCGATCTGCTCATGATGCCGGATGACTTCCTTGATGATGAAGTTCAGGAACTTCTCGGCGAAATCCGGATCCAGATTGGCATCCTTCGCCAGATGGCGGAGGCGTTCGATCTGGTATTCTTCGCGCGCCGGATCGGCCGGCGGCAACTTGTACTTGGCCTTGAGAACGCCGACTTCTTTGGTGCAGCGGAAACGTTCGGCCAGGATATGGACCAGCGCGGCGTCGATGTTGTCGATCGACTGGCGATAGTTCGAAAGCTGGGCTTTGATTTCAGGATCAATCATTGTCTACGCGACCCCTTCACTTCTTCTTGGGCAGGCCGGGAAGGCCCGGGAAACCACCGCCGAGACCCGGAAGCTTGGCGCCGCCCAGACCCGGCAAACCGCCGCCGCCAAGACCGGGCAGCCCGCCGCCCGGCTTTCCTAGACCGGCAGCTTCAGCCTGCTTCTGGAGCGCTTCGAGCTGCTTGGGATCAATGTTCGAAAGATCGGGCATGCCGCCGCCGAGGCCGCCAAGACCCATCTTGCCGGCAAGGCCACCCATCATCTGCTTCATCAGGCCGCCCTTGCCCTTGCCGCCCATCATCTTCATCATGTCCGCCATCTGGCGGTGCATCTTCAGAAGCTTGTTGATGTCGGAGGCGTCGGTGCCGGAGCCGGCAGCGATGCGCTTCTTGCGCGAATGCTTGAGTATGTCAGGGTTGGCACGCTCGGCCTTGGTCATCGAACCGATGATGGCGAGCTGGCGACCGAACAGGCTGTCGTTGAGGCCGGCCGAAGCCATCTTGTCCTTCATGCCGGCCATGCCGGGCATCATGCTCATGATGCCGCCCATGCCGCCCATCTTCTGCATCTGGCGCAGCTGGTCGGCGAGGTCGTTGAGGTCGAACTTGCCCTTGGCCATCTTGGCGGCCATGGCCGCCGCCTTTTCGGCGTCGATGTTTTCGGCGGCGCGCTCAACCAGCGAAACGATGTCGCCCATGCCGAGAATGCGGTCGGCGATACGGCGGGGGTGGAACTCTTCGAGTTCGCCCATGCGCTCGCCGACACCGATGAGCTTGATCGGCTTGCCGGTAACGGCGCGCATCGAAAGGGCGGCACCGCCACGGCCATCGCCGTCCATGCGGGTGAGCACCAGGCCGGTGATGCCGACACGTTCGTCGAAGCTGCGCGCTAGGTTGACGGCATCCTGACCGGTCAAGCTATCCGCGACCAGCAGGATTTCATGCGGGTTCGACTTCTTCTTGATGTCGGCCATCTCGACCATCAAGGGCTCGTCGATATGCGTACGGCCGGCGGTGTCGAGGATGACGACGTCATGGCCGCCGAGCTTGGCGGCCTGTACGGCGCGCGCAGCGATATCGGTCGGCGACTGGCCTGCGATCACGGGCAGCGTGTCAACGTTTGTCTGCACGCCGAGCTGGCGCAGCTGTTCCTGGGCGGCCGGACGTCGCGTATCGAGCGACGCCATCAGCACTTTCTTCTTCTCGCGATCGGTGAGACGCTTGGCGATCTTCCCCGTCGTGGTCGTCTTGCCCGAGCCCTGCAGACCGACCATCATGATGACGACGGGGGCAACGGCATGCAGGTCGACGCCCACGCCTTCGCCGCCGAGCATCTCGATCAGCTCATCATGGACGATCTTGACGACCATCTGGCCGGGCTTGATCGACTTCAGGATCTCGGCGCCGACGGCCTTTTCGCGGACGCGATCGGTAAAGCCGCGCACCACGTCAAGCGCGACATCAGCCTCCAGAAGCGCACGGCGAACCTCGCGCAGCGCTGCGGAAACATCGCTTTCCGAAAGCGCGCCACGGCCTGTCAGTCCATTCAGAATGGATCCAAGACGGTCCTGGAGGTTCTCAAACATCGGCTCTTCCTTGTGATTTCCTGGAGACGGAAACCTTGTGCTTTTCCTTGACGAAAACAAGACGCATAGCCAAAAACCACCCGAGGGCGCATCGCGCTGTCGGGTGTGGACCTCCGGGATCGATTTATACCTTTGCGGGTCCCGGTCGGTGGCTCGAGTCTTGAAGCTCGTCGCAGATTGAGCGGCGGTAAACAGGAAAAAGCGGCGCGAGTCAAGGCAAAGCCGAGAAAAGACGGCGTTTCGGCCTTTCAAAACCGCGCGCCCGATCCCAGATCTGCTTTTCCTTCAACGGAAACGCTCTTGCATGCCCACGGCCAAACGACGCAATCCCTATTATCAAGGTCCGGTCTCCGATCACTTCGACGGTACGCATTTCTTCAATCCTGACGGTATCGAGCCTCTCGGTTTCAGAGATCTGATGCGATGGCAGTTCGGCGGCGGCCGGGATCGCTGGCCGAAGTCGGTACCGAGCCCGTTCCAGCCAGCCAAGCCGGATTTGCGTGTCGCTGGCGAGAACATCAGGGTAACGATGGTCGGCCATGCGACTATGCTAATTCAGGTCGCGGGGTTGAACATCCTGATGGATCCCGTCTGGTCCGATCGAGCCAGCCCCTTTGCCTTCGCCGGGCCTAAACGCGTCGTTGCGCCCGGTATAGCGTTCGACGATCTGCCGCCGATCGATCTCGTGTTCGTTTCGCATAACCACTACGATCACCTCGACGTTGCGACGCTTCGCCGTCTGCAGGCGAAACACCGGCCGCATGTCGTCACACCGCTTGGCAACGATACGATCATTCGCCGTGCCGTCCCCACCATACAGGTGACGGCGATGGACTGGGGCGAGCGCATCTCGCTTGCGGGGATCAATATCTACGCGGAGCCCGCCCACCACTGGTCGGCGCGCGGCACCGGGGATCGTCGCATGGCGCTCTGGGCTGCCTTCGTGTTGGCGACGCCGGCCGGGAAGATCTATCACATCGGCGATACGGGCTTTCATGGCGGGGTCAACTACAAGGCCGCCCAGCAGGAACATGATGGCTTTCGCCTCGCCATCCTGCCGTTCGGGGCCTATGAGCCGCGCTGGTTCATGAAGGGCCAGCATCAAAATCCCGATGAAGCGGTCATGGGAATGAAGCTTGCCAATGCCGCCTATGTTGCCGGGCACCACTTCGCCACATTCCAGCTGACGGACGAGTCGGTCGATGCGCCGGTCAAGGCGCTCACTACAGCGATGATCGAGCACGGCATATCCCCGGATCGGTTCCGGCCGCTCCGGGCAGGTGAGGTCTTCGACGTGCCGCCGGTATGATCAGTGCGTCTGGGCGCCTGAACCATGCGCATTGATGATGCTGTCGGCTTCCTTGCCGTAGAGCTCTTCGAAATGATCGAAGGTCTTGGAGAAATGGCCGATGCCCTGCGTTGCGGACTTGAGCGACCGGGCGAGATCGTCAAGCACGCCACCCGGTACCAGCGCTCGAAAGATGTCCCAGCCCTTGGCGTTCTCGTCGCGGTCGAAGCCGAGCACCTGTCCCTTGAGCGAAGAAACGAGTGTCACCATGCCGCCTGAGTAGACCGAGGGGATATGGATTTCCACCCTGACGACGGGCTGCATGAGGACGGCTGACGCCTGCGACAGCGCCTGCTTGACCCCCATCTTTCCGGCGGTCCGAAAAGCGAAGTCGGAGCTGTCGACCGAGTGATACTGGCCGTCCGTCAAGGTGACATCGACGTCAATGACCTGGAAGCCGAGCGGCCCCTTTTCCATCGCTTCGCGGGCGCCGGCCTCGACAGCCGGGATGTAGTTTCGCGGCACGGTGCCGCCCTTGACGTTTTCCGCAAACGTAAACCCGTGGCCGCGCTCGTTCGGCCTGACGCTGAGTTGCACATCCGCGAACTGCCCGGCGCCGCCTGTCTGCTTGCGGTGTCGATAATGGACGTCCGAGGGCTTGGAGATCGTCTCCCGGTAGACCGGGTTGGGTGCGCGTTCCGAAACCTCGACCCGGAAAACCTCGGAAAGCGTCTTGCGGAGATCGCGCAGGTGAACGGGCCCTTGGGCGCAGATCAGCGCCGCGCCGGTTCCTTCTTCCTGCATGACCTTCAAGCCGCGATCGGTTTCCGCCAGCTTTGCAAGCGTCGCCGAGAGCTTGGTCTCGTCGCGCTCGCTGCCGGGAATGAGGATCCTCTCCAGCATCGGTGTCGGCGGTGTTGTCCAGTCGGGGGGCTCGAGGCTTCCGGCTTGCGTCAGCAATGCGGGCACGGGCAGATGGTCCGATTTCAGAGCGGCAAAGATACTGCCGGCCTGCACAGGGCCGCTGATCGGTTTTCCGTTGCCGGCTTCCTGCAGGGGACCCAGCGTAGGACCGCCAAGGGAGGCGCCCTGTTTCAGGCCATCGACGAGTGCCCGCACAAGGACCGTCTTGCCAACATTGGCCTTGTGGTAGGCGTGGAAACTCACGGCTGAAAGTGTCGCTTCGTCCGCAGCGGAAGAGGCGGCAAGCCGAGTTCGAAGCGCTGTTGCCGGCGGCGCCTCGTGGCGGAGCGCCTTCATCAGACGCATGATGCCGTTGCTATGTGAGGCGGAGCCGAACAATACGGGGATGATCCGATTTTCCTTGAGGATGCGCGAGGAAATCGCAAACAGCGTGTCGCTTGCCGGCTCTCTATCCTCGATGAGTTCCTCGAGAAGCCAATCGTCGAATTCCGAAAGCTGCTCCAGCATCTCCGTTCGCGCCTCGTGCTCGCGCTCGGCAACGTCCTTGGGTAGTTCGATCAGCGCGGAAGGCTGACCTTCGCGATAGCGCCAGGCGCGTTCGGAAATCAGGTCGCAACTGCCGACGACCGTGTCGCCTTCGCGGATCGGCACCTGCCGCAGAACGAGGGGGTGGTTTGAGTAGGCCTGGAGTGCGCCGATGACGTCGCGCAATCGGCCGCGCGGCTCGTCCATCCTGTTAATGAAGACCAAACAGGGCGTGCCGGACGCCTCGATCGCCCGCAGATAGGGTGCCACCAGAACCGCTTCGTCGGGTGTTGGTGATATGCAGAGAATACAGGCGTCGCTAGCGAGCAGGGCATCTTGCGCCAAGGCCAGCGCCTCGTTTGCTCCGGGTGTGTCGATCGCACACCACGCTTCGTCCTTGAAATCGAACTCCGTCAGGCTTGATCCATATGGAGAGGCTGACTTTCTGGGCGTTCCCTCGAGCGAGGCCAGCTTTGCGACGAGCGTCGTCTTTCCCGTCTGCGAGGGCCCAAGTACCGTGAAGCAGCGCATCGGCGATCCTCCCTGCCAAAAGCACCATCCGAGAGCAAGAATGCCTCGAAGCGGCGAAAAGCGCTAGATATTTGCAGTCATTCTTAAATATGAAGTCTGGCTATCTCCTTCTGCCAATGTGTAGCTGAAGCCACGCCAGTCAACCCACTGGTAATTCCCATGCATTTCCGCCATATACAGCCCAAACAGAGACGGACATGACACTATGAGCGCAACGGTCGAATTCGCGAAGATGAACGGGCTTGGCAACAAGATCCTCGTCGTTGACATGCGCGGTCGTGCCGACAAGGTGACGCCGGCCGCGGCGATCGCGCTGAATGCCGCACCCGACACGCAGTTCGACCAGATCATGGCGATCCACGATCCGAAAGCAGCGGGCACGGATGCCTGGATTGATATCCTGAACTCCGACGGCTCGAAGGCACAAGCCTGCGGCAACGGCACGCGCTGCGTCGTACAGGCGCTTGCTTCGGAAACCGGCAAGAAGGTTTTCACGTTCCAGACGGTGGCCGGCATCCTCAATGCCGTCGAGCATGATGATGGGACGATCTCCGTCGATATGGGCAAGCCGGTCTTCGAGTGGGATAAGATTCCGCTTGCCGAAGAATTCCATGATACCAGCCGCATCGAGCTGCAGATCGGGCCGATCGACAACCCGGTCCTGCATTCGCCTTCCGTCGCCTCGATGGGCAATCCGCATGCGATCTTCTGGATCGACCGCGATCCGATGTCGTTCGATCTCGGCCGCTTTGGACCGCTGCTTGAAAACCATCCGATGTTCCCGGAGCGCGCCAATATCACGCTGGCGCAGGTGACCTCTCCCAGTTCGATTACGACGCGCACCTGGGAGCGGGGAGCGGGACTGACGCTTGCCTGTGGTTCTGCGGCCTGTGCGACGGCTGTTTCCGCCGCTCGCACCGGACGGACCGGACGCGAAGTGGCGGTGAAGGTCGCAAGCAGCCCAAATCAGGGCATACTCAACATCGAATGGCGCGAACGCGATGGCCACGTGATCATGACGGGGCCCGCCGAATGGGAATGGTCCGGCACGCTCGATCCGGCGACGGGTTCGTGGTCGCGCGATGCGGCGCCGGGAGCGGAAGCGCGGTGAGCGGCGTCGAAGTCATCACCTTCGGCTGTCGTCTGAATACCTACGAATCCGAAGTGATGCGGGCGGAGGCTGAAAAGGCCGGGCTCAACAATGCCATCCTCATCAATACCTGCGCCGTCACCGGTGAAGCCGTGCGTCAGGCTCGCCAGGCAATCCGTCGCGCGCGGCGCGACAATCCTCATGCCCGCATCATCGTGACAGGTTGCGCGGCCCAGACGGAGAAGGAAACCTTCGCCGACATGGCAGAGGTCGATGCCGTCCTTGGCAACGAGGAAAAACTGAAGAGCGCTTCCTATCGCGCTCTGCCGGATTTTGGTGTTTCGGCGGAAGAGAAGCTACGCGTCAACGACATCATGAGCGTGCGCCAGACAGCGCCGCAGATGGTCAAGCACATCGATGGTCACGTGCGGGCTTTCATCCAGGTCCAGAACGGCTGCGACCACCGCTGCACCTTCTGCATCATTCCCTATGGTCGGGGCAATTCGCGTTCGGTGCCAATGGGAGCGGTCGTCGACCAGGCGCGCAAGCTCGTCGAAAGCGGCTACCGCGAGATCGTTCTGACCGGGGTCGATGCGACCAGTTACGGCGCTGACCTACCCGGCGAACCGACGCTCGGGTTGCTCGCGAAGACGCTTCTGAAGCAGGTGCCCGATATTCGCCGCCTGCGGCTTTCGTCGATCGACAGCATCGAGGCGGACAAGCATCTGCTGGACCTGATCGCCGAGGAAGAGCGGTTCATGCCACATCTTCACCTTTCCCTGCAGCATGGTGACGACATGATCCTGAAGCGAATGAAGCGCCGCCATTCCAGCGCGGACGCCTTGGCCTTCGTCAACGACGTGCGCCGCCTGCGGCCTGAGATGAGCTTCGGCGCAGATATGATCGCCGGGTTCCCGACAGAGAGCGAAGAGATGTTCGCCAATGCCGAGCGGCTCGCGGAAAAGGCCGGTATCGCCCATCTTCACGTATTCCCGTACAGCCCACGGCCGGGGACGCCCGCCGCGCGGATGCCGCAGCTCGATCGCGCGCTGGTCAAGGAGCGGGCAGCGCGGCTTCGCGCCACTGGACATCGCCTGCATCAGTCCCATCTCGACGGAATGGTCGGAACGCGGCAATGGCTGCTGGTGGAAAACAACGGTTTGGCGCATACCGAGAACTTCACGCTTGTCGCAGCGGCCGGACTGGCGCCCCGAAGCTTCGTGCAGGCTGTGATCACCGGGCACAACGGCAAACACCTCGACATGCAATTGACGGCCGCCGACGCGGCCTGAGTTTACGGAATCCTCATGGCGTTCAATTTCATCAAAAAGGTCTTCACCTTCGGCCCAAAGCCGGAGGAAGAGCAGGCGCCGGAGCCGGTCGAGACGAAAGCAGTCGAGTCCGAACTGGAGCCGCACTCGCGTGAGGAAAATCTTCCTGTTGCCGCCGACCCCGTTCTGGCCGAGGAGATGGATACGGCTGGCGGTCCTGCCCAAGACGTAGGTGAGGACGCTCCGATCGAGGATCTAGCCGAGCAGGCCGAAGCGCTCGTGCCCGTCGAGGAAGACGTTTCCGAGGTCTTGCCGTCCGAGATGCAGGCGAGCGATATAGGTGTTGTGCCGCTGTCGCTGCTCGAGGCCGAAACCGAGGTCGTTACTCCCGCCGAAAGCGCGCCGGAAGAGGCGGTTGCTGTTGCTGCTTCCCTGCAGCCGGGAACCGGCGAGCAGGCAAAAGAGGACGACGTTGCGCAGGTAGTATACGCTGCCGAAACCGACGAGCCGGCCGCAGAGCTTGAAACGGACGCTGATGCTGAGCAGCAGCCCATCACGGATGAACTCTCTCCCGCCGATCAAGAGATATCTGCTCCGATCGAAGACGATGCCGTTTCCGATGATGCCTCGGCCGCGCCGGTTCTTCCAAAGGGATTTGCGACAGGTCCCGTGGCTTCCGAGGCAGCGCCTCTGGTTCCTGCTCCTAAACTTTCCTGGTTCCAGCGTCTGCGTGCCGGCCTTGCCCGCACGTCGTCGCAGCTCACCGGCCAGATCGCGGCGCTCTTCACCAAGCGCAAGCTCGACGACGAGACGCTGCAAGATCTCGAGGATCTGCTGATCCAGGCCGATCTCGGCGTCGAGACGGCGATGCGCGTCACCGATACGCTCGCCTCCGAGCGCTACGGCAAGGACGTCACCGGAGAGGATGTCAGCCGCATCATGGCAAGCGAGATCGCCAAAGTGCTGAAGCCTGTCGCCAAGCCGCTGCAGCTGGACCTCAGCCACAAGCCGCATGTCATCCTTGTCGTCGGCGTCAACGGTACTGGTAAGACCACGACGATCGGCAAGCTCGCGGCGAAGCTGTCGGGCGCCGGGCTGAAGGTCATGGTGGCAGCCGGCGACACGTTCCGCGCCGCTGCGATCGAACAGCTGAAGATCTGGGCCGATCGCACCAAGTCGGAGTTCATCGGCACCAAGCTCGGCGCGGATGCCGCAGGCCTCGCCTATGACGCTTTCGAGCAGGCCAAGGCGAAGAAGTGCGATGTGCTGATCATCGATACCGCCGGCCGTCTTCAGAACAAGGCGGAGCTGATGGCCGAACTTGAGAAGATCGTTCGCGTTCTCGGCAAGCTTGATCCGGACGCGCCGCATACGGTGCTGCAGACGCTCGACGCGACAACGGGGCAGAACGCGCTGTCGCAGGTCGAGATCTTCCGCAATGTCGCAGGCGTCAACGGGCTGATCATGACGAAGCTCGACGGCACGGCCCGCGGCGGTATCCTCGTGGCGATCTCCGCCAAGCACAAGCTACCAGTCTATTTCATCGGCGTCGGCGAAGGCGTCGATGATCTCGAGCCGTTCGAGGCCGAGGATTTCGCGCACGCCATTGCCGGGCTCGGCCAATAGTGCCACAGATATGCCGACAAACACGGGCAAGCGTCTCGTGTGACACAAACGGATTTGAGATAGAATGACGACAGAGAGCGATATCACCCCAAGCGCGGCCGACAGGCATCACCCGATGCTGAAACTGGCGCTGGAGCTTGGCCCGCTGCTGATCTTCTTCTTCGCCAACCTGCGCGGCGCGTGGCTGGTCGAGCGTTTTCCTGTTCTCTCGGAGCTTGGCGGACCGCTGTTCGTGGCAACGGCCCTTTTCATGGCCGCGACCGTGGTCTCGCTGATCGTTTCGAAGGTCGTGCTCGGGCACCTGCCGATCATGCCGTTCGTGTCGGGAATCGTGGTCGTTATCTTCGGATCGCTGTCGATCTACCTGCAGAACGAAACCTTCATCAAGATGAAGCCGACCATCGTCAACGCGCTCTTCGGCGTTTCGCTGCTTGGCGGCCTGGCTTTCGGCAAGTCGTTGCTCGGCTACGTCTTCAATGCGGCCTTCCAGCTCGATGCCGAGGGATGGCGCAAGCTGACGGTTCGCTGGGGCATCTTCTTCCTCTTTCTCGCAGTGCTGAACGAAGTCATCTGGCGCAATTTCTCCGATGACTTCTGGATCGCCTTCAAGGTTTGGGGAACGATGCCGATCACCATCATCTTCACGATGGCGCAGATGCCACTGATCATGAAGCACACGGTAACGCCGGCTGGAGAGGCCGAAAAGTGACGGTTGCAGAGGCGCAGACAAGGGTTCGCCATCAGACGTTCTGGTTCGCAGCCTGCCTACTGGTTCTGCTGGCGCAGGTGGTTGCCGAGTATCTGATGGGCCGCACGCCGATCTGCACCTGCGGCTATGTCAAGCTGTGGGAAGGCGTCGTCAAGTCGAGTGGCAATTCCCAGCACCTGTCGGACTGGTACACGCCGTCGCATATCATCCACGGGTTCATCTTCTACGGCGTGGCGCATCTCGTCCTGCGCGGAAAGCCGTTTGCGGCACGCCTGCTGTTGGCGCTGGTCATCGAGTCCGGCTGGGAGCTGTTGGAGAACTCGCCCATCATCATCGATCGCTACCGCTCGGCGACGATCTCGCTCGACTATTACGGCGACAGCATCATCAATTCAGCGATGGACACCGTGTTCATGGTTGTCGGCTTCATCTTCGCATCGCGCGCGCCGGTGGCGCTGACGGTGGCGATAGCGATCTTCTTCGAGCTTTTGACCGGCTACCTGATCCGCGACAACCTGACGCTCAACGTCTTGATGCTGGTCTGGCCCGTCGAGGCGGTCAAGACCTGGCAAAGCGCGATCTGATCAGGAAGCGGGCTTGCCAAGGGCCTTTGCCATAGCGGGCAACAGACCTTCCTTCAGGCTGATGTCGTCGAACGGGCCTACACGTTTGTATAGGATTGTGCCGTCAGGGGCGACGAGATAGCTTTCCGGAATTCCGTAGACACCCCAATCGATCGCGGCCTGCCCCTTGGGGTCGATGCCGATAGCGGCAAAGGGATTGCCGAGTTCGCCGAGGAAGCGAAGCGCGTTGTCGTTCTTGTCCTTGTAATTGATAGCAACCACGTTGAGGCGGCTGTCCTTCGCGAGTTCCCTCAGGATCGGATGCTCTTCACGACAGGGGATGCACCAGGAGGCGAAGACGTTGACGAGCGTCAGCTTGCCCTTAATCGCACGGTCGGTGAGGGCGGGCAGGTTGGCGCCTTCGAGCGGCGGCAGGTTCAGCGCCGGCGCCTTCGTGCCGATCAATGCCGAGGGGATTTCAGAGATATCCTTGCCATGGACATCCTGATCGTAAAGCATCTTGGCCGCAGTGCCGGCAATGACGGCAAAGACCGCCAACGGGATCAAGGCGACGGCATAGCGTCCGAACCTGCGCTTGGCGGGGTTCGTTTCAGGCGTGGGGCTCATTCGCCATCCTTTGCGCGCGCCGAGCGGCGGCGAATACCGGAAGCCTCAAGGGCTGCAAGTTCCTTACGGCGAGCGCGACCGTCGGCCCAGGTCCACAGCGTCACGGCTGCTGTCACAAGCGCTGCAAAGGCGTAGGAGCCGTAAACATAGAAAGCGTGTGTCATGGCTATCCCTCGCGGCTCGCGAGCCGGGCTACCATACGGCGTTGGGCGGCGACACGGCGACGCCAGATTTCGTTGCGCATGGCCATGATGTGCAGGGTGAAAAAGAGCGCGGTGAAAGCCACGGCCATCACCAGCAGCGGCCGCAGGAATTCCGGGTCGATGGCCGGGCCGTCGAGACGCAAAACGCTTGCGGACTGATGCAATGTGTTCCACCAGTCGACGGAGAACTTGATGATCGGGATGTTGACGAAGCCGACGAGGATCAGCACGGCGCTGACGCGTGCGGCCTTGGACGGCTCGTCGATTGCGCGATTGAGCGCGATAAGCCCGAGATACATCAGGAACAGAATGAAGACGGACGTTAGCCTTGCGTCCCATACCCACCACGTACCCCACATCGGCTTGCCCCAGAGAGAGCCGGTGACGAGGGCAATCAGCGTGAAGGCGGCGCCCAGCGGGGCTGCGGCCTTGGCCGATACATCCGCCAACGGGTGGCGCCAGACGAGCGTGCCGATCGCCGAGAGGCTCATGATCGTATAGCCCATCATGGAAAGCCAGGCGGCCGGGACGTGGATATACATGATGCGAACCGTCTCGCCCTGCTGATAGTCGCCTTCGGTCGTGAAGCTGAGATACAGCCCCACGATGAAACAGAGGGCCGTGAAAGCGGCCATCCAGGGAAGGATGCGTGCAGCCAGCGCCAGAAACCGCGTCGGGTTGGCGAGATCGCTGAATTTCGTGATGGCGAGGCTCGTTTCACTCATGCCGTTTCCTTACCGCGATATGCCTTCTGTCGCAATCGAGCGCTCCATCAATCCGACGTGTTGCGCAGCGCCAATGCCGCCGCGGCCGGGCCGATAGCGGCGAAGAACAGTGTTAGCGCGATCAGGATCAGAAACGGTGGCAGGAAGGGCGACGGTCCCTCGACCGCCGAATAAGTAGCGCTGACGCCGAAGATCAATACCGGAATGGTCAGTGGCAGGACCAGGATCGAGACCAACAGTCCGCCGCGCGGCAAGGCAACGGCGACGGCCGCGCCAACCGCGCCGATGAAGGTAATCGCCGGTGAACCGACCAGCAGTGTCAGCATCGTCGCGCCGATCGCCGTCTCGCTCATGTTCATGAACAGGCCAAGCAGCGGCGAGGCAATGACGAGCGGAAGGCTGGTGGCGATCCAGTGCGCCAGGCACTTGACCAACACCGTCAGGACGAGCGGGGTCTCCTGCATCAGCATGAGGTCGAGCGAGCCGTCGTCGCGTTCGGCCTGGAATAGCCGGTCGAGGCCGAGAAGTGCCGCAAGCAGAGCTCCGATCCAGACGATGGCCGGGCCGATACGGGACAACAATGCGAGATCGGGTCCGACACCAAAGGGAATGACCGCAACGACGGTCAGGAAGAAGAGGACGCCGACCAGCGCACCGCCGCCGGCGCGGATGGAGATCTTGAGGTCGCGCAGCAGAAGTGCGGTCATGCCCACACTCCTGATCCGGGATGAGCAAACCCCGTCATCCGCAGTTCCTGCACGCCTTCTAGGCCAAGGGGCTGGTGGGTCGCAGCAAGCACGATGCCGCCATTGCGCCGATGCGCTTCGATGAGCTCGGCAAAGAGGCGGTCGCCGCTTGTGTCGAGCGCCGCCGTCGGTTCATCGAGGATCCAGACCGGCCGGTAGGCGATCAGCAGCTTGGCGAAGGCAAAGCGCCTTTGCTGGCCAGCCGAGAGATAGCCGAAAGGAAGGTGGGTGATCCCTTCGAGCCCGACCGCGGCTGCGGCCTCATCGATGGAAACGGAGGGGCCGTGCATCTGTCCCAGAAAGCGGCGCCAGAACTCGAGGTTTTCAGCAACGGTCAGTTCGCTTTTCATCGCATTGCGGTGGCCGAGATAGTGACTGATTTCTCCAACGCGCTTGTGTGTGTCGCCATGCGAATCGGTAAAGCTCACCGTACCCCTTTCCTGACGGAGGAGACCGGCGACGACGCGCAGCAAAGTTGACTTTCCCGATCCATTTTTACCAGTCAAAACCAGCGCTTGGCCTGCTTCCAGGCCGAATGAAAGCCCCTCAAAAATCAGGTCTTCGCCCCGGCGCGCAGCCAGATTGGCAGCCTCAAGATGCATGACTTTTCCGTGGTTTAATTTTTCAGTCATCGCAATGCAAAAAAATCCGAAATGGGTCACGCACTCTCTGGCACCTTTCATAGAAATTATCTATAAGACCCGCAACCACGCCAGCGGTCGGCGTGAATTTCATCCTTGCGCCGAACATGGGCTTCGCTCCACGTGCGGACAGCGGAAATGGCCGTACCCGCATCCTGATGTGCATTACGTGCATAGGCGTCCGCACGATTGTGTTCGCTATCAGAAACGGGGTCTCTCGTGTCTAAATCTCTTGACAGCTTCAATTGTCGTTCCACGCTCACCGTGAACGGTAAGGACTACGTCTACTACAGCCTGCCCAAGGCTGAGGTGAATGGCCTTCCGGGCGTTTCGAAGCTTCCCTATTCGATGAAGGTTTTGCTCGAGAACCTGCTTCGCTTCGAAGACGGTCAGTCGGTGACGAAGGAACACATCCTTGCTGTGGCCGAATGGCTGAACAACAAGGGCGCTGTCGAAAACGAAATCGCCTATCGTCCAGCGCGCGTGCTGATGCAGGACTTCACGGGCGTTCCCGCCGTCGTCGACCTCGCCGCGATGCGCGACGCGATGGTGTCGCTCGGTGGCGACCCAGAGAAGATCAACCCGCTGGTTCCCGTCGACCTCGTCATCGACCACTCGGTTATCGTCGACGAATTCGGTACGCCGCAAGCATTTGCCAAGAACGTCGAGCTGGAATACCAGCGCAACGGCGAGCGCTACCGCTTCCTGAAGTGGGGCCAGCAGGCGTTCAAGAACTTCCGCGTCGTTCCTCCGGGCACCGGCATCTGTCACCAGGTCAACCTCGAATATCTCGGCCAGACCGTCTGGACCAAGGAAGAGGACGGCGAGACGATTGCTTATCCGGATACCTGCGTAGGTACTGACTCGCACACGACGATGATCAACGGTCTCGGCGTTCTCGGCTGGGGCGTCGGCGGCATCGAAGCGGAAGCTGCCATGCTCGGCCAGCCGGTCTCGATGCTTCTGCCTGAAGTCATCGGCTTCAAACTCACCGGCAAGCTCAAGGAAGGCGTCACCGCGACCGATCTCGTGCTGATGGTCGTGCAGATGCTGCGCAAGAAGGGCGTTGTCTCGAAGTTTGTTGAATTCTTCGGCCCTGGCATGGACAACATGCCGCTCGCCGACCGCGCGACGATCGGCAACATGGGTCCGGAATACGGCGCGACCTGCGGCTTCTTCCCGGTTGACGGCGAAACCATCAACTACCTCAACATGTCCGGCCGCAGTAAGGACCGTATCGCTCTCGTCGAAGCCTACTCAAAGGCACAGGGCATGTGGCGCGAAGGCGATGGTTCGGACCTCGTCTTCACAGATACGCTGGAACTCGACCTCGGCGACGTTGTGCCTGCCATGGCCGGCCCGAAGCGTCCTGAAGGCCGTATCCCGCTCGAAAACATCGCTTCCGGTTTCGCCGGCTCGATGGACACCGATTACAAGAAGCCCGGTCAGCTCTCCAACCGCTACGCGGTCGAAGGCACCGACTTCGATCTCGGCCATGGCGACGTTGCGATTGCCGCAATCACCTCTTGCACCAACACCTCCAACCCGTCGGTTCTCATCGCTGCCGGCCTTCTCGCTCGCAACGCTGTTGCCAAGGGCCTGAAGACGAAGCCTTGGGTCAAGACGTCGCTGGCGCCCGGATCGCAGGTGGTTGGCGAATACCTCGCGAAGTCCGGCCTCCAGGCGGACCTCGACAAGCTCGGCTTCAACCTCGTCGGCTTCGGCTGCACGACCTGCATCGGTAACTCCGGCCCGCTGCCCGCGCCCATCTCGAAGACGATCAACGACAAGGGTCTGATCGTTTCAGGCGTTCTGTCGGGCAACCGCAACTTCGAAGGCCGTATTTCGCCCGACGTTCAGGCGAACTACCTGGCATCCCCGCCGCTCGTCGTTGCCTACGCGCTCGCAGGCTCGGTCCAGAAGGACCTCACCAAGGAGCCGATTGGCGAAGACCAGAACGGCAAGCCTGTCTACCTCAAGGACATCTGGCCGACCTCGCACGAAGTGCAGGACTTCATCCAGAAGTACGTCACTCGCGAACTTTACGAAACGAAGTACGCCGACGTCTTCAAGGGTGATGAAAACTGGCAGGCCGTCAAAGTGCCGGCCGGACAGACCTACGCCTGGGATGACAAGTCGACCTACGTGCAGAACCCGCCCTACTTTGTGGGCATGGGCAAGACCGGCTCGGGTATTTCGGACATCAAGGGTGCTCGCGTTCTCGGCCTTTTCGGCGACAAGATCACCACCGACCACATTTCGCCTGCCGGTTCGATCAAGGCTGCGTCTCCGGCCGGTGCTTACCTACTCGAGAACAATGTCGGCGTCGCTGACTTCAACCAGTACGGCACGCGTCGCGGCAACCATGAAGTCATGATGCGTGGCACGTTCGCCAATATCCGTATCCGCAACCACATGCTCGGCCCGAACGGCAAGGAAGGTGGCTACACCATCCACTATCCGTCGAAGGAAGAGGAATCGATCTATGACGCGGCTATGCAGTATAAGGCCGAGGGCGTTCCGCTCGTCATCTTTGCTGGCGTCGAGTACGGCAACGGCTCGTCCCGCGACTGGGCAGCGAAGGGCACCAACCTGCTTGGCGTGAAGGCGGTCATTGCACAGTCCTTCGAGCGTATTCACCGCTCGAACCTGGTCGGAATGGGCGTCATCCCATTCGTCTTCGAAGAGGGCACGACCTGGGCAAGCCTCGGCCTGAAGGGCGACGAAATCGTCAGCATCGAGGGCCTTGAGAACATCAAGCCGCGCGAAAAGAAGATTGCCAAGATTACCTACGGCGACGGCACCGTGAAGGAAGTTCCGCTGTTGTCGCGCGTCGATACGCTCGACGAAGTGATCTACCTCAACAACGGCGGCATCCTGCAGACGGTTCTGCGCGATCTCGCTGCCTGATTGTTAACAGACTTCCATGACAATGACCGCCGGAAAGAGATTTCCGGCGGTTTTCGTTTGAACGCGAGGCGGTAAATTCGCGCTCACGACGATGTGTTTCAGCTTGACTTCCTCGAAGCCTGTCTCACCCGTTCGTGACTTTCCGTTTCGATCGAGAACCACTATCTCTACGCTCAGATATCGGAACCTGCGGCGAAACTCGGCGGCAGGTACTGAAGAAAAAGGTGCAGTGAATGTCCGCGAGGTTTTTGATTTCTGTGGTTGCAGCTGTGGCGCTTGCCGGCCCGCTTTTTGCCCAGGATGCGCCGAAAGGTGTGGTCGAACTCTTCACCTCGCAGGGATGCTCTTCGTGTCCTCCAGCTGATGCGGTTTTTCGCAAGATCGTCGAGGCTGGCGGGGTTATTGCGCTCGCCTATCACGTCGACTACTGGAATTACATGGGCTGGGCCGACACGCTGAGTTCGAAGGAAAACACGGAGCGGCAGTATGGCTACGCGCAGACGATGGGTCGCGCCAATGTCTATACGCCGCAGGTCATCATCAACGGCCGCGACCATGTGGCCGGCGCTGACCTCGGTGCGATCAACAAGAAGATCGACGGCTATGCAGCCGAAGGGATGGGCCTTTCCGTGCCGGTGAAGGCCGAGATGCGCGGCGACCAACTCGAGATCAAGATCGGGGCAGGGCAAGGCAAGGCCAATGTCGTCATGGTCTATTTCAACCGTGAGAAGACCATCGACGTCGAGAAGGGCGAGAACAGCGGCCAGAAGATTGCCTACCTGAACAGCGTTGCCGATGTGGAGACGGTCGGTATGTGGGAAGGCAAGGAAACAAGCTTGACGCTGCCGGCAAGCGTGATGCAGAAGCCGGACCTCGAGGGCTGCGCGATTCTACTTCAATCCTCCACCGCCGATGGCAATCCATCCGCGATTCTCGGAGCGACGGTCGTCATGGCCGGGAAGAACATCTAGCCGTTTCATCTGCTTCTGTGGATGGAAAACGGGGCGGCCCGGCTGATCGTATTCGGGGCTGGGGTTAAGGTCGATACGGTCAGCCGGGCCCTTTGGCGCGCTGGCGCCAAACTCACGCACGACCTTTTATGCCTATAAAATCAGGCAAAGATCATGCACGAATCGGGTGCGACGTAGGTCCGAACGGGCCCGCGGCGCAGTCGTGAGAGGGAATTTCCCTTGCAAATGAGGCGCTGTTTTGACTGAATTGCGGCGCTCGGGAGATTGCACAGAGTATGATTAATGTGACTGATCGCCTGCTTGCAATTTGTAAACGCTAAGGCAAACTGTCATTTACCTGTCACGAGTGGAGGCACCGGGAGACTGATGACAGATCAGCCGGATTTGCGGCGCGGCGAAAGCCGGTCAGCCGAGAGCAGTTCCTCAGTCGTCGTGGATCTCAAGGAATACAAGCAGAGCAAGGATCCCGCTCCGGTCACATTCCACCGGCGCGAACTCGATGCGATTCTCTGGATCTATGGCCGCATGGTCGGCGAGGGAGAGTGGCGGGACTATGCGATCGATCATCTGAAGGACCGCGCGGTCTTCTCGGTTTTCAAGCGATCGGGCGAAATGCCGCTCTTTCGCATTGAGAAGAATCCGAAGCTTGCAACCAAGCAGGGCGCCTACTCCGTTACCAACATCCACGGCGTCATCCTGAAGCGCGGGCACGAGTTACAGCAGGTCTTGAAGGTCTTCAACAAGGCTTTGAAGCTGGTCGAGAAGTAAGCGACTCAGGCTTTGAAGAGGGTGCCGGGATAGGTCGAAGCATCCGGGTCCGAGGCTGCGCCCTCGCCCAAGGCACGTTGCATGATCATCGTGTCGAGCCAGCGTCCGTGTTTGTAGCCTGTCGCTTTCAGGCGACCCGTATCCTCAAAACCCAACGCGCGATGCAGGGCAATTGATGCCGGATGTGCGCCACCGATGACGGCGGCCATCTGACGAAAGCCGAGATCGCTGCAGCGTTGAATAAGTTCGGTAAGCAGCAGTCTTCCGATTCCCCGGCCGCGTGCCTCAGGCCCAAGATAGATGGAATCCTCCACCATCCAACGATAGGCCGGTCGTGTACGGAAAGCCGAAGCATAGGCATAACCAAGCAGGTTGCCACCCTCGTCGATCGCGGCGATGTACGGATAGCCCTGACCCGTGATGGCGGAAAATCGCGCCGCCATCTCGTCCTGTTCGGGCGGGACGAGCTCATAGCTTGCGACACCATTCAGAACGGATTCTCGATAGATCGTCGTAATAGCAGTGAGGTCGGATGGGGAAGCGTCGCGGAGGGAGATGGGCATTCGGTCGGCCGGCGTTGACTAAAGGACCCCTCCAAAAATCATTCTGCGGACGACCTAGCAACAAAAAAGGCGGCCGAAGCCGCCTTTTTCGATATGCCTCTGTTCCTTACTTGCGGTTGCCCATGAACTGCAGGAGGAACATGAAGAGGTTGATGAAGTCGAGATACAGGGTCAGTGCGCCCATGATCGCCTTGCGGCCGGCAACATCTGCGCCGTCTGCTTCGTAGTACAGTTCCTTGATACGCTGCGTGTCGTAGGCGGTGAGGCCCGCAAAGATCAGCACGCCAATCACGGAGATCGCGAACTGCATGGCAGACGATGCCAGGAAGAGGTTCACGAGCGACGCGATAATCAGGCCGAAGAGACCCATCATCAGGAACGAGCCCATTGCAGAGAGATCACGCTTGGTCGTGTAACCATAGAGCGAAAGTGCACCGAAGGAAGCGGCCGTTACGAAGAACGTCTGCGTGATGCTCGACTGTGTGTAGACCAGAAAGATCGACGAAAGCGACAGGCCCACCAGCGCGGCGTAGACCCAGAAGGTCGTCTGCGCAGCGGCAACACTCATCCGGTTAATCCTGAAGCTCAGGAAGAACACGGCGGCCAGCGGTGCAAGAATGACCACCCAGCGCAGCGGCGATTGGAAAAGCAATACGCCAAACTGCGTCAGTTGGCCGTTCTGGACGGCGAAATTGAAGCCCAGATAGGCGGCTATACCCGTGATCGCCAGACCCAGCGCCATCAGGTTGTAGACCTTGAGCATATAGCTGCGTAGGCCCTGGTCGATCATCTCGCCAGTCTGTACGCGGCCTTGGTAATTACGAAGGTCAGCCATAGTTTCCTCTTACAAGCTCCGGTGTGGACACGGTGTCGGGCGCAAAAACCCGGGCGCCGCTGCGGAGCCCAGCATGCCTGCAGACAATATG
Source organism: Rhizobium sp. BK661 (assembly GCF_024808825.1). Lineage (NCBI taxonomy): Bacteria > Pseudomonadati > Pseudomonadota > Alphaproteobacteria > Hyphomicrobiales > Rhizobiaceae > Rhizobium > Rhizobium sp. BK661. The sequence continues at coordinate 223,584 of NZ_JANTYT010000002.1, read as the reverse complement.
AGCCTTTCGGCTTTCGCAAACAAGGCCCTTGCAACCCGAGATCGGGTTAAATCGCCGTAAGGTGAAGGGAATTTCTCCGTTCGGTCAATCAGAGTTCGCGCAAAACGGGTGCTGCCTTCTGCCCCAAGATGCGCCATGTGCCGACGAGCCCTATGCCCACGGTGAGCACCAGGGCAGTGACGAGCGTCAGCCCGGCGACGTCAGGCAGGAAGTGGGATGGGATACGCATGATCCGGGCAGTGATGAACCATGCCGCGACGCCGCCGGCAAAGAGAGCGAATACCGCAGTCGCGGCGCCAAGGATGAGGTACTCGTAGCAGAATGCGCGGATCAGCATTCGCCGCGTCGCGCCAAGTGTCTTGAGGACGACCGCGTCATGGGTACGAGCGCGGTTGCCGGCGGCAAGTGCGCCTGCGAGCACGAGGACCGATGCGATGAGTGCAACGGAGGCGGCGGCGCGGATCGCTGTGGCCAGTTGCCCCACCAACGCATTGACGATGTCGATTGCGTCCTTGACCCGGACGCTGGTGATCGTCGGATAGGTGTTCGTTACCGACTTCAGGATCGCAGCCTCCGCGGCGGAGGTTGCCGTCGGGTCGGTTAGCGTCGCCAGCCACGCATGCGGGGCGCCGCGGAACGTATTCGGCGAGAAGATCATCACGAAGTTGATGGAAAGCGATTCCCATTCGACCTTGCGGAGATTGGCGATCTTGGCGGTGATGTTGCGGCCAAGCACGTTGACGGTGACGGTGTCGCCGATCTTCAAGCCGAGTTCCTTGGCTTCCTCGGCGGAAAAGGAGACCAGCGGCTCGCCGCTGTATTCCTTCGGCCACCATGACCCCTCGGTCAATGATGCATTTTCCGGCAGGGCTTCCGAATATGTGATGCCGCGGTCGCCGCGCAGTACCCACTGGCCGCCCGGCGGGACCTTCCGCTTCGTCACGTCCTCACCATTGAAAGCGAGGATGCGGCCACGCAGCATCGGCACTTCGACCAATTTGCCGTCCGGGGAGCCGGCTTTGACGACGCTCCGGAATTTCTCGAGTTCGGATCCCTGAATGTCGACGAAGAAGAAGTTCGGCGCGCCGGCGGCCATGCGTCCGGTCAACTGGTGCCGCATGTTGCCGTCGATCAGGGTGAGGGTGACGAGCAGCGCGAGCCCAAGACCGAGCGACAGCACGACGGAGGGCGTCAGAGCGCCGGGGCGATGGATGTTTCCGATCGCGAGGCGGAGGGCCGGCGAGTTGACACGCGGACTGCGGCGCGCGAGCCACGCAATACCGGCCGCGACCAGCCTCAGGATAACGAAAGCGAAGGCGATTGCCCCGACAAAGACGATGGCAATAAAGCGATCGTAGGCGGTGGCGATGGCGAGACCGGCAAGCGCAAGGAGAAAGGCTGCGGCAAGGAGGATGTAAGGCCAGGAGGGAAGGCCGCGCGCTTCAAAACCCTGCTCGCGGAACAGCGCTGTTGCCGGAACCTCGCGGGAATGTCCGAGCGGCATTATGGCAAACGCCAGCGTTGTCAAAATGCCGAACAGGACCGCGAGAGCCAAGGCTCCGGGGTAGAATGTGAGGTCGGTGGAAACGGGTAGGAATTGCGCCAGAAATTGCGATGCGACGATCGGCGCCAGCGCACCGATGACCAAGCCGACGACAATGCCGCCGAGAGCAATGATTGCAATCTGAAAAAGGTAGATCAGAACCACCGTCGCCGCCGGTGCGCCGAGGCATTTGAACGTTGCGATCGTCGTACGCTTGGAATCCAGGAAGGCGCGGACGGCATTCGCGACGCCGACACCGCCGACTATCAGCGCCGTCAGTCCGACCAACGTCAGGAACTGCGAGAAACGCTCGATGTTTTGAGTCAGTGAGGGGGCGGCGCGATCGCTCGTGCGAATCGACCAGCCGGCCGACGGAAATTCCTTCGCGGCCCGATCGCGGATTGTGGATCTCTCGGTGGGATCGTCCATGCGGATCTTGTAAACGTGTTCGACCAAGCTGCCCGTCTGGATGAGGCCCGATGCCTTGAGAGCGTCCCTGCTCACCAGCAGGCGCGGGGCGAAGCCGAAGCCTTCCGAAACTGCGTCCGGCTCGGTCTTGATCGTACCGGTAATGTTCAGAATGGCATTGCCGAGCAGGATTTCATCGCCAATGGAAAGACCGAGGCGCTCCAGGAGCAGCGGCGCCGCCACGGCGCCGAACGTACCGCTCTGTCCGGATAGAAGCGTGTGCAATGGGTAATTCGGGGCGGCTTCGAAAGTGCCGTAGAGCGGATAGGCGCTGTCGACCGCCTTGACATCGACCAAGGCCTGATCCGAGCCGTCGGGCTTGCGCGCCATCGAACGCAGGCCAGTCGACACTGACACGTTTCCGAAGCCGCGCAGGAAGCCCATTTCTGCTTCCGTCGCCTCGCGATTATTGAGCTCGAAGCGCACGTCGCCGGCGAGGATCTCCTGGCCCTGCGTGGCGATCGTGTCGGTAATCGACTGCGAAACGGAGTTAACCGCCGCAATGGCGCCGGTGCCGAGAGCAATACAGGCGAGAAAGATGTAGAAGCCACCAAGCCCACCGCGCAGCTCCCGAAGCGCGAGACGAAGGGCCAGGGAGACGCGCGGGCTCACCAGTGTCATGCAATGGCCGCCTCAGGCTGCACTGGCGCGCTATCGCCCTCGATCTGGCCGGACCGAACCCGAATCTGCCTGGAGCAGCGTTTGGCGAGTGCCGCGTCGTGGGTGACGAGCAACAGCGTCATGCCACGCTCAGCCTGCTTCGAAAACAGGAGATCGGCAATCTGGCGGCCGGTGTCGGTGTCGAGGTTGCCGGTTGGTTCGTCGGCGATCAGCAGTGCAGGCGAGGGTGCGAGCGCGCGTGCAATGGCTACACGTTGCTGCTCGCCCCCGGAAAGCTGGCCGGGATAGTGGTTCAATCGATCGCCGAGCCCCACGGATTTAAGCTCACGACGGGCGATCTCGAAGGGATTGGGAAGGTTGGCGAGTTCGAGCGGCACGGCGACGTTTTCCAGCGCCGTCATGTTGGCAATCAGATGAAAGGACTGGAAGACGATACCGATGTTGCGCCCACGGAAGTCGGCTACCTGGTCTTCACTTAACGCATGCAATGGCGTGCCACTGACGTTGATCTCGCCACTATCAAGCTTCTCAAGTCCGGCAAGCACCATCAGCAATGTCGATTTGCCGGACCCCGATGGCCCCACGATACCGACCGACTCACCGGCGGCAATCGTCAAGTCGATGCCTTTCAGGACATGGACGGAGGCGGCGGCACTGCCAAGCGTCAAATCGGCGCGCTTCAACTCGATGATGGTTTTTGCCAACAGTATTCGCCCTATATAAGTGCCGATCGTGCTGCCAATCTAGGGAAAGCGGAATGAGATTTAAAGTTGCCGGCCTTCACATCGCCGTCATTGTTGCTTCGCTGACCTTTGCGGTCGCCGCCAGTGCACGGACAATCAGCCTGGTTGGCTTTGGCGACAGCCTGATGGCGGGCTATCAACTCCCGCCCGGCGACGGCTTTCCAGAGAAGTTGCAGGCATCTCTGAAGGCCAAGGGAGTGGATATCTCAATCGCCAATGCAGGCGTGTCTGGGGACACGACGACCGGCGGTCTCGCACGCATAGACTGGTCTATCCCCGACGGCACCGATGGCGTCATCCTCGAGCTCGGCGCCAATGATGCGCTGCGCGGCATCCCTCCACAAGAGAGTGAAAAGAATCTCGATCAGATGATTGCCCGGCTAAAGGAACGAGGTATCGCGGTCCTTCTTGTGGGCATGCTGGCGCCGCCGAACATGGGCGGAGACTATGCGGCACAGTTCAACTCCATCTACCAGAAACTTGCGCAAAAACATGGCGTTGCGCTTTATCCTTTCTTCTTGGACGGGGTTGCTGTCGATGCCGGTCTGAAGCTTGATGATGGCATGCATCCGAACAGCAGAGGCATCGATGTGATGGTCGAAAGGATGGAGCCGGCTATCACGCAATTCTTGGGAACGATTTCTACTGTGAAGAATTAGGGACTTGCGCAGGTGTTCAATGCGTGATTCCGTGTGAGCACCTGCAAAAGATTCGGGGAGTGCTCGTTATGCCGAGACTGTTTACCGCCCTCGAAATTCCGCGCAATGCCGCAATGAGCCTCTCATTGCTGCGCGGTGGTCTCCCTGGTGCAAGATGGATCGATGTGGAAAACTACCACATCACTTTGCGGTTTATCGGCGATGTCGATGGGCGTACGGCAGACGAAATTGTCGACCGGCTCGACCGCATCGACCGGCCCGAATTCCAGATCCGTCTTGATGGTATCGGCGCCTTCGGATCCAAGAAGCCGCATTCCGTTTGGGCCGGTGTTTCGCCTTCGCCTGAGATGCATGCTCTGCAGGCGGAAATCGAACGGATCTGCCAGCGCATCGGATTGCCGCCGGATCCCCGTAAGTTCACGCCGCACGTCACGCTCGCGCGGCTGAAGTCATCTCGCGTCGATGACGTGGTGCACTATCTGGCGGGTCGCGGCAATTTCCAGACTTCGGCCTTCACTGTTCCGCGTTTCGTGCTGCTATCGTCACGGGAATCGGTTGGTGGCGGTCCCTATCTGACGGAAGAGATTTTCCCTCTCCATGAGGCATTGTCTGTTCCCAGCCCTTCCAGCAGCTTCCTGCAGCCGGTAAAGAGCCTGGCATAGACAAGTTCGAAGTCGTCCGCGCCGCCGTAGTAGGGGTCGGGAATGTCCTCGCCGGTTTCGAGCGCAATGTCTCCGAACAAGTGGACATTCATGGCTTCGGGATGCCTGCGGCGAAGTTCGGATAGATTTTCCTGATCCATCGCGAGGATCAGGTCGAAATGGCCGAAATCCTCCATCGTGATCTGGCGAGCACGTTGCCGAGAGATGTCTATCCCGTGTCCTCTGGCCGTTGTGATCGAGTGCCGATCGGGATGATCACCTTGATGCCAGCTGCCCGTGCCGGCAGAATCGATCTCGAAACGACCAGCAAAGCCCGCCTCCTCGACAAGATGCGAGAAGATCCCCTCGGCCAGAGGCGAACGGCAGATATTGCCCATGCAAACAAAGAGGATGCTAATGCGTTTCATCTGTGGTCCATATTGCAAAAGAGGAGGGACGATCGCATGAAACGGGAAAAACTGGAACGCCAAGCCATCGCTGCCGAACTTTCCAAGCTTGACGGATGGTCGCTCGATGAAAGCGGCGCAGCGATATCGCGAAGCTTCAAGTTCCGCAATTTCGTCGAGGCTTTCGGCTTCATGACGGAAGCCGCACTCGCGGCGGAACGGCTCAATCATCATCCGGAGTGGTTCAATGTCTATTCGCGCGTCGACATCAAGCTGAATACGCACGATGCAGGCGGCCTGACCGAGCTGGACTTCAGGCTGGCCGCGGAAATGGAGAAAGCGGCGGCACGCCGGCTTGATTGAATCCGCTGCCATCATCACCATATGTGCGCGTGAACAAGAGGACCAATCTGGAATGGACGACGTCAAATTCGGTGAGATCCTGCTGCCGGGCGACGAGGATACGCAAAGCCGGCGAGAGCAGACTGTGCGCAAGAAATTCTGGCCGACCTTCAAGAAGGCCGTGCGGCAGATTCCATTCACACGCGATGTCGTCGCAGCATTCTATTGCGCGATGGATCCACAGACGCCCACGCGGGTGCGCGGTGTGCTTCTTGCCGCCCTTGCCTACTTCGTCATGCCGATCGACATGATCCCGGATGTGTTCGCCGTGATAGGTTTTTCGGACGACGTTGCGGTTCTTTCCGCAGCCTTTGCCATGGTCAGCAGGCATTTGCAGCCAAGGCACTATGAAGCTGCTGATCGCGCGCTCGCCGACAAGCCCGAGGGGATGAAGACGATCTAGTTGTGCCGGCGCGTCAGGTACCCTCGGCCTCAAGTATCTTCCTGAGTTTTCCAAAGGCCAGCCGGATACGGGACTTGACCGTTCCGAGTGGCAGGCCCGTCGCCTCGGCGATCTGTGAATGCGATTGACCGAGAAAGAAGGCGGCGCGCAGCATTTCCCGTTGCTCTTCCGGCAATTGACGAACAGCGGCGCGCACGTTGGCGTCACGGTCGTCGTTCGCGACGATTTCATCTGCGCCGGTTTCCGCAACCGGTCTCAAAGCCGGATCTGCATGATCCAGGACACGCGCATTGGCCCGGCGCTGCAGATCGATTCGGCGGTTGCGGGCAATGCGAAAAAGCCAGGTCGACAGAGACGATCGAGTTGCATCGTAGAGCCCTGCTTTGTGCCAGAGCACGATCATCACTTCCTGGACGAGTTCCTCGGCCTCGCTGCTCGCCATTCTTTGGCGCAACAGCCAGGATTTTAGCCGCGGCGCAAAGTAGTCGAACAGCACGGTGAATGCCTCTTGGTCGCGGCGTTCCGCAACGGCCCTGACGAGGGCGGCGAAGCGCTGTTTCTCCTCGGCATTCATGTCCCGTGCAAAGTCCCCTGCCGCCGCGAATTCTCCAACGGATTTCCAACGCTTATTGACCTACAACGGTTTCTGAAAAGGTCAAACTCTTGCCTGAATCTTTATGTCTTAAATCATTCGTGACGATGGTCTGCGTGCGCACACAGTACTACGCCACCACGGGCGAGGCGCCAGCGCCCGACGTTGACGCTTGGGTGAGAATGGCACAGGCAGGGACTTCTCGCAGTCCCTGTTGACGCTTTGGTAACCTGAATTAAGTCAAAATAAAGCAGATCGTGATTATGCGCCGCCCGTTCGCTTCGGGCTCGAATCGCAAGAACCGGCAGGATATCCATGTTTCGTAAAACTACCGCAATCGCCATTTCCCTCGTTCTCGCCGGCGCCGGCATTGCATCCGCTCAGACCAAGAAGACGCAGCCCGCGGCACCGGCAGCGCAGCAGCAGGCTGCTCCGGCTTCGACAGCGCCGACGCGGATACAGCAGTTCCAGGCCTGGGGTGCCTATTCGTACAAGTCCGGCGCGAGCACCGTTTGCTATGTGTTGTCCGTACCGACGGAAAAGAAACCGGCCAACATCGATCACGGTGACAACTTCTTCATCGTCTCGCAGCGCCCCGGCCAGAACATTTCCTACGAGCCGCAGGCAATGATGGGCTACATCGTCAAGGAAAACTCGAAGATCGATGTCGTTATCGACAACAAGACCTTCGTGATGTTCACCAAGGACAAGGCCGGCTGGGTCGAGAATGCGGCTCAGGAGCCGGCGCTCGTCGCGGCCATGAAGAGCGGCCACTCGATGACCGTCAACGCGACATCGCGCAAGGGAACATCGACGTCGTACAGCTACTCGCTGTCAGGTATCTCCGCCGCACTCAAGCAGGTTGAAGGCTGCAAGTAAGCTTGCTGTCGCGGTAACGAAATTTCAGGAGGCCGGCCTTGCGCCGGCCTTCGTCGTTTCCATCTATAGTGACGCGCGGTGAAAATGATGCTAAAGGCCCGCGCAACAGCGGATAGATCGCGGCTTTGCCGCCGGTTCCGCATTCAATTTCTGCCATCATGCCTGTCGTGCCCGCAAGTCATCTGGCTTACCGGGGCGATCGCATGTTGAATTCGGGATTAGAGACTATGTCCGTCATGGATGCGATGACTGTTACCAAGCCTGCCGGAGTGCTGCCGCAGCTCGACGCCGGCCAGAAGCCCTCGCTGATCGGCCTCAGCCGTGAAGAGATGGGTGCTGCGCTGCGCGAAAAGGGCGTGCCGGACAAGCAGATCAAGATGCGCGTTGCGCAGCTCTGGAACTGGATCTACGTGCGCGGCGTCTCCGATTTCGATCACATGACGAACGTCGCCAAGGACATGCGCGAGATGCTGAAGCGGCATTTCACCATCGCGCGTCCCGAGATCGTCGAAGAACAGGTTTCCAATGACGGTACGCGGAAGTGGCTGCTGCGTTTCCCTCCGCGGGGAGCCGGGCGTCCGGTCGAGATCGAGGCGGTCTACATCCCGGAAGAGGGCCGCGGCACGCTTTGCATCTCGAGCCAGGTCGGCTGCACGCTGACCTGTTCGTTCTGTCATACCGGCACGCAGCGGCTGGTGCGCAACTTGACGGCCGAGGAGATCCTTTCACAGCTTCTCCTGGCCCGTGATCGGCTCGGCGATTTCCCGGACCGCGAAGCGCCGCAAGGCACGATCATGCCGGCGGAAGGCCGCAAGGTCAGCAATATCGTCATGATGGGCATGGGCGAGCCGCTTTACAATTTCGATGCCGTCAAGCAGGCGCTGCTGATCGCAACCGATGGCGACGGGTTGTCGCTCTCGAAGCGCCGGGTGACGCTGTCGACCTCGGGTGTCGTGCCTGAAATCTTCCGGACCGGCGACGAAATCGGCGTGATGCTGGCGATCTCGCTGCATGCCGTGCGCGACGATCTGCGCGATATCCTCGTGCCGATCAACAAGAAGTACCCGCTGAAGGAACTGATCGAGGCCTGCCGGAAGTATCCGGGCCTGTCGAACGCCCGCCGCATCACCTTCGAATATGTGATGCTGAAGGACGTCAACGACAGTCTTGAGGATGCTAAGGGTCTCGTTCAGCTGCTGAAAGGCGTGCCGGCGAAGATCAACCTCATTCCGTTCAACCCGTGGCCGGGCACCAACTATCAGTGTTCCGACTGGGCGCAGATCGAGAAGTTTGCCGATTTTATCAACTCGGCCGGCTATGCCTCGCCGATCCGCACGCCACGCGGCCGCGACATTCTGGCGGCCTGCGGCCAGCTGAAGTCGGAGTCGGAGCGCATGCGCAAGACCGAGCGGCTGGCCTTCGAGGCGATGATGATCGCCAACCATGGCGCGGATGATTGATCAGCAAGTTTGATCCTTCAAACACCTCCTGACGATTGATTTCATGGCCTGCTTTTCCTAGAAGCAGGCCAAAATCATATCTGGAGGATACCCAATGCGTTCAATTCTGCTTGCTGTCGCGGCCACGCTGGCCCTGACCCTGCCTGCCAAGGCAGAAGATGTCACCGTCGCTGTTACGGCGATCGTCGAGCATCCTGCTCTCGATGCAGCGCGCAAGGGCGTCCTCGATGTGCTGACGGCTGCCGGCTACAAGGAAGGCGAGAACCTGAAGTTCATGTTCGAGTCGGCCCAGGGCAACCCGGCAACGGCTGCGCAGATCGCTCGCCAGTTCGCAGGCGAGGGCCCGAACGTTATCGTGCCGATCTCCACGCCATCCGCTCAGGCGGTCGTTTCCGCAACACGCGACATTCCGGTTGTCTTCACCGCCGTATCCGATCCGCTCGGCGCGCAGCTCGTAAAGGATATGGACAAGCCGGGCGGCAATGTCACCGGTCTTTCCGACATGTCGCCGGTTGCCGAGCATCTTGCGCTTATCAAGGAAATCCTGCCGAACGTCAAAACGATCGGCTATCTCTACAACTCCGGTGAAGCCAACTCCGTATCGTTGCTTGCTGTCCTGAAGGCGGAGGCTGAGAAAGCTGGGCTGAAGGTTGTCGAGTCGGCCGCCACCAAGTCCGCTGAAGTGCAGGGTGCTGCCCGTGCACTCGTCGGCCGCGCAGACGCCATCTATATCCCGACTGACAACACGATCATCTCTGCACTCGAAGGCGCCGTCGCTGTTGCCGAAGAAAGCAAGCTGCCGCTCTTCACCGCTGACACGGACTCCGTTTCGCGCGGTGCGATCGCTGCCCTCGGCTTCAACTATTACGATGTCGGCAAGCAGACGGGCGAGATCGTCGTTCGCATCCTCAAGGGTGAAAACCCGGGCGACATTCCGGTGAAGGTTGCTGCCGGCAGCGATCTCGTCATCAACAAGGGCGCAGCGACCAAGATGGGCGTCACCCTGCCGGAAAGTGTCGTGAAGCGCGCAACGAAGACGATCGACTGATCGCCGTATAGTTTTGAGAAACTGGTCATCCAGCCGCTCCCGTTTTACGCGGGGGCGGCTGATGGTATTAAAAGCTTGGACCCGATGACAGGCGGGGCAAGTCAGAGGAAAGGGCAGGAGCCTTGAGTCAGATCGCATTCTGGGGAGCCGTGGAGCTGGGGTTGGTCTATGCCTTCGTCGCACTCGGCGTTTACCTCGCATTCCGTGTGCTGGATTTTCCGGATCTGACGGTTGACGGCTCTTTTCCGCTGGGTGCTGCGGTAACGGCGGTGTTGATCATCGCTGGCGTCAATGCCTGGCTTGCTGCGCTTATTGCGATGGTTGCGGGCGCTGCGGCCGGTCTGGTTACGGCGATGCTCAATGTGCGCTTCAAGATTCTGAACCTGCTTGCATCGATTCTGACGATGATCGCGCTCTTCTCGGTCAACCTGCGCGTCATGGGCAAACCGAACGTCGCTCTGATCAATGCGGATACGATGATCAGTCCGTTTTTTGGCCATGGCCTGCGTGAGTTTTATGTTCGGCCGCTGTTTGTCGGCGTCCTTGTCGTCGTTGCCGTGATCGTCGTTTGGCGTTTTCTTGAAAGCGACTCGGGTCTGGCGATGCGCGCGACGGGTGCGAATGCTCGCATGGCCCGCGCGCAGGGCGTCGACACAAGCCGCCAGATCTATCTCGGCATGGCGATCTCGAATGCGTTGGTTGCCTTCGGTGGCGCGCTCTTCGCGCAAACCAACGGTTTTGCGGACGTTACTTCGGGCGTTGGAACGATCGTCGTCGGTCTGGCGGCCGTCATCATCGGCGAAACGCTGCTCGGTCGTCGTGGCCTGCTGATCGCGCTGGTCGGCTGTGTGCTCGGCTCCATCCTCTACCGTATCGCCATCCAGCTGGCACTCTCGACCGATGTCATCGGGCTGCAGGCATCGGACCTTAATTTCGTGACGGCCGTTCTGGTTACAATAGCGCTCATTCTTCCCCGTCTTCGCCGCGGAGGTGCCGCATCGTGATCACGCTCAAGGATATCAAAGTCGTCTTCGGCAAAGGTACGCCGCTGCAGAAGCAGGCGCTGAACGGCGTCAGCCTGACAATCGAGGAAGGCTCGTTCGTCACGGTTATCGGCTCGAACGGGGCGGGCAAGTCGACGCTGCTCGGCGTTCTTGCCGGCGATGTGCTCGCCAGCGAAGGCCAGGTTCTCATCGGCAAGACCGATGTCACGCGCAAATCAACGGCCGCGCGTGCGGGCCTCGTTGCCCGTGTCTTTCAGGATCCACTGACGGGAAGCTGCGGCTCGCTCTCGATCGAGGAAAACCTTGCACTTGCCGCGCGTCGCGGTGAAAGGCGGGGGCTCGTCTCGGCGCTGGGTCCGAAGCGGCGCGAGCATTTTCGCGAGCGGATCGCCGAACTTAATCTCGGTCTTGAGAATCGGATGCGGGACCGCATGGACCTGCTATCCGGCGGTCAGCGTCAGGCTGTTTCGCTTGTCATGGCGACGCTTGCCGGTTCGGAAGTGCTGTTGCTCGACGAGCATACGGCGGCGCTCGATCCTGGCATGGCCGAGTTCGTCATGGGGCTCACGCAGAAGATCGTCTCGGAGCGCAAGCTGACAACGCTGATGGTCACCCACTCCATGCGACAGGCGCTCGACTATGGCCACCGCACGATCATGCTGCATGGTGGCGAGATCGTTCTCGACGTCAGCGGCGACAGCCGCAAGACGTTGCAGGTCGAAGACCTGATCGCGATGTTCCGCAAGATGCGCGGCCAGACGCTTGACGACGATGCGTTGCTGATCGGCTGACGATAGACAATTTTCCGGGAAGTCAGACTTCCCGGAGATTGCTTAGCGAGCCTGCGTCAGCAGGATTTTTGCCGCGAAGACGGAGAAGACGCCGGCAAAGGTAAAGTCCATGCCGCGCAAAACCTTCTTGTTGTTCTGCAGCCAGCTGGCCAGCCAGTCGGCCGCAAAAACCACAGCAGCGTTGACCGGCATGCCGATCACAATGAAGCAGAAGCCGAGAAACAGCAGCTTCTGCGTCACCGTCGGATCGCCGGCGCTGACGAACTGCGGCAGGAAGGTCATGAAGAAGATGATCACCTTCGGGTTCAAAAGGTTGACCCAGAAGCCCGAGGAGATGTTGGCAAGCGGCGTTCCTGTCGCTGTTTCCACCTTGTTGACCGAAAACTTCGAGCCGTAGCGGATCGCCTGGACGGCAAGCCAAAGCAGATAGGCGGCACCGCCGGTCTTCAGCATCAGGAAGGCGGTCGGCGAGGCGGTGATCAGCGCCGAGACGCCGAAGGCCACCAGCATCGTGTGGACGACGATACCGAGACTGGTGCCGAGCACGACGAACAGCGCCGCCTTCTTGCCCTGCGCCAGAGCGCGGCTGATCGACAGCGTCATGTCTGGGCCGGGCGTTGCCGCAAGCAGCAAAGTCGCAGCAGCAAAGGCGAGAAGCGTGGCAAAGCTGGGCAAAAAGTCCATGTTACACTCTGAGAGCCGGAAAAACGTTGGTTGCTTTTATCCGGCTCTCCGAAAATGTCTAATCAAACCTTCTAATACGACCTATTCCTTGCGTTCGAGATAGGTCTTGAACTTGTCGGCATAATCCTTGTGCCACCGCGACAGCGGCGGACGGTTCTCGATGATGTCACCCATCGCCCAGGCCATGCGGCGCTCGTCCACGGCGCGGGCGACGTCGTTGTCAGGGCAGAGGATGTAGAAGTCGCCGCGTTCCAGGCTTTCAATCATGAAGTCGACGGTCTGTTCCGCGGTCCATGCGGCGGCTGGCTTTTCCGCGCGGTCGCCCTTGGTGAGGCCGGTAAAAACGAAGCCGGGGATCAGCAGGTGAGCGGAGATCTTCGAGCCTTCGGTGTTGCGCAATTCATGCTCGAGCGCTTCGGTGAACACCTTCACGCCGGCCTTCGAGACGTTATAGGCCGGATTGCCGGGTGGCGTAGTGATGCCCTGCTTGGAACCGGTGTTGATGATCAGGCCGGGTTCGCCATGCGAGAGCATGTGCTGGCCGAAGGTCCGCGTTCCGTTGATGACTCCGAGCAGGTTGACGCCAAGGATGCTGTCCCAATCGGCTTGGGCGCTGAAAATCGAGGTCGCCGGGCCGATCCCGGCGTTGTTCATGAGGATATGAACGCGGCCGAAGCGCTGGATCACGGTTCTCTCGAGCGCCTCTAGCGAGTCCTTCTGCGCGACGTCGGTCTCAACGGCGAGCACATGCTCCTCTCCCGATATCGACTTCAGCTCGGCTGCCGCCGCTGCCAACCGGTCGCCGCCGAGATCGGCGATGGCAACGCTCATGCCGGCACGGGCAAAGTGCTTTGCCGCCGCAAGCCCGATGCCCGAAGCACCGCCGGTGATGACGGCGACATTGGATTTCTTGATGATGTCTTGGATTTTCGTCACGGCCAGCCTCTCCTCAGCATTGTGCGGACGCTGGCAGATATGGGTTGCGCTTTCTGCCTGTCAAACATTATCCGAGCCGCGTAGGGCCGCCGTTGCCCTTGCGTCCTGCGCCGATCTCGCTAAAAGTGCCCAGCCATACCGGGCTTGGCGGGCTTGCCGCCGCCCTTTTGCAACGGACCTCATCATCATGGCATCGCACAAAGACGTAAAGAAAGTCGTCCTCGCCTATTCCGGCGGTCTCGACACCTCGATCATCCTGAAGTGGCTGCAGACCGAACTCGGCGCAGAAGTCGTGACGTTCACCGCCGACCTCGGCCAGGGTGAAGAGCTGGAGCCTGCACGCAAGAAGGCCGAAATGCTCGGCATCAAGGAGATCTACATCGAGGATGTCCGCGAAGAGTTCGTGAAGGACTTCGTGTTCCCGATGTTCCGCGCCAATGCCGTCTATGAGGGCGTTTACCTGCTCGGCACCTCGATCGCCCGTCCGCTGATCTCCAAGCACCTGATCGACATTGCTCGCAAGACCGGCGCCGATGCGATCGCGCATGGCGCAACGGGCAAGGGCAACGACCAGGTCCGCTTCGAGCTCTCCGCCTATGCCCTGAACCCCGACATCAAGATCATTGCGCCATGGCGCGACTGGTCGTTCAAGAGCCGTACCGATCTGCTGGCCTTTGCCGAAGCCCACCAGATCCCGGTTGCCAAGGACAAGAAGGGCGAGGCGCCGTTCTCCGTCGACGCCAACCTGCTGCATTCCTCGTCCGAGGGCAAGGTTCTGGAAGATCCGGCCCAGGAAGCCCCCGAATACGTGCATATGCGCACGATTTCTCCGGAAGCGGCTCCCGACAAGGCAACTACCATCAAGGTTGGCTTCGAGAAGGGTGACGCGGTTTCGATCAACGGCGTACGCATGAGCCCGGCGACGCTGCTCGCAACGCTGAACAATTACGGCCGTGACAACGGCATCGGTCGCCTCGACCTCGTGGAAAACCGCTTCGTCGGCATGAAGTCGCGCGGCGTCTATGAGACGCCCGGCGGCACGATCCTGCTTGCCGCGCACCGCGCCATCGAATCCATCACGCTCGACCGCGGTGCCGCCCACCTCAAGGACGAACTGATGCCGCGCTATGCGGAGCTGATCTACTACGGCTTCTGGTTCTCGCCGGAGCGCGAAATGCTGCAGGCGCTGATCGACAAGAGCCAGGAGCATGTCGAAGGCGAAGTGACGCTGAAGCTCTACAAGGGCAATGTCATGGTTACCGGTCGCGAGAGCCCGAAGTCGCTCTACTCCGACAAGCTGGTTACCTTCGAAGACGACCAGGGCGCCTACGACCAGAAGGACGCCGCCGGCTTCATCAAGCTCAACGCGCTGCGCCTGCGCACGCTCGCCAAGCGCAACCTCTCGAAGTAATCGAGAGCAGTCTGCCTGATATCAAAGGCCCGCCTCGTGCGGGCCTTTTCATTGGTCCGTTGTGGTGTGGGAGAGTTGTGCCGTGCGTTGCGAGGCGCGCACGAACCAGACGTAGCTGATGATCGAAATCAGCGCCATGATCGGGATCACCGTTCCAAAGGCGAGCAGTGGCATGCCGATCAACGAACCCGCGACGCCGCCGGCAAAGCCGCCACCCATCTGAATGAAGCCCATCATCGCGGATGCCGAGCCAGCGATATGCGGGAATGGGTAGAGACCTGACGTGGTCATATGCGGGGTCAGGAACGCCAAGCCGAAGGCGAGGAACGCGATCGGCCCCATGATCGAAAGATAGGATGGCGTGACGAAGTGGACTGATAGCGCGATCATGATGCCGGCAAAGCCCAGCAGGCCAAGCCCGACGCGTACGGAGCCGTCGCCGCCCAGACGCGGCGCCGCATAGCGAAGGCACACGGAGCCGAGGAAGTAGGACCCTGATTGCATCAGCATGCCCAAGCCGAAGGCGGTCGGTGACAGACCGACGACCTTGATGAGGATGAAGGGAAGAAGTGTCGCCTGGGCGTAGAGGGCGCCGATCGAACCGCCGAGGACAAGCGAAGCGGAGACGAAGCGGCTTTCGCAGGCAAGCTCCAGATAGGCGCGAAGCAGGGGCCCCGGGAGCGCGCGGCGCGGATCCGGCACGCTCGTCTCGCGCATGAAGACGATCACTCCGAAACAGATCAGCAGTCCGAAGCCGATGAGGAGGAAGAAGACCGACTGCCAGCCAAACGCGGCCAGCGCCAAGCCGCCGACGGTTGGCGCGGCGGCCGGTCCGATGGCGATCATGATGCCGATCAGGTTCATGATGCGGGAGGCTTCGGTGCCGGTGAACTGGTCGCGGACGATGGCGCGCGCCACGGTAATCCCGACGGAGGCGCCGATGCCCTGGATCAGACGGCCGGCAAGCAGCCATTCGATGCCGGGCGCAAAGGCCGCAAGCAGGCTGCCAACCACATAGATGCCGATGAACAGCAGGGTCGCCGCACGGCGGCCGAACGCATCCGAAAGCGGACCAGCAAGCAGCTGCGCAACCGAGAAGCCGGCGAAATAGACGGACAGCGTCATCTTGATCGCCGAGTCCGATGTCTGGAACGCATGGACGAGCTCGGGCATCGCCGGCGTGTAGATCGACATCGAGATCGGGCCGATGGTCGCGAGGAGCGCGCCGAGCATGCTCGTTCGCCGTTCGCTCATCCGGAATGGGGGCATAGGGGTACTCGGTTCTGGTAACATGCGCGGTCAGCGCGAAGGCTGCGGTTTTTCTTCTGTCGCAAGCGGCGTGATCCGGCAATTCAAAAATGTCATGGCCGCCATGACAGCTTGACGCGTTTCGATTGGCGCATAAGCTGCGGCTGTCCTTTCCGGAGTTTCTCGATGACGCAATCCTTGCTCGCGGGCGCCTTTCTGGCTGCCCTTCTCTACGTGCTCATTCCAGGGCCTGCCTTCCTTGCGCTGCTTGGCATCGGCGCCGGGCAGGGGCGTCGAGCAGGCGCCATGTTCGTCGGTGGCCATCTGGTCGGCGATCTGCTGTGGGCGTCGCTGGCGCTGATCGCGATCATTGGGGCGAAGACGATCGGTACTTTCGTCTTCGACGCGCTTGGTCTGCTCTGCGGTTTCTATCTTGCCTGGATCGGCTGGAATGCGGTTCGGGCAAAGCCGAAGGGTGAGGGGCAGGCACTGATGGTGGTGGAGCGGCCGTTCCGCCGCGGCTTGATCTTCGGGGTCACCAATCCGAAGGGATATCCGGTCGCGCTGGCGACATTCACTGCCCTCGTTGCTGGTTCCGCGAGCGCACTGCAGTTCCACACACTGCCCGTGCTGCTGGCAGTTTCGTTCCTGGGCTTCATCGTGGCCGACATGATCCTGATCACAATCATCGGCGCAGGAACGGTACGGCGATTCTACCGCGCGCATGAGCGGCTGATCGTGCGCTGCTCCGGTGTGCTCTTCATGGGCTTTGCCGCGCAGGCGCTCTGGCATGCGACGCCCGGCCTGCTCGGCTGGCGGAAGGCCTGAGATCAGGCGTCGAGGAAGCTGACGACCGAATTCAGCCGTTCTACGGTCTGCGGGTCACCGATCGATGTCGCGATCTGCAGCTGTTCCTTGTAATAGTCCCGAAAATTGAAGCTCGTCGCGTCGGTGACATCCGACAGGTCGAGGATGTTGCCCGACGGGTCGATTGTTCGCATCGGCAGCGGTTCGGAGATAGCAGCATAGGTATCCTGATCGATCGCGCCGGCATCGAAGCTCTGCCTTGCATAGAGGCGTAGTTCGCTGGCGCTGATCGCGGAAAAATCTGGCGCGTTCGCGTTCGTTTCATCGATTTGAAACGACGCTGAGGCCTTTGTCTTTGTGCCGATCTGCTCTTCTAATTCACTGTAATAATTGGAATTATCTTGGTTTCTTTTGAAAAGGAAACTCGGCGAAGACCGCACAGAAAGGATTTCCATGGCGCGTATCCACTTGCAAAAAGATGATGAGTGAAACTACCGCGCGTGGCGAACGTACGTCAATCGTTAACGATTAGTTAATTCTTATGCATCATTTCTTGCCATGAAGTTTTCGCAGTCAGGGCGGGTGATGTGCGTCTGATCGCCAATACCAATTGCGGATGCGCATCCCTATATTGCCTGTTCAGTTGCCTGCCACAAAGGATCTCCGCATGCCTTCCACATCAGAATTCAACCCGGCACTTGTCGAATGGAACGGTCTCCACGGCCTGCCGCGTTTCGACGCTCTCAATGATGGCGACTTTGCTCCCGCCTTCGATGCAGCACTCGCGGCGCACGAGAAAGAGATCGACGCGATCGCGGGAAATCCGGAGGCCCCGACATTCGAGAACACCGTCGTTGCGCTCGAGATCGCGGGTGATGAACTGTCGCGCGTGTCGGCACTGTTCTGGAATCGGGCAGGCGCCCATACCAACGATACGATCCAGGCGCTGGAGCGGGATATCTCGCCGAAGATGTCGCGCCACTATTCCAAGATCGGCATGAATGCGGCGCTGTTTGCGCGTATCGATGCCTTGTGGGAAGCGCGCGAAAGCCTCGGCCTGACGCTGGAGCAAACGCGGGTGCTGGAGCGCCACTGGAAGGGCTTCGTCAAATCGGGCGCGAAGCTGCCAAAGTCCGAGCAGGAGAAGCTCGCGGGCATCAACGAGAAGCTCGCGGGTCTCGGCACCCAGTTCGGCCAGAACGTGCTTGCCGACGAGAAGAGCTGGGCGCTGATCCTTTCCGACGGCGCGGATCTCGATGGTATTCCCGACTTTCTGAAGGATGCGATGGCGGCGGCTGCGCGCGAGCGTGGCGAAGAGGGCAAGTTTGCTGTCACGCTGTCGCGCTCGATCATCGAACCGTTCCTGACCTTCTCGGAGCGGCGCGACCTGCGCGAGCAGGCTTTCAAGGCCTGGGTCTCGCGTGGCGAGAACGATGGCGCTACCGATAATCGCGGCATCATCAGGGATACGCTTGCGCTCCGCGACGAGGTGGCAAAGCTCCTCGGCTATGGCAACTTCGCCGAACTGAAGCTCGACAACACGATGGCGAAGACGCCTGAGGCCGTCAACCATCTGCTTCGGGAGGTATGGGCCAAGGCGGTAAAGCGTGCCGGCGAGGAAGAAGCCGATATCGCCAAGCTGATCGCTGATGAAGGCAAGAACCACGACGTCATGCCCTGGGACTGGCGCCACTATGCCGAGAAGATCCGGGCGCAGCGGTTCAATTTCTCAGAGGCCGAGCTGAAGCCCTACCTGCAGCTGGAGAAGATCATCGACGCCTGCTTCGACGTCGCTGGCCGGTTGTTCGGCATTCGCGCCGTCGAGAAGAAGGGTGTCCCCGCCTACCATCCCGATGCGCGCGTGTTCGAGATCCGCGATCGCGAGGACCGGCTGGTGGCACTCTTCCTTGGCGATTATTTCGCCCGCAGTTCCAAGCGTTCCGGGGCCTGGATGAGCTCGTTCCAGTCGCAGCACAAGCTGCCGCTGAAGAATGGTCGCAGCGGCGAACTGCCGATCATCTACAATGTCTGCAACTTCGCGAAGCCAGCCGAAGGCAAGCCGGCGCTCTTGTCACTCGATGACGCGCGTACGCTGTTCCACGAGTTCGGCCATGCGCTGCACGGGATGCTGTCAAACGTCACATATCCCTCGGTCTCGGGCACAGGCGTTTCCCGCGACTTCGTCGAGCTGCCGTCGCAGCTTTACGAACACTGGCTGACGGTGCCCGCGATCCTGAAGCAATATGCCGTGCACTTCGAAACCGGCGAGCCGATGCCGCAGGCCCTGCTCGACAAGGTTCTGGCAGCACGGACGTTCAACTCCGGCTTCAATACGGTCGAGTTCACCTCGTCGGCGCTTGTCGATATGGCGTTCCATACCCGCGACAAGGTCGAGGATCCGATGGCGGTGCAGAAAGAGGTGCTGTCGGAGCTCGGCATGCCGAAGTCGATCGTCATGCGGCACGCCTCGCCGCACTTCCAGCACATCTTCTCCGGCGGCTATTCAGCCGGCTACTATTCGTACATGTGGTCCGAAGTTCTCGATGCGGATGCCTTTGCTGCCTTCGAGGAAACGGGCGATGCCTTCAATCGCGAGATGGCGGCCAAGCTCAAGGACAACATCTATTCCGTCGGTGGCGCGATCGACCCTGAGGATGCCTACAAGGCTTTCCGCGGCAAGTTGCCGAGCCCGGATGCCATGCTGGTCAAGAAGGGTCTGGCGACCTTCGAAGAACGATCCGGCAGCGACGCCTGAGGCAGCAGGTCGCGCATAATCGATGCGTGAGGGCTAAAGTATTGACGGAAGATGGCATCTTGCCGCTTCGTCACATGACTGTCATTGAAGATTAATAAGCAACCGGCATCGATTTTCAACCGATGCCGGTTTTTTCATGACCCCTCAACCTTCAGAGACCAATGCGGCCGTTTCGACGGCCAGCGTGGAATTGCACTATGGGTCGACGCCCGTTCTGAAGGGTATTGATCTCTCGCTTTCCAAGGGAAAGACGCTGGCGCTGCTTGGGCCGTCCGGCTGCGGAAAGACTACTCTGCTGAGACTCGTCGCGGGATTGCTCGCGCCGACGAGAGGTTCGATCGCGATTGCCGGACGCACAGTTGCCGATGCCGCAAGCGGCGCCTTCTCACCGCCGGAAAAGCGCAATCTCGGCATGGTGTTTCAGGACTATGCGCTCTGGCCGCACATGACCGTTGGCGGCAACGTCTCCTTTCCCCTCGAAATGCGCGGTATCGGCAAATCCGAGCGGGGATCCCGGACAATGCGGGCGTTGGAACGCGTCGGTCTCGGCGCTTATGCCGATCGCCGACCGAGCGATCTCTCCGGTGGTCAGCAGCAGCGTGTCGCGATTGCGAGGGCGATCGTTGCCGAGCCGCAGCTCATTCTCTTCGACGAACCGCTGTCCAATCTCGATCGCGAGTTGCGCGAGAACATGGTCGGCGAACTTGCCGAGCTGATCGCGACGCTCGGCCTGACGGCAATTTATGTCACCCACGATCATAGCGAGGCGCTGACGCTGGCCGACGACGTCGCCGTCATGCGTGGTGGGTTGATCGAGCAGTTGGCATCGCCCGATGAGCTGATCGAGAAGCCGGCAACGCCTGAGGTCGCCGACTTCCTGCGCCTCGGCGGCGTTGCTGAGCTCGAGTATCGTGATGAACACTGGTTCTTCAAAGGCAGCGGCCTCGCCCTGCTGCGCGGTGCCGATGGCGTCGATTGCGCCGTTCGCGTCCTCATTCCCACCGGATCGATCACCGCGGGAGAGATCCTGCCGGGCACGCTTGCCGCAACGGTGCTGCGCTCGCAGTTCCGCGGCGATGGCCATCTGGCGACCGTCTCTCTGGTCGGCGCCGAGACAATCGAATTGCAGGTTTTGAGCCGCGCCAAGCTGCGACCCGGCGAGGGCATCGGTCTGTCGATCGATCCCGGCCAGATCCGGTGGTTCGGCAAAGAGGTTCAGTCGTCCAAAGAGGAGAATTTGGAGCATGTTTAAGTCGTTGAAGAGCATCACTTTCGGCGTTCTCGCCGCAACGCTGATGGCGGGCGTCGCCCACGCCGACATCACGGTCTACACCGCTGGTCCGCAGGGGCTGATCGACAAAATGTCGGCCGGCTTTACCAAGCAGACGGGCGTCAAAGTTAACGTCTTCCAAGCAACGACCGGCAAGGTCATGGCCCGTATCGAGGCCGAAGCCTCGAACCCGGTCGTCGACGTTCTTATTTCGGCTTCCTGGGATACGGCGACCGACTTCGCCAAGCGCGGCTGGCTCGTGTCCTACACCAGCCCGAACGCCGCCAAGGTTCCTGACTTCCTGAAAACCGACACGGCCGTTGCCCAGGGGATCTCGGCGCTCGGCATCGCCTGGAACACCAAGAGCGGCACGCCGAAGCCGGCCGAGTGGGCCGACCTGACGAAGCCTGAATACAAAGACCTCGTCAACATTCCGGATCCGGCGCAGTCCGGCTCGTCCTTCGAGCTGACGGCGGCGCTTGCCGGCCAGGATGACTTCAAGCTCTTCAAGGATCTGAAGGACAACGGCGCCATCATCGCGGGTGCCAATGCCGAGGCTCTGAACCCGGTTCTGCAGGGTGCGAAGGCTGCCGTCTTCGGCGCCGTTGATTACATCACCCTCAATGCCAAGGAAAAGGGCGAGAACATCGATGTGATCTTCCCAGAATCCGGCACTGTTATCGCGCCGCGTCCGGCCATGATCCTCAACTGGTCGAAGAACCAGGATGAGGCGAAGAAGTTCATCGACTACATGCTCTCTGACGAAGGCCAGAAGCTTGTTGCCGACCAGATGCTGATGCCGGCTCGTAGCGACATTCCGGCAAGCCGTCCGCTGATCAGCGATCTGAAGCTGCTGAAGTACGACACTGCTGCTGTCTACGGCAAGCGGAAGGAAACGCTGAAGCAGGTCACCGACACGTTCGGCGGCAAGTAAGGACAGGGCGATGAGGACGAACGATGGTAGCGGCGCTGCGCCGGCCGCCTGGCTGGCGATCGCGGGGTTGATCGTTATCGTCGGCGTTCCATTCATCGCCGTTGTGCTTCAGGGCATCTTTCCCAACCTCGGACAGGGCTCGTTCGCGGGCCCTTTCTCCTCGCTTGTTGCGACACTTTTCGATAGCGCGCTTGTTGGCATGGCCGGGAACACCATTCTGCTCGGCAGTTGCGTGGTGCTGGCCTCGGCGCTGGTGGCGGTGCCGCTCGGCGTGTTTCGGGCGCTCTATCGCATCCCGCTCGCGCCGCTCTGGGATGTGTTGCTGCTCGTTCCGTTCATGATCCCGCCTTACATCGCCACACTTGGCTGGATCATGACGTTGCAACCGCGCGGCTATCTTCAGCAGATCGCGGGATTCAACCTCGCACCCTCTCTTTTTTCGCTGTTCGGCATGACCATGGTCATGGCCTTCAACACTTTTCCCGTCGTCTATTTCGCAGTATCGCGCACGGTCGAGGCTGTTGGTGCGCGTTATGCGGACGTCGGTCGCGTCTTCGGCGCATCGCCGGCGCGGGCGTTCTTTCGGATCACGCTACCACTGTCGGCGCCCGGGCTCGTTGCCAGCCTGATGCTGGTCTTTGCCGCAGCGATCGAGGAATACGGTACGCCGGCAGCGCTTGGTCGTCGCGCCGGCTTCCAGGTGCTGGTCACCGGTATCGACCTGCGGATCTCGGATTGGCCGATCGATCTGCCGGGGGCCGCGATCCTGTCGATCCTGCTTGTCGTCATGTCGCTGCTGACTTTCCTGCTGCAGCGATGGATCCTTGCCCGGCGGTCCTATCAGACCGTGGGCGGCAAACCCGCTGCCAAGGACAAGCGGCCGCTTGGGGCGATGAAGGTTCCCGTGATGATCGCCTTCGCCGTCGTCGCCTTCCTTGCGACGGGCGTGCCGCTGCTCTCGATCCTGTTCACCGCACTGTCGCGCACGATCTCGGGTGGTCTGGCGCTCGACAACATCAGCGTCGAGAACTTCCTGTCCGTCTTCAACAACAGCGCCGGTGCACTGGGCGCGCTTCTCAACAGCTTCTCGCTGGGCATCGGCACGGCGTTGATTACCGGCCTCATCGGCGTATTGGCCGCCTATACTGTGGTCAAGACGAAGATCCGCGGGCGCGTGGCGATCGACACGATGACGATCCTGCCGAATGCGCTGCCAGGCATCGTTGTTGCCGTCGGCCTGATCCTTGCCTGGAACATGCCCTGGCTGCCGGCGACCCCCTACAACACGGCATTTATCCTGCTTCTCGCCTATTGCTGCATCCTGCTGCCGCAGCCCGTGCGTTACACGACGGCGGCATTCCAGCAGATCGGGGACAGCCTGGAAGCCGCGGCTCGGGTCTTTGGTGCAAGCGGAGTGACTGCGTTCCGCCGCATCCTCCTGCCGCTCGTCTTTCCGAGCCTCGCTTCCGCAATGCTGTTGGTCTTTGCGCTTGCGTCGCGCGAACTGGTGGCTTCGGTCGTCGTCGCACCTGTCGGCATGCAGACGATCGCCACCTTCATCTGGCGGCAGTTCGAGCAGGGGTCGATTGGCCTCGGCATGGCGATGGCCTTCATCGCCATCCTCATCACGACGCTTTTGCCGCTTCTGCTGCTGACGCTGCTTCGCCGCAGCGGATTGGTGGCGGAATAGCGCCTCGCCAGCGGCGCTCTCGTAACAAAACTGTCGCTGAAGTTTCGAAAAACGGTCATGCCACCTTCAAGCGAATGACATGACAGCCGCCATAGGTTCGGCCCTCCCGTTAGCCGGATAGACCTTGGCATGACATTGACTGAAACGACCCGTCGACGCTTCCTTTCATCCATGGGCGCCGTTGGCGGATTTGCACTGGCCGGGCTGGCGATGCCCTATTACGCACGCGGCTCGTCCAGTCGCCCAGTCTTTACTGCGGGCGTGCAATCCGGCGATGTCGATGCGAATTCGGGCGTGGTCTGGGCGCAGGTGAGCCGGCCGGCACGGCTCTATGTCGAGTATTCGACGAGCGACCGGTT
Source organism: Rhizobium sp. BK661 (assembly GCF_024808825.1). Classification (NCBI taxonomy): domain Bacteria; kingdom Pseudomonadati; phylum Pseudomonadota; class Alphaproteobacteria; order Hyphomicrobiales; family Rhizobiaceae; genus Rhizobium; species Rhizobium sp. BK661. Next base: position 199,829 of record NZ_JANTYT010000002.1, on the reverse strand, counting down.
CGCCAATGCGGTGCGCGTCGCGCCCATTGACGTGACGCCGGATACCAATCTGGCGGGAAAGTTGCTGCTCCAGAATCTCCCTGATGATCAGGAGATATTCTATCGCTTCCGTGCGGCCGACCTGCAGGACGTCAACGATCTGTCGGAGCCGATCCATGGACAGTTTCGCACGGCGCCGGCGGGTAAACGCAACATCCGTTTTGCGTGGTCGGGGGATACGGCCGGCCAGGGCTGGGGCATTGATGACGAGGGGATGCGGACCTATTCGACGATCGCCTACCACCGGCCGGATTTCATGATCCACTCCGGCGACACCATCTATGCCGACAATCCCATTGCCGATGAGGTCAGGCTACGAGACGGTAGTGTCTGGAAGAACCGCATCGTCACCGAAGCAAAGCGCGACATTGCGCAGACGCTCGACCAGTTTCGTGGCCAGTGGGCCTATAATCTGCTCGACGACCATGTGAAGGCGTTCAACGCGGTCTGTCCGGTGTTCTATCAATGGGATGATCATGAGGTGCTGAACAACTGGTCGCCCTCGACCGACCTTCGCGACGATGATCGCTACAAGGAAAAATCGATCGCCACGCTTGCATCCCGCGCAAGCCGTGCCTTTCATGAGATGACGCCAATTCGTTACGTGGCCGATGAGCCGGGCCGGATTTATCGCAAGGTGTCCTACGGTCCACTGCTCGACGTCTTCTTCATCGACCTGCGCTCCTATCGTGGCCCGAACAGTCATGGGCTGGATGTCGAGCCAAACCCGGAGTGTCGGCTTCTGGGCGAGCGGCAGGTGGCGTGGCTGAAGCGCGAGCTGGTGCGCTCGACAGCGACCTGGAAGGTCATCGCCTGCGATCTGCCGATCGGGTTGGTGATCTGGGACGATTACGGTCACCGGACGGGCAGCGAGTCGATTTCCAATGGTGACAATGGCGCCCCGCGCGGTCGCGAGCTTGAGTTTGCCGATCTGCTGCGCTTCATCCGCGATGCCGGCATAGCGAACATGATCTGGCTGACAGCCGACGTGCACTATACGGCTGCGCACTACTACGATCCAGGTAAGGCGAAGTTCCATGAGTTCCTGCCGTTCTGGGAGTTCGTGGCGGGTCCGTTACATTCCGGAACCTATGGTCAGCAGGAACTCGACATGACTTTCGGGCCGCAGGTGAAGTTCATGAAAGCCGCACCTGGCGGTGCGGAGCAGAACCTGCCGCCCTCGGCCGGCATGCAGTTCTTCGGGCTTGTCGACATCGATGGGCAGACCGAGCAACTGACCGTGAGGCTGATGGATCGGAACGATACCGAGCTGTGGCGGACGACGCTCGATCCGCAGATATCGAGTTGACGTCCATGCATGGCAGGCAATCCGGCCTCCCCCCTTTCGCAAACGCGAAAAACACTGTATGAGCCGCCCAAATGAAATTGGCGCCTTCTCCCAGCGCGGCGCCCCAGCTTCAGAGATATAGACATATGGCACTTCGCAACATCGCGATTATCGCGCACGTTGACCATGGCAAGACGACACTGGTTGACGAACTCCTGAAACAGTCCGGCTCGTTCCGCGAGAACCAGCGCGTTGCAGAACGCGTCATGGACTCCAACGACCTGGAAAAGGAGCGCGGCATCACGATTCTTGCCAAGGCGACCTCGGTCGAGTGGAAGGGTGTTCGCATCAACATCGTCGACACCCCCGGCCACGCCGACTTCGGCGGTGAAGTCGAGCGTATTCTCTCGATGGTGGATGGCGCGATCGTTCTGGTCGACTCGTCGGAAGGCCCGATGCCGCAGACCAAGTTCGTCGTCTCCAAGGCGCTGAAGGTCGGCCTCCGTCCGATCGTCGCGATCAACAAGATCGACCGTCCCGATGGCCGCCACGAGGAAGTCATCAACGAAGTGTTCGACCTCTTCGCCAGCCTCGACGCCACGGACGAGCAGCTCGACTTCCCGATCCTCTACGGTTCGGGTCGCGATGGCTGGATGAACGTCAATCCTGAGGGCCCGAAGGACCAGGGTCTCGCACCGCTGCTCGACCTCGTGCTGAACCACGTTCCGGAGCCGACGGTTGCCGATGGCCCGTTCACGATGATCGGCACGATCCTCGAAGCCAACCCCTTCCTCGGCCGCATCATCACCGGCCGTATCAATTCCGGCTCGATCAAGCCGAACCAGGCCGTCAAGGTTCTCGGCCAGGATGGCAAGCTGATCGAAAGCGGTCGTATCTCGAAGATCCTCGCCTTCCGCGGTATCGAGCGCACCTCGATCGACGAAGCGCATGCAGGCGACATCGTCGCGATCGCCGGCCTCTCCAAGGGCACGGTTGCCGACACCTTCTGTGATCCGGCGATCACCGAAGCGCTGACCGCGCAGCCGATCGATCCGCCGACCGTCACCATGTCCTTCATCGTCAACGACAGCCCGCTGGCTGGCACCGAGGGTGACAAGGTTACCTCGCGCGTCATCCGCGACCGCTTGTTCAAGGAAGCCGAAGGCAACGTCGCGCTGAAGATCGAAGAAGCCGAAGGCAAGGATTCGTTCTACGTATCCGGCCGCGGCGAATTGCAGCTCGCTGTTCTGATCGAAACCATGCGCCGCGAAGGCTTCGAGCTCGCCGTGTCGCGTCCGCGCGTCGTCATGCACAAGGATGACAGCGGCAACACGATGGAACCGATCGAAGAAGTCGTCATCGACGTCGACGAAGAGCACTCCGGCGTCGTCGTGCAGAAGATGTCCGAGCGCAAGGCTGAAATGACCGAGCTGCGTCCTTCGGGCGGCAACCGCGTTCGCCTGGTGTTCAACGCGCCGACCCGCGGCCTGATCGGCTACCAGTCCGAACTGCTGACCGACACGCGCGGTACCGCCGTGATGAACCGCCTGTTCAAGGACTACCAGCCCTTCAAGGGCGAAATCGGTGGCCGTACGAACGGCGTTCTCCTTGCTAACGCTCCGGGCGAAGCCGTTGCCTACGCCATGTTCAACCTTGAAGATCGCGGCCCGATGATGATCGAGCCCGGCGAAAAGGTCTACATGGGCATGATCATCGGCATCCACAGCCGTGACAACGACCTCGAGGTCAACGTCCTCAAGGGCAAGCAGCTGACCAACATCCGCGCCGCCGGCAAGGACGAAGCCGTCAAGCTGACGCCGCCGATCCGCATGACGCTCGACCGCGCTCTCTCCTGGATCCAGGACGACGAGCTGATGGAAGTGACGCCGAAGTCGATCCGTCTGCGCAAGATGTATCTGGATGCGAACGATCGCAAGCGCTTCGCCAAGGCGAAGACGGCCTGAGTCATCCAGGCATTCTGAACACCAAAACCCCGGCCACCGTGCCGGGGTTTTTTATTGTGTGCCGCGTCGAATCCGGCTTGTCGCAATAGTTAAAGAAGCGTTAAATTTCAGTTGTCGTCCACATGTTAAGTCTGTGGGCAAGCGACCTGAATGCGCCGGACGCATATGGTTAATTGCCGGCAATCGGACCAGAGTACGCGTTATGAAGACGTTGTCGATCGATGTTCGGCGGGCCGAGCCGCACGATTCCCGAGCTATTTCGGAGGTGCATCGGCTTGCGTGGCAGCACACCTATGCGGGAATCATCCCGCACCGTGCGTTGCGACAGATGATCGAGCGTCGCGGTGAGAATTGGTGGCGCAAGGCCACCCGAGGGCCGGCAACGCTTCTCGTTCTCGATGTTGCCGGAACGGTCGCTGGTTACGCAACGCTTGGCCTCAATCGCGCCCGCGCCCTGCCTCAGGAAGGTGAGATCTACGAACTCTACCTTCGCCCAGAATATCAGGGCATTGGCCTCGGACATATGCTCTTCGGCGAAGCGAGACGCCTTCTGAAGTCATTGGGCTGCAAAGGGCTGGTTGTGTGGTGCCTTGAGGAGAACGAGAACGGGGCTCACTTCTACCGCAGCCATGGTGGTATCGACTATTGCGAAGGCATGGAAACCTTCGACCAGAAGCAGCTAAAAAAGATCGGCTTCATCTGGGGTTGAGGATCTTCCTTTCCCTATCGTTTTTTCCAGCGAAATTGACAGTTGCCGTCGTCACGAAAACTTGCAAATAACATTCAACTTATATAAGTCGCGGCTCACGCTCTTGGCGCGTGAGGGGGACAAGCATGTTGGATGGCTTTTGGACGCGTCTCGACCGCGGGGGTGACCGGCCCGCGTTGCTGCTGCCCTCCCGACCCGCCATTACTTACAGCGAGCTTGCCGATCGCGTCGCAACACTCGGCCGCGCTCTGGGCCCAACCAAAAAGCTGATGGCCATCGAAGCTGCGCATTCGGAGCATTCAATTATTGCCTATCTCGCAGCCCTTGCCGGCGGGCACGCGGTTGCATTGCTGCCGTCTGAGGACCGCGTCGCCTGGTCATCCTTCCTTGAGCGGTTTGCGCCCGAGATCGTCTACCGCCGTGAGGGTCGGCGCTGGCGGCTCACCGAAACAAACCTCAATTCCGGTGATGTGGCGGTGCATCCTGATCTTGCCCTCATGCTTGTGACATCGGGTAGTACGGGCAGTGGAAAGGCCGTGAGGTTGTCGAAGACAGCGGTGGCCGCCAACGCAGAGCAGATTGCCGACTATCTTGAACTGCTGGAAAGCGATGTTGGTGCGCTGGTCCTGCCGCTTCACTATTCATACGGTTTGTCTGTTCTCAATTCCCACCTTGCCGTCGGTGCCGCGATCTGGGTGCCAGGTACATCTGTCCTTGAACCGACATTCCTCGATGATTTCAGTGCCGCCCGATGCACCAACTTCGCAGGTGTTCCGCATTCCTACGAGCTCCTCGAGCAACGCGGGTTTCGCGAGCAGCACTATCCCGATCTTCGCTTCATGACGGTTGCCGGCGGACGTATGGAGTTGGAGGCGGTGCGGCGCTACCACGGGTGGCTGCAATACGAGGGGCAGCGCTTCTACGTGATGTATGGACAGACAGAAGCGACCGCACGAATTGCTTACGTCCCTCCTGAGCATCTGCCTGGGAGTGCAGATCGGATCGGGACCGCGGTGCCGGGCGGTGAGCTGTGGCTGGTCGACGAGAAGGGTGCAATAATCACGGACACCGACGTTGCCGGCGAGCTGGTCTATCGTGGGCCCAACGTCATGCTCGGCTACGCCGACACCCGTCAAGATCTGGCGCGCGGTGCTGATATTGAGGAGCTTCGGACCGGTGATCTGGCCGCGCGCGATGCGGACGGACTGTTTCGGATCACGGGCCGTTTGCGGCGGATGTCCAAGATCGGCGGTGTCCGTCTCGGCCACGATGCGCTTGAAGCAGCGCTGGCTGCGAAAGGCATCACAGCCGCGGTCGTGGGCAACGACCAGCAGCTGCTTGCGGCCTTTGCAGGGTCGCAACGCGAGGAGGATGTTCGTGAGGCGCTGGCGGTGATTGCAGGCATCGGCTTGCCACAGGTGCGCGCGATCGGCTTTGAGGAGCTGCCGCGGCTTGCCAACGGTAAGATTGACTACGCACACCTCCGCCTACGCATGGAATCCCCGACGGCGTGCGAGCAAGCCACGGTCTTGAGCCTGTTTCGCGAAGTGTTTTTTCCCCGACGCGTCTCGCCCAACGACAGCTTTGCAGAGCTTGGCGGGGATTCGTTGCGTTATCTCGAGCTTACAGTCGGTCTCGAGCGGCTGCTTGGCAGGGTGCCGGATGGTTGGGAAAAGATAACTGTCGGTGTGCTGGCGGGTCTATCGCATTCGTCGAGCCCCCAACGAACGATCGCCAGTGACATTCTCCTGAAATCCATTGCAATCCTGCTGGTGGTGCTCCATCACGCCACGCCGTGGCCCATTCCTGGCGGTGCGGGCACAATGTTGGTGCTGTGCGGATACGGGCTGGCGCGCTTCCAGTCCAGTGCGCTTTTCGCCGGGGACCTGAGGCGTTTTCTGCTGCCGCTTAGCCTAGTTCTCTGGCCCTACTACCTTGTCGTCCTGGGTTTCAGTATTGCCTGGGGTGCAATACCGTGGGCCTCGGTCTTCCTGGTCGGCAACCTTGGCTTCGCTGAGCCTGATCGACATGAAATGCTGCCTTATCTCTACTGGTTCGTGGAGGCTTTCGCGCAGCTTCTGGTGCTTTGGGGAGCCTTGTTTGCTGTGCCGAGCATTCGCCGTTCTGCGGCAAGGGATCCTTTCCGTTTCGGCATGCTGTTTTTGGCGTTTGCCGTCCTCGCGCATTTCGCGGTCCCGGCGCTCTCGCCAGTTGGGCAGCGGCAGATATTCACCCTTGCCTGGGTGTTGCACCTTGCGGTTTTCGGATGGTGCGCGGCTTTTGCAAATTCGAGGAGCCGACGACTTGCGGTAATCGCCGCCGGATGCGCGGTCATGCCGCTTATGGCCTATACTGGCGGAAACTGGTCAGGGTCCTGGGTCCTCTATGGTATGCAGTTGCCGGTACTTGCCGTCCTTCTCTACGTGCCTCGGGTCAAGCTGCCCGCGACGCTTGCCGCCGTGCTGGTTGCGATCGCTGCCGGGAGCTATCACATTTACCTGCTACACCGGATTCTGCCGGAGGCCCTGTTTGATAGCGCCGATCCCGCGACCTTTAACGCGCCGCTACCGGTCGCAGTATCGGTCGTGTCCGGTCTATTGAGCGGCATACTTGCCCATCAGCTCCAGCGTCGCATCATGCTTGGCCAACGCTTGTGGGCAGGGTTGAGCTGGCTCGGCGATTGCCTGCGCCAGTCAGGCCGACAGGGGATGTCGTTCGGATCCGGTCGGCCCCTTGTAAGGGAACAACAGAGAAGTCGCGTGTCGCCTTGACGACCTCTTAGACGGGCCCAATCCACATTGGCGTGTTGCGTTGCGGGATGATTCCCAGTATCTGGCAACCATCGACTTAACCTTTAGAGGGAAGCTCTATGCGCATCGACGCCGTTTCCATTGGCAAGAACCCGCCGGAAGATGTCAACGTCATCGTTGAGGTGCCCGTCGGCGGCCACCCGATTAAGTACGAAATGGACAAGGAAGCCGGTACGCTGGTTGTCGATCGCTTCCTCTATACGCCGATGACTTATCCGGGCAACTACGGCTTCGTGCCGCATACGCTCTCCGAAGACGGCGACCCGATCGACGTCCTCATCGCCAGCACCCGTCCGCTCGTTCCGGGCTGTGTTATCAACGTGCGCCCAATCGGCGTTCTGAAGATGGAAGACAATTCCGGCAAGGACGAGAAGATCATCGCCGTACCTTCGCCGAAGCTCACGCTGCGCTACGAGAAGGTGAAGGACTACACCGACCTTCCGGATATCACGCTGAAGCAGATCGAGCACTTCTTCGAGCATTACAAGGATCTTGAGCCCGGCAAGTGGGTGAAGATTTTTGGTTGGGGCGATTCCAAGGAAGCTGGCGCACTGATCCTCGAGGCGATCGAACGCGCCAAGAAGGAAAAAGCGTAATCAGCTTTCGAGACGAGCACTCAATTTCCTGATCAAATCCTCCGGGTCGCCATCGATCCGGAGGATTTTTTTACGCGATGTGTCGCCGGAGGCGATACTGACGGATGATTTCGCGACCGCAAGCGACCTCGCTATGAGCGCGATCAAGGCTTTGTTCGCCTTACCCTTCTCGGGAGCCACAGCCACCCTGGCTTTGAGGTGAGACTTGTCCTCGGCGTCTACTTCAATGCCGTCAATGGCATCGCGCCCGCCGTTGGGCGTCAAGCGAACTGCCAGAGATATGTGGTCGGTGAAAGCAGCCCAGGGCCGGTTCATGCCACCAGCGGGAAGATCGAATTCCACATCAGCGAGCGCACGAAGAAGATGATCAGCAGCAGGATGATTGGCGAAATGTCGATACCGCCAAGGTTCGGCAGCACGCGACGGATCGGCCGTAGCAGCGGTTCGGTGACGTTGTAGAGGAACATGCCGACCGAATTGACGAACTGATTGCTGGAGTTGATTACGTTGAACGCATACAGCCAGGAGAAGATGGCGCTGGCGATCAGCACCCAAGTATAGAGATTCAAAGCCAAATCAATGGTTTGAAAAAGCGCAAGCATTGCAATCTCCAGTTCGTTGTTGACAGACATGTAGACATTGGCGACTAAACGAGCAAGTGCTGTCTCGAAACGCATTGTAAATCATGTTTAACAGCGGCGTCGTGCGTTGGCGTCTGGCCTGTTGTCCTGGAAAGCCCTCATGTCCTTTTCGCCAACCGGAGACCGTTTTGCCGCGTTCCGGCATCCTTCATATACTCGGTTCTTCTTCGCACGATTTCTCCTGTCCTTTTCGCAACAGATCGTCAGCGTGGCAGTTGGCTGGCAGATGTACGATCAGACCGGCAGCGCCATCTATCTCGGCCTGATTGGCCTGGTGCAATTTCTGCCGTCCTTGGTACTGATCCTTGTCACGGGGTCGGTCGCCGACCGGCATAACCGGCGTGCGATCGCTGCCCTTTGCTCGCTCGTAAGCGCGCTGTGCACGCTCGCACTGTTGTTGATGACGATTACGGGCACGTTCTCGCCACTACCGGTATTTGCTGTGCTGCTGGTGTTTGGCATCGAACGCGCCTTCATGTCGCCGGCCGTTCAGTCGCTCGCACCAAACCTTGTGCCAGCACAAGACTTGTCGAATGCCATCGCCTGGAATTCGTCCTCATGGCAACTAGCGGCGATTACAGGACCGGTTCTCGGCGGTCTCTTGTATGGCATCAGTCCTCACACGGCCTACACGGTTGCTGTTGTCTTCGCCGCACTGGGCGCAGCACTGCTCTACATGATCCCCAAACCGCCGCAGAAAACGACCGGCGAAGCCAAGAGCTGGGATATGATCCTCGGTGGCTTCCGCTTCATCCGTGCCGAGAAGGTCGTACTCGGCGCCATATCGCTGGACCTCTTTGCGGTGCTGCTCGGTGGCGCGACGGCACTGATGCCGATCTTTGCGCGGGATATCCTGACCCTCGGCCCATGGGGGCTTGGTCTCCTGCGATCGGCACCCGGGGTCGGCGCCATGCAATGGCGATTTTTCTCGCTGCCTATCCACTCAGGCATCGTGCGGGCGTTGCCATGTTCATCGGCGTTGCCCTGTTCGGTATTGGCACCATCGCGTTCGGATTCTCGACCAGCACGGAACTATCGATCGCAGCGCTGGCCATCATGGGGGCGGCCGACATGATTTCCGTCTATGTGCGGGAAAGCCTGATCGCCCTCTGGACGCCGGACGAATTGCGCGGCCGAGTCAATGCCGTCAACATGGTCTTTGTCGGCGCCTCCAATGAACTCGGAGAGTTTCGCGCCGGCACCATGGCGTCCATTTTTGGCGCCGTCCCTGCGGTTGTCATTGGCGGCATTGGGACACTTGCCGTAGCGGCAATTTGGGCAACGAGCTTTCCTAAGCTGCGCAAGATCGACAGCCTTGATGCGCCCGAGCGGCTTGGACAGGCGTGACGGTCTTCAGGTCGAGATAATGACCTCTGCTTCGATTTCGACGGGAAAGTTCAGCGGTAGGCCGGCAACGCCAATCGCTGATCGGGAGTGGCTACCGACTTCCGGTCCGAACACTTCGATGATCAGCTCGGTGAAACCGTTGATGACGGCCGGCGAATTGGCAAAGCGCGGCGCGCAATTCACCATACCGAAAACGCGGCACCAGCCAGTAATGCGATCAAGGCTGCCTAGTTCCCGCTTCAGACTGCCCAACATGGAAAGCGCTACTTTCCGAGCGGATGCCTTGGCCTCCTCAATGGAGATGTTCTCACCAACCGCTCCGAACGGGCCTGCAGGCGTACCATCGGTATTCTGTGGGCCGTGACCCGAGACGAATGCGCGATTACCGCGCACGTTCACCCACGGAAATGGCAGGACCATATTGGAAGGCAGTTTCAATGGCTGCGGTAGAACCAATCCCAACGCGGCAAGTCTCTGCTCGTAATTGGCCATGGAATTCCTCCGGAGATAGCTTTGCTCGTCATTGCTCGGGTACGGAAATCCGAAGATCTGATCTTGGATCGGAACATTCTTACTGGCGGGTATCGCCAAAGTGGTCGTTGGCGATCCTAGCACGCCGCGGTGCAGGGCGCACGCCGCTAAGCGGAAAGGACGGCCTTGGACGTTGCGACGGATTTCTTGGCCTCGAAAACAATATCGAGGAACTCACTCAGCCATGCCTTTAGCGGCGCGTCGAAGAGCATGCGTCCTTCCAGGTGTTCACGGCCCTGTTGCGCATTCGGAAGTATGAAGCGATGAGCGCCGTGGACCACCCAGCGGTGCATCATCGCGCGTGTCAGCTCGGCATGGAACTGGAGCCCCCAGGCATGGCCATCATAACGAAAGGCCTGATTGGGATAGGTGTCGCCTTCAGCCAGCAATTCCGCTCCGTGTGGCAGGTCAAAGCCTTCGCGGTGAAAGTGATAGACCATCCTCGGCCAGTGCATCAGCAGGCGGCCTTTCTCGGTCGGGCGCAAAGGATACCAGCCGATTTCGGTGGAGCCGTCGGCATTTGCCTGGACCTTGCCGCCGAGTTGCCGGACAAGCATCTGCGCGCCAAGGCAGATGCCGAGCAGTGGACGCTTTTCTCTGAGCGGCACATCGAGCCAATTGATTTCCGTCTTGACGAAGTCATCTGTATCGTTGGCGCTCATCGGACCACCGAAGACGACGGCACCCGCATGTTCCGCAAGCGTCGAGGGAAGCCTATCGCCGAGAACCGGGCGTCGGATATCGAGCCGGTATCCCTTCTCGACCAGTAGCTGACCGACCCGTCCGGGGCTCGAACGCTCCTGATGGAGGACGATCAAGACGGGACGTTTGTCGTCCTCCGGTAAACGGTCAGTCGGCATCGTCCTGCACCACCTCGGCATCCGTGACCCGTCGCGCTGCCTCCTGCCGCTTCTGGATACGCTCGCGGGCGGAGACACCGAGAAGCTCGGCAATGCGCCAGATCGCATCATCCTCCATCTCGCTACGCTCTCCATCGGCATAGACGATGTCCCAGAGAACCCCGATCAGCTCGAGCCGCTGTTCGGTGTTAAGGTGACGCTTGAGATCCGAGGTGAAGCGGTAGTAGTCGACGGCATCGCTTTCCGCCTCCTGGCCGGCGGCGATCAGCGCGTCGAGTTGCTTGCGATCGAGCCCGTACTGATCCTTCAGCAGCTTGCGAAGTCGCTTCGTTTCGCTGTCCTTGACCTGCCCATCGGCCTCCATGACCTGCATGCAGAGCGCGGCCACAGCGATGCGCGGATCGTCGGGCGCAAAGCCCTTCTTTGTGTTGTCGGAAGTCAGATTCTGAAAGAATTCCTGGAAGCGTTCGAACATTTAGGTCCTGTTTAATTAGAAAAGGCGGAGCCGTGTCTTGGGTTCTGGTTCCGCTGCTGGATTGCGAACGCCGGGATCGTCCGGCAGGCCGCCAAAGAAGGGGCGCGGTTCGGGTGAAGGTGCTGCGTCAGTCGGCTGTTTGCTTGTTCCCGGCTGCTTCGGAGACGGTCGCGCCGCCTCGGCGATCGTTGCAGCCCGCTCGAGTTCGATGATGCGATGATCGCTTGCCAGGTTTTCAGAACGGGCTTCGCGCACGGGGGGGAGCGTTTTCAGAGCGCTGTCGATCGAGATCGTTGTGCTTTCGTCAACTGCCTTGTCCACGTGGTCGAACGGCGCTTTCCAGACAAAAGCGTCCAATCGACCGCTGACTGGCGAGAGCGGCAACCATTTGTCGGAAACGAAACCGTCCGCCACCCATGCCGGATCGCGCGGAGCCTTCAGGGCTTGGGCAAGCCAGTGGCGAATACGACCTTGATCGCCGGTTTCGGCCTCCTCGATGTCGGCAAGCAGCAGGAAAACGGCTTCGCGTGGCTCGATGCGGGCGGCGGCCTCCGCCTTGGCGCGGGCCTTGGCAAAATCCTGAGTGTCGAGAGCGGCCTGAGCGACCAGGAGCAGAGATTCGACGTTGTTTGGCCGCATTGCTTCCAGGCGCTCGGCGCGCTTGAGGCGGTCGGCAGCAGAATCGCCGCTGCGCGCACGCACATAGGTGCCGCCGATGTCCGGATGCGGGTTCGACTTCCATGCCTGTTCGAGGATGGAGGCCGCCTTGCGCAGCTTGTCTTCACGGAACAGGGCTTTCGCGGCGATAATTGCGGCAGGCTCGAAGTCGGCCGAAAGCTTGAGGGCATGCGTAGCGTCGTCGCGCGCGCCCGCCGGATCGTTCTCGAGTTTCTCGGTGGCGCGAGCGGTCAACAGAACGGCGCGAAGCCTGTCAGCCTCGGCCTTTTCGATGACGCGACCTGCCTTTTGCTGCTCCAGCAACCGCATCGCATCATCCCAGCGCCCGGCCTGGCTGCGATACTCGAGCGTTGCCTGGGCGGCCCATGGCAGATAGGGCGCGTTGTCGGCAGCCTTTTCGGCATACTGCCGGGCCGCTTCGTTGGCGCCGAGGCGCTTGGCTTCGAGATACAGCCCACGCAACCCGAGTTCGCGAGTCTCGGGATCGTTTGTCATTTCCTCGAACTTGGCACGCGCTTCGTCGTGGCGGCCCTCGATCAACGCGGCCTGCGCCTCGAGAAGTGCGATCAGCGGCTCCTGATCGGCGCGGATCAAACCGCGGGAGCGGGCGGCCATTTTGCGAGCCATCAGCGCGTTGCCCGCGCCTGCTGCAATTAAGCCAGTCGACAGCGCCTGATAGCCGCGATCGCGCTTGCGGGCGCGAAAATAGCGGGTGACGGAATAGGGCGACGTCCAGATTGTTCGCAGCAGCCACCATACGATCATCACGACCGCAATGAGCGCGATCAGGGCGCTCGCAGCGACGATGAGCCGGGTTTGGTAGAGCTGGCCTTCCCAAATCAGCGAAAGATCGCCCGGGCGATCGGCCAGCCACGAAAATCCATAGCCAAGCGCCAGAACGAGGAGGGCGAATACGACGAGCCTGATCATGCCTCAGCCCTCCTTGCCAGCGTTGGAAACAGCCTTGGACACTGCGCTGCCCACGAGATCCTCGACGCGGATGCGGGCTTCCAGGGATTGCTGGAATGCGGCGGAGGCCTGTTTGGCCTCAGCCGGCAAGGCGGCCCATTCCGATGCGGCGCCCTGCAGGTCGCCGTTTTTCACTTTGTCTTCCATGCGTGCGGCGATCGCTTCGACGCTTTCGCCATCGACGTTGCCGACAGGCCGGACCTTTACAAGCGACTTGGCGCCCGCCATCAACCGGTCGGACCAACTCTGGTTGGCATCGGTCTGATTGACGGAATCAACGATTGCTGTTGCGACATCCGGCACCTGGCGGACCAACTCGGCACGCGAGGGAACGCCGGTCTCCGCAAATTTGCGCAGATCCGCGGTCGCCGGATCATCGGGGGAAACCCCTGCAAAGGTGTCGAGTTCGGCGACGAACGGACCGCCGCGATCAATTGCTGCCTTCAGCGCGGCGGCGGCGATCGCCCGGGCGACGGCGACATCCTGCCGTGGCTCATTGAGCTTCTTTTCCGCCTCGGCAAGGCGTTGCTCAATATCCGCGCTGTCGGAGGATTTCTGCTCCGACGCTTGAGTGACGGCGCCACGCAGTTGATCGACCTGGCCGGTCAAATCTGCAATCTTCTGATTGAGAGCATCGACCGCAGTCGTGTCGGCCGCAGCGGGCGGTTTCTTGGTCGTCGCCTCCAATGCCGCGATACGTTGTTCCAGCGCACCGGTGTCGGAGGTGGGCGGAGCGGCGGCGAGATTGGCGACTGATTGCTTAAGGCCGTCGATCTCGGCGGAGAAGTTGGCGACGTCAGCCGATGGTGTCGCAGGCGCCGATGAGCTTGGCAGGTAGCCGGCATACTGAATGGCGCCTGCGCCAACAAGCGCAATCAGGCCGCCGACGATCCCGGCTGCGATCAGGCCCGACGTACCGCTGTGCGGTGGGGCGGCGGGCGGTGCTGGCGGAACGGGATTGCTTGGCTCGTGCGGCTCTGGTGAGGGTTCGGCAGCGGCCACCAGCGTTTCTTCGGGCAACGGCTCGCTGGTCAGGTCGGGCTGTGCTGGAGGCTCGTCCGCAGCGTTCGTATCGGGCGCTTCGGACGGCTTATCGGCTTTCGTTTCGGCATCCTTGGCAGAAGCAAATTCCTGCGCGTCCAGATCGATGGTGACCGGCTCTTCGGTGTTCTTCGAGTGGCGAGGCGGATTTCCTGGTGCCATGAGATCCTCTTACTGATGCATTGCAACGAAACTAGTCAGTGATGCTATTCAAGGAAAGAGGTTTGATAAAATTTGGGCGCGCTTGCGTTCAAAGGAGCGACAAAAGGCTGCGCTCTTCCGGCATCTCCGCAATGCTGACCGCACTCTGCAGCGGCGCAGGGATCACCTCCGCGACGGACTTGCTGAGGCAAAGAAAGCGCATTCCATCCGTGCTGCCGTCCTGCATCAGTGCCGCGGCCACATGGAAGAAATTTTCAGCCGTTTGGCGTGAATAAAGGAGCACCGCGTCGGGCCGTTGATCGATGAGGATCGTTTCCAACGTTTGAGGTGAGGGCTCGATCGGCTCCATCCGGTAACATTCCACAACGACGATCTGCAGACCCATTTCCTGCGCACGCTTCTCGAAGGTCGCTGCTCTTGGCGAGCCGGCGAGATAGACGACAGCGCCGCCTGCCTGTTTCGCGATTGTCTCGGCAAGGTCGGTGCCGCTGCCGCCTGATGCGGTGATGGAGGTAAAGCCGATCTTCCGCGCTTCTTCGGCCGTTGCATCGCCGACCGCAAAGACGGGGCGCGCACGATGGATGGCAAGTTCGGCTGCATGCGATGTAAGCGCCCTGATCGCTTCGGCACTGGTGATCGCTATGCTGCCCTTGGTCGTGGTTAAGCCGCGCAGCGCCGCACTGGCGTCGTGAACCGGTCGCGACAGTGGCAGCAGTATGGGCTCGTGCCCCAACTCGCGAAGACGCTTGGCGGTGCGCTCGCCCGAATGCTGAGGACGGGTCACGAGCACGCGCATCGAAGCGTCAACTCCAGTCGTCGAAGAAGCTGCTGCCGGCGCGTGCGCGGATTTCCTGCCCGGCACGGGTGCCAAGGGCGGCCGCGTCGCGCCTGTGGCCGTCGACGCTGACAGCGTGCTGATTGCGACCGTCAGGCGTGATGATCAGCCCGGAAAAGCGAACCTGGTCGCCTTCGCAAATGGCATAGCCGCCGATTGGCGTGCGGCAGGAGCCATCCAAAGCGGCGAGAAAAGCCCTTTCACAGGAAACCGCGTCGAAGGTCGCGGCATCATTGATGGGTACAAGCAGGTCGTCGACGCGGGCATCGCTAATGCGGCTTTCGATGCAGATCGCCCCCTGTGCCGGTGCGGGCGGAAAGGTATCCGCCGAAAGAATATCGGTTATCACGTCGACCTTGCCGAGACGCTTCAAGCCGGCGAGCGCAAGTAGCGTGGCGTCGACCTGGCCTTCCTGCAACTTTCTCAGTCGCGTATCGACAAGGCCGCGAAAGGTAATGACGTTGATGTCGGGCCGCATTCTGCGGATCAGCGCCTGGCGGCGGAGCGACGAAGAGCCAACGGTTGCGCCATGTGGCAGATCGATCAGCTTCGGCGCCGTGCGCCCGATCACCGCGTCGCGGACATCCTCGCGTGGCAGGTAGGCGGAAAGACAGAGCCCCTCCGGAAGTCGTGTCGGCATGTCCTTGGCGGAATGCACGGCAATGTCGAGATCGCCGCTTGCAAGCTGCTGTTCCAGTTCTTCGGTGAAAAGCCCCTTGCCGCCGATCTCGGCCAGCGAGCGGTCGGTGATGCGATCGCCCTTGGTGCTGAGAACGACGATTTCGAACATCTCTGCGGGAAGCCCATGCGCTGCCATCAGCCTGTCACGCGCTTCGTGAGCCTGGGCGAGCGCCAGCGGGCTACCTCGGGTGCCGATCCGGAAAGGTTTTGTTTGCATCCGCATTGATCCGTTGTTACCGGAGTTCCTCGTAAACGGGTTTAAGACCCATCGCAATCAACGATCAGGTTTCATGGCGCCCTTTCTACGCATCCTCGGCATCGAAACAAGCTGCGACGAAACCGCCGCAGCAGTGGTCGAGCGTGCTATCGACGGGCAGCCGACAGTGCGCTCTGACGTTGTCTTGAGCCAGCTCGAAGAGCATAGCGCTTACGGCGGCGTGGTGCCCGAGATCGCCGCGCGCGCCCATGTCGAGGCCCTCGATACGCTGATCGACGAGGCCTTGAAACGCGCCAATGTGTCACTCTCCGATATCGATGCCATCGCGGCAACCTCGGGGCCTGGGCTGATCGGTGGTCTGCTCGTCGGGCTCATGACCGGCAAAGCGATCGCCAAGGCGTCCGGGAAACCGCTCTATGCGGTCAATCACCTCGAAGGGCATGCATTGACGGCGCGGCTGACGGACGGGCTTGCATTTCCCTATCTGATGCTGCTCGTGTCCGGCGGCCATACGCAGCTTATTCTCGTGCGCGGCGTCGGACAATATGAACGCTGGGGTACGACGATCGACGACGCGCTTGGCGAGGCCTTCGACAAGACGGCGAAGTTGCTGAGTCTGCCGTATCCCGGCGGACCCGCGGTCGAGCGCGCCGCCAAGAGCGGTAACCCCGATCGGTTCAACTTTCCGCGACCGCTAGTTGGAGAGCCAAAGCTCAATTTCTCGTTCTCCGGCCTGAAGACGGCTGTGCGTCAGGCGGCGAGCGAAATCGCGCCGTTGACGGAGCAGGATGTCGCGGATATCTGCGCCTCGTTCCAGAAGGCAATCTCGGGCACGCTGAAGGATCGCATTGGCCGTGGGCTCGAGCGCTTCAAGGCCGAATTCCCAAACGTCGACGGTCGACCGGCTCTTGTGGTTGCCGGTGGGGTTGCGGCCAATCTGGAGGTTCGCAGTACCTTGCAGTCGCTTTGCGACAAGCATGGCTTTCGTTTCGTCGCGCCGCCGCTGCATTTGTGCACGGATAACGCTGTGATGATTGCCTGGGCAGGTCTGGAGCGCATGGCAACGGGCGTCGAGCCGGATGATCTCGATGTGCAGCCGCGCTCGCGCTGGCCGCTGGATTCAAGTGCCGAGACATTGCTTGGCTTCGGCAAGCGTGGAGCGAAAGCATGAGCGAAAAGATTGCTGTCGTCGGCGCTGGCGCCTTTGGAACGGCGCTTGCCGCAGTGATTGCCCTGACGGAGCGCAATGCAGTCACGCTGGTCGGCCGCGATCCTGAGTTGATCGCCGACCTGAAGGCCGAGCACCGGCATGACGCGGCCTTGCCGGGCATTGCCTTGCCGAAGTCGCTCGGCTTTTCCGCCGAACCGGATGCAATTTCTGATGCGGAGATCGTGCTTTTCGCGATGCCGTCGCAGGCACAGGCGGATGCGGCGAGGCAGTACCGACCCTATCTTGCAAGCAATGCCATCGTGGTGACCTGCGCGAAGGGCATCGAGAGGGCGACAGGCAACCTCTTGACCGACATGCTGGAGCGCGAAATTCCGGGTCACCCCGTGGCCGTACTGTCGGGGCCCGGCTTTGCTGCCGACATTGCCAAGGGACTGCCAACGGCGATGGCGATCGCTGCAGCGGATATAGACGTTGCCGAAAGGCTGGCCCACGCCATTTCCGGGCGGACGTTCCGGCTCTATGCCTCGTCTGATCGGATCGGCGTCCAGCTTGGCGGCGCACTGAAGAATGTCCTGGCGATCGCCTGCGGGATCGTGGAGGGCGCAGGGATCGGCGACTCTGCGCGCGCGGCGCTAATTGCCCGCGGGCTTGCCGAGATGTCGCGGTTTGTCGTCGCCAAAGGCGGGCAGGCGGATACTGTGCCTGGCCTCTCCGGCCTTGGTGATCTGGTCTTGACGGCGACCAGCCATCAGTCGCGCAACCTGCGCTTCGGGATCGCGCTCGGTCGCGGCGAGACGGTCGACCCCTCCCATGGCGAACTTGTCGAGGGTGCGTTTGCCGCCGCCGTGGCATCGCGCCTGGCACAGTCTCTTGGTGTCAGCATGCCAATTACCGATGCCGTGTCCGCCATCATCGAAGGCAAGCTCGGCATTGCCGAGGCCATCGATCAGCTCATGACGCGTCCGATAACGACTGAATAGGAGTTCCGATATGCTTTTTGCTCTCCTCTGCAAGGATAAACCCGATCATCTCAACGTTCGCATGGAGGCGAGACCCGCCCACGTGGAGCACCTCAACAAGCTCAATGCCGAGGGTGTGCTGAAGATGGCCGGCCCGTTTCTGGACGCCGAAGGCAAGCCCTGCGGCAGCCTCGTGATCATTCATGCCGATACGATCGAAGCAGCTAAGGCGCTGGCCGACAGCGATCCCTACACCAAGGCCGGTCTTTTTGAGAGCGTCGATATCAAGCCCTTCAACTGGGTCTTCAACAATCCGGAGGCATGAGCGTGGCGCATTGGCTTTACAAATCCGAACCCGCTTCCTGGTCGTGGGAGCAGCAAAAGGCTGCCGGCGAGAAGGGCACCGAATGGACCGGTGTCCGGAACTATCTCGCACGCAACAACATGCGGGCGATGCAGTTGGGGGACAAGGGCTTCTTCTATCACTCCAACGAGGGCCTCGAGATCGTCGGTATCGTCGAGGTCTGCGCACTGTCTCACCCTGACTCGACCGCCAAGGGCGATGACCGCTGGGACTGCGTTGATATTCGCGCCGTCTGCGACATCCCCAAGCCGGTCTCGCTGAAGGACATCAAGGCCAACGAGAAGTTCGCCAAGATGTCGCTCGTCACCTCCATGCGACTTTCGGTCCAGCCGGTCACGGACGAGGAGTATCTGGAGATCTGCCGCTTGGGCGGGCTCGACAATCCGCCGCGTTGAGCGACCATTGAAGACCGATCCCGAAATCTTCATCCGCGCCAATACCGGCGTGATGGCGCCGCCGCATGTGCCGGAGATTCGGCTGCATCTGGCGGCTGAGGCACATGACTTGTGGCTGAAGACGGAAGAGGAACTCGCGGAGATCGGTCTGCCGCCGCCGTTCTGGGCGTTTGCCTGGGCGGGCGGTCAGGGACTGGCGCGGTACATTCTCGACCATCCTGATACTGTTGCCGGCAAGCGCGTTATCGATTTCGCCACGGGCTCCGGCCTTGTCGCGATCGCGGCAAAAATGGCCGGAGCGGCCAAAGTCGTTGCCGCCGACATCGATCCCTGGACCAAAACCGCTGTGCGGCTCAACACCGGACTGAACAAGGTCGAGGTCGATTTCAGCGATGCCGATCTGATCGGCATCCTCGTCGAAGCAGATATTCTGCTCGCCGGCGACGTCTTTTACGACTGCGATTTTGCTGCGGCGATCGTTCCGTGGTTCGAGACGCTCAGTCGCCAGGGCATCACGGTCTTCGTCGGCGATCCGGGCCGCGCCTACCTTCCCAGGGAGCGGCTGGAATTCTGCGCAGCCTATCAAGTCCCGGTTACGCGGGCACTTGAGGACAGCGAGGTGAAGAAAACAACTGTTTGGCGGTTTACGGCCTGATCACACAAACACCTGCCTCGTAGGAGCAAGCGCTGCTCTTTGCCGTCACGCTGATGACCTTGGCCATTGGCGCCAGACCGGTGGTTTGGACTGGCACCGGAAAGCCATAGTTGCTGCCGACCGCGTAAGTTCCGCCGTCGCTGTCGTAGACGTAGGACGATCCCGCATAGGTACCGCCTATGCTTCCGCCGCTCTGTGGCGCAACGACGACGATTACATTGCGTCCACCATAACCGCCGTAACCGCCGCCATAGCCATTGTAGCCGCGATAAGGAAACGAGGCGCGCTTGATCAAAGGCGTGCGACCGTGGCCATAGCCGAACCGGCCGTATCCATCGGCGAAATGTGGGCGCCCATGGTTCAAGCCACGAAACGGCCGGCCGAGGATCATGGGAGTACGATGCCCAATGAAAACCTTGCCACCGTGGCGAGAGAACGAATTGTGGCCGAAATCGCCGGCGGAGGTCGGCATTGCGATCAAAGCGGCAGCGGCAAGGGAAACGAGCACGGAGGCAAGCTTCAGCATCGCGCGGATCTCCAAAATGGAACTGTTAACAAAGCGTTAACCGTAAAATGCGCCAAAAGCAGCTAATTGTCCAGAAGACACCCCGACATGCCGCTTGCGTCGGGAGCCAGGCCGGCCGTCAAGCGCAGTTCGCGCCACCCAGAGACGCAAATCGATTAAATTAAATTGGGGTTGCAATTATACTTGTCGTTAGGGGCTTACGTGATTAAACGTCGCCATTGATGCGACGCACACAAACAAATTTGTCCTTCGTGTGATCGCCTTGAATGCTCCCTGATGTCGGGAGCGCAGAGAAGACGCCGCGAGGTTCTGATGGCGAATGTGACAAATAACCGGCCCCTGTCGCCGCATTTGCAAATTTACAAACCAATCCCCACCATGGTCATGTCGATCGTTCACCGCATTACCGGTGGCGCTCTTTACGTCGGGACGCTGCTGGTCGCCTGGTGGCTGATCGCGGCTGCGACCGGTCAAGCCTACTATGACTGGGTCAACTGGATCCTCGGCAGCATCGTCGGCAAGCTCGTGTTGCTCGGCTATACCTGGGCTCTCTTGCACCATATGGTCGGCGGTTTCCGTCACTTCGTCTGGGATCTCGGTTACGGCTTCGACAAGGAAGTCTCGACCAGGATGGCCCAGGCCTCGATCGTCATATCGCTCTGTCTGACCGTACTGGTCTGGGTGATCGGCTTCCTTATTCGCTTCTGAAGGTTGTTCTCATGGATATGCGCACCCCCCTGGGTAAGGTTCGCGGCCTTGGCTCGGCCAAGGAAGGAACCGATCATTTCTGGCGCCAGCGCGTCACTGCGGTTGCCAATGTGCCCCTTTTTCTCTTCTTCATCATTTTCATGATCGTCCACGCGGGCGAGCCTTATTCCGACGTGGTTCACGCCCTGTCGAACCCGCTTGTCGCAGTCATCATGGGTTTGATGGTCGTGTCCGGCATCATTCACATGCGGCTCGGCATGCAGGTCATCATCGAGGACTACGTTCACGGCGAGTTTGCCAAGATCGGCCTACTGATGCTGAATACCTTCTTTTCGATCCTGATGGCGGGGCTCTGTCTCTTCGCCATTCTGAAAATTGCATTCGTAGGATAACCGTATCATGGCACCGACTTCACCCGCTCAGAATGGGAAGGCCTACAAATACGTCGATCACTCATATGACGTGATCGTCGTCGGCGCCGGCGGCGCCGGTCTTCGCGCCACGCTTGGGATGGCCGAACAGGGTTTCCGCACGGCCTGCATCACCAAGGTATTCCCGACCCGCTCGCACACGGTCGCCGCGCAGGGCGGTATCGCCGCTTCTCTGCGCAACATGACGCCCGACAGCTGGCAATGGCACCTCTATGACACCGTCAAGGGTTCTGACTGGCTCGGCGACGTCGATGCCATGCAGTATCTGACCATGGAAGCGCCGAAGGCGGTCTATGAGCTCGAACACTACGGCGTTCCCTTCTCGCGTAACGAAGAAGGTAAAATCTATCAGCGGCCGTTCGGTGGCCACATGCAGAACTACGGCGAAGGCCCGCCGGTACAGCGCACCTGCGCCGTGGCCGACCGTACCGGCCACGCCATCCTGCACACGCTCTATGGCCAGTCGCTGCGCAACAACGCCGAATTCTTCATCGAGTATTTCGCGCTCGACCTGATCATGTCGGATGACGGCAGCCGCTGCACCGGCGTCGTCGCCTGGTGCCTCGATGACGGCACGATCCATCGCTTCGCCGCCAAGATGGTGGTGCTGGCGACCGGCGGCTACGGCCGCGCCTATTTCTCGGCGACCTCGGCGCACACCTGCACCGGCGACGGCGGCGGCATGGCGGCACGCGCCGGCCTGCCTTTGCAGGACATGGAATTCGTTCAGTTCCACCCGACCGGCATCTACGGTTCGGGCTGTCTGATCACCGAAGGCGCACGCGGCGAGGGCGGTTACCTCGTCAACTCCGAGGGCGAGCGCTTCATGGAACGCTATGCTCCTTCGGCCAAGGACCTTGCCTCGCGCGACGTCGTTTCGCGCTGCATGACGCTCGAGATCCGTGAAGGTCGCGGCGTCGGCAAGAACAAGGACCACATATTCCTGCATCTCGACCACCTCGATCCGGCCGTTCTGCACGAGCGCCTGCCGGGTATTTCCGAGAGCGCCAAGATCTTCGCCGGTGTCGACGTGACGCGCGAGCCGATCCCGGTTCTGCCGACCGTTCACTACAACATGGGCGGTATTCCGACGAATTATTGGGGCGAAGTGCTCAACGCCGACAGTTCCAATCCTGAGCGGATCATTCCGGGCCTGATGGCGGTCGGCGAGGCCGGTTGCGCCTCGGTGCACGGCGCCAATCGCCTCGGTTCCAATTCGCTGATCGACCTCGTGGTCTTCGGCCGCGCTGCCGCGATCCGCGCTGGAGAGGTGATCGACCGTGCAGCACCGGTGCCGCATCTGAATGTCGCCGCCTGTGACAAGATCATGGATCGCTTCGATGGCCTGCGCAATGCCAGCGGCGGTACGCCGACGGCGGTGCTGCGCGAAAAGATGCAGCGCGCCATGCAGGAGGACGCTGCCGTGTTCCGTACGCAGGAATCGCTGGAGTCAGGCTGCAAGCGCATCTCCGCCATCTGGCAGGAAATGCGTGACATCAAGGTCACCGACCGTTCGATGATCTGGAACTCCGACCTTGTCGAAACACTCGAGCTGCAGAACCTGATGGCCAATGCCATCACCACGATCTACGGCGCCGAAGCACGCAAAGAGAGCCGCGGTTCTCACGCCCGCGAAGACTACACGGAAGGCGCATTCGCCGGCCGCGACGACGTCAACTGGCGCAAGCATACGCTCGCCTGGGTCAACGAGGCAGGCGACGTCAAGCTCGACTACCGCCCGGTTCACACCGAGCTCATCGCAGAGGGCATCGATCCCCAGAAGATCGCGCCCAAGGCTCGCGTGTACTAAGAGGAACTGGACATGGTTGAACTCGCTCTTCCCAAGAACTCCCAGATGCGCGAAGGCAAGGTGTGGCCAAAGCCGGCTGGCGCCAAGAATACCCGCGAATTCCGCGTCTACCGTTGGAGCCCCGACGATGGCCAGAACCCGTCGATCGACACCTTCTATATCGATGTCGATAATTGCGGCCCGATGGTGCTCGACGGTCTCCTCTACATCAAGAACAACATCGACCCGACGCTGACGTTGCGTCGCTCCTGTCGCGAGGGCATCTGCGGTTCCTGTGCGATGAACATCGACGGCACCAATACCCTTGCTTGTACGAAGGGCCTGGACGAGATCAAAGGCTCGGTGAAGATCTATCCGCTGCCTCACCTACCTGTCGTTAAGGATCTTGTCCCTGATCTCACCAACTTCTATGCCCAGCATCGCTCGATCGAGCCGTGGCTGAAGACGGTTTCGCCGACGCCTGCCAAGGAATGGAAGCAAAGCCACGAAGATCGCCAGAAGCTCGATGGCCTCTACGAGTGCATCCTCTGCGCCTGCTGCTCGACCTCCTGTCCGAGCTACTGGTGGAACGGCGATCGCTATCTCGGTCCAGCTGTCCTGCTGCAGGCCTATCGCTGGCTGATCGATTCCCGCGACGAGGCGACCGGCGAACGCCTGGACAACCTCGAGGATCCCTTCCGCCTCTATCGCTGCCACACAATCATGAATTGTGCGCAGACCTGCCCGAAGGGTCTTAACCCGGCAAAGGCGATCGCCGAAATCAAGAAGATGATGGTCGAGCGCCGCGTTTGATCAATTCAGCATAGGGCCCGATGCGGCCCTTTTCTCTCTGCGATCACGGAGCGTTGCTTTGTTCGAGATTGCGCCAAATTTGTCTCGGAGTTGCGGCGTTGCTCCCACATCGACACAATTTCTCCTCGCGCTGGCTTGATTCAATACAGCCTTTCAAGATAATTCCGCCGTGATTGCGCGGCAATTTCAGGACAATACTGGAAAAATCGGGAGTATCATGATGCAGTTCAGACATGTGGCGACAGGTCTCGTGGTTATTCTGTCGCTAGCTGGCTGCCAGCGCACCGCTTACAATGATGCGAGCTATTCCGCCCCGGCGCCACTGACGGCGCAGCCGGTTCCGTCGGTTCAGGGTGGGCAGCTTCCTCCGCCTTCCGGCTCTTCGCAGTTCCCTGCTGCTCCGACGACCTCGGCACCTGTCGCTGGCGGTCAGCCGGGCGTGATGGCGGCGAATGCAATGGATGTCACCAAGGAATCGATGGTCGGCAGCTGGCGCGTCAACGGCTCCTGCGACATGTTCCTGACGCTCACCAATCTCGGCAGCGGCTCGCGCGGCGGTACGCGCGGTTGCGTCGGCGAGTTGACGGCGATGGGTTCCTGGGAAGTCTCGGGCAAGCAGGTTCTCCTGAAGGACCGCAGCGGCAACCAGATCGGCAGCGTCTACAAGACAGCCGACAATGCCTTCAGCGGCCAGACCAATACCGGACAGCCGATCAGCCTCAGCCGTTAAAAGATTGGGCGGCGAAGGCCGCCGATCCTCCATAGGCGGACCTTTATGCAACCCATGCCAGACTACAGCCTGAGCGTCAGCGAACAATTGAAGTCGCTGACGGCTTCGGGCGCGCTTCAAATCGATTCAGCCCAGATGCATGTGGCGAAATGCCTGGATCGAGTGCTGTCGGGATTGAAGCAGCGGCGGCCGGCGGCAAAGGGAAGCGCTCTCGGCTGGCTGTTCGCCAACAAGAAGAAGTCGTCGGAGGCGGTCAAGGGCCTATACATTCACGGCAGCGTCGGCCGCGGCAAGACGATGCTGATGGATATGTTCTTCGCGATGGCACCCTGCGCGAAGAAGCGGCGCGCGCATTTCCATGAGTTCATGACCGATGTGCACAATCGCATCGCAGCGCACCGGCTGAAGCTCAAGCAAGGCGAGACCAAGCAGGCCGACCCCATCCCGGTCGTCGCGGCAGCTCTTTATGATGAGGCCGAATTGCTTTGCTTCGACGAGTTCACGGTGACGGATATTGCTGACGCGATGATCCTATCGCGGCTTTTTTCCGAACTCTTCCGGCGCGGGTGCCTGCTGGTCGCGACCTCGAATGTCGAGCCCGATAACCTCTACAAGGACGGCCTCAATCGAAGCCTGTTCCTGCCCTTCGTCGATCTTCTCAAGCAGAACGTCGAAATCGTGACGTTGGACTCTCCGACCGACTACCGGATGGAGAAACTCGATAGCCAACCTGTCTACCTGACGCCAATCGATGACCGGACGGACATGGCGATGGATGCGTCCTGGATGCAGGCGCTTCATGGCCGCAAGGCGCAGCCATTGGAAATTCCCATGAAGGGACGATCGATCCACGTGCCACGTGCCGTCGACCGAATGGCGCGCTTCACCTTCGCCGATCTCTGCGAGAAGCCGTTGGGCCCAGCCGATTTCCTGGCCATTGCCGAACGCTTCGACGCCATCTTCTTGGATCACGTGCCGCTGCTAGGTCCCGAGAAGCGCAACCAGACCAAACGCTTCATTATCCTGATCGATACGCTTTACGATCATGCCGTGCGGCTCTATGTGTCCGCAGCAGCGATGCCTGAAAATTTGTTGACACAAGCGCGTGGTACCGAGGGCTTCGAATTCGATCGTACCGTGTCGCGCCTTTTCGAAATGCGCAGCGCCGAGTATCTCGCATTGCACCACGAACGGCGGGCCGCCGAGTAATGTTTTGGTGACAAATTGTCTTACGTTTACGTAAGAATTTTATGATCTAAACGATTGAAATTCCTCGCTCAAAAATAATCATTTGCCATTTTTTGGCTTTGGGGCTATGCGATTGCGGCATTGGGCGATGCCCCCTCCGCGCGTCGCCTGACGAATTTTGATCGCAAAGGAAACAGCGAAATGGCGCGTAACAAGATCGCACTCATTGGTTCTGGCATGATTGGTGGCACGCTGGCGCATCTCGCCGGCCTGAAGGAACTGGGTGACATCGTTCTCTTCGACATCGCCGATGGTATTCCTCAGGGTAAGGGCCTCGACATTGCTCAGTCCTCGCCGGTCGAAGGCTTTGACGCCAACCTCACCGGCGCCAGCGACTACTCCGCGATCGAAGGCGCCGACGTCTGCATCGTCACCGCCGGCGTCGCCCGCAAGCCGGGCATGAGCCGCGACGATCTGCTCGGCATCAATCTCAAGGTCATGGAACAGGTCGGCGCCGGCATCAAGAAGTATGCCCCGAACGCGTTCGTGATCTGCATCACCAACCCGCTCGACGCCATGGTCTGGGCGCTGCAGAAGTTCTCCGGCCTGCCGGCCAACAAGGTCGTTGGCATGGCCGGCGTTCTCGATAGCTCACGCTTCCGACTGTTCCTCTCGAAGGAATTCAACGTTTCAGTACAGGACGTCACCGCATTCGTTCTCGGTGGCCACGGCGACACGATGGTGCCGCTCGCTCGCTACTCCACCGTTGCCGGCATTCCGCTCACCGACCTCGTTACCATGGGTTGGGTCACCAAGGAGCGCCTGGAAGAGATCATCCAGCGCACCCGTGATGGCGGCGCCGAAATCGTCGGCCTGCTGAAGACCGGCTCTGCCTACTACGCGCCGGCCGCTTCGGCGATCGAGATGGCTGAATCCTACCTCAAGGATAAGAAGCGCGTCCTGCCCTGCGCAGCACAGCTGACCGGCCAGTACGGCGTTAAGGACATGTATGTCGGTGTGCCCACCGTCATCGGTGCCGGTGGCGTCGAGCGCATCATCGAGATCGATCTCAATAAGGCCGAGAAGGAAGCGTTCGACAAGTCCGTCGGTGCTGTCGCCGGCCTGTGCGAAGCCTGCATCAACATCGCGCCTGCGCTGAAGTAATCAGTTGCGCGCCGACGCAATCCAAACAGGAACAGATCCATGAATATTCATGAATACCAGGCCAAGGCTCTCTTGAAGGGCTATGGCGCGCCGGTCGCCAAGGGTGTGCCGATCCTCAAGGTCGAGGAAGCCGAAGCTGCTGCCAAGTCGCTGCCGGGTCCGCTCTATGTCGTCAAGAGCCAGATCCACGCCGGCGGCCGCGGCAAGGGCAAGTTCAAGGAACTCGGCCCCGACGCCAAGGGCGGCGTTCGTCTCGCCAAGTCGATCGATGAAGTCGTCGCTCACGCCAAGGAGATGCTCGGAAACACGCTGGTCACTGCGCAGACGGGCGAAGCCGGCAAGCAGGTCAACCGCCTCTACATCGAAGACGGCGCCGACATTGCTCGCGAACTGTACTGCTCGCTGCTGGTCGATCGCTCGGTTGGCCGCGTTGCCTTCGTGGTTTCGACCGAAGGCGGCATGGACATCGAAGCCGTCGCCCACGACACGCCTGAGAAGATCCACACGATCGCCATCGATCCGGAGGCTGGTGTCACGGCGGCCGACGTTACCGCGATCTCCAAGGCTCTCGAACTGACCGGCGCTGCCGCCGAAGATGCCAAGTCGCTGTTCCCGGCGCTCTACAAGGCGTTCGGCGAAAAGGACATGGCGCTCCTCGAGGTTAACCCGCTGATCGTCATGAAGGACGGCCACCTGCGCGTTCTCGATGCGAAGATGTCGTTCGACGGCAATGCGCTGTTCCGCCATGACGACGTCAAGGCGCTGCGCGACGAGACCGAGGAAGACGCCAAGGAAATCGAGGCCTCGAAGTGGGATCTCGCCTACGTGGCTCTCGACGGCAACATCGGCTGCATGGTCAACGGCGCAGGCCTTGCCATGGCGACGATGGACATCATCAAGCTCTACGGCAAGGAGCCGGCAAACTTCTGTGACGTCGGCGGTGGCGCTGGCAAGGAGAAGGTCGCGGCTGCCTTCAAGATCATCACCGCTGACCCGAAGGTCGAGGGCATCCTCGTCAACATCTTCGGCGGCATCATGCGTTGCGACGTCATCGCCGAAGGCGTTGTCGCAGCTGTGCAGGAAGTCGGTCTGAAGGTTCCGCTCGTCGTTCGCCTCGAAGGTACCAACGTCGAACTCGGCAAGAAAATCCTCAACGAGTCGGGTCTGGCGATTACGGCTGCCGACGATCTCGACGACGCGGCGAAGAAGATCGTCGCGGCGATCAAGGCCTAATCCGGAAGGACCGAAAGAATGTCTATTCTCGTCAACAGAGACACCAAGGTTCTCGTTCAGGGCCTGACCGGCAAGACCGGCACCTTCCACACCGAACAGGCGCTTGCCTATTACGGCACCAAGATGGTCGGCGGTATTCACCCGAAGAAGGGTGGCGAAACCTGGTCGTCGGGCGTCGACGGCACGGTGCTGCCGATCTTTGCAAGCGTTGCCGAAGCCAAGGAACGGACGGGCGCCGATGCGACTGTGATCTACGTTCCGCCGGCAGGCGCCGCCGATGCGATCATCGAGGCGATCGAGGCCGAAGTTCCGTTCATCACCTGCATCACCGAAGGCATCCCGGTCATGGACATGGTGCGCGTCAAGGCCAAGCTCGACAAGTCGAAGTCGCGCTTGCTCGGGCCGAACTGCCCGGGCATCCTGACGCCGGAAGAATGCAAGATCGGCATCATGCCGGGCTCGATCTTCCGCAAGGGTTCGGTTGGTATTGTCTCGCGCTCCGGCACGCTGACCTACGAAGCCGTGTTCCAGACCTCCAATGAAGGCCTCGGACAGACGACGGCTGTCGGCATCGGCGGCGACCCGGTCAAGGGCACCGAGTTCATCGACGTGCTGGAAATGTTCCTGGCCGACGAAGCCACGACGTCGATCATCATGATCGGCGAAATCGGCGGCTCGGCTGAAGAAGACGCAGCCCAGTTCCTGATCGACGAAGCCAAGAAGGGCCGCAAGAAGCCGATGGCAGGCTTCATCGCCGGCCGTACCGCTCCGAAGGGCCGCACCATGGGCCACGCCGGCGCTGTCGTCTCCGGCGGCAAGGGTGACGCGGAATCGAAGATCGCGGCCATGGAATCGGCTGGCATCCGCGTTTCGCCGTCGCCAGCTCGCCTCGGCAAGACGCTGGTTGAAGTCCTCAAGGGCTGATCCGATCTATATCCCGGGCAGGCTTAGCGTCTGCCCGGGCCTCGACTTCGAATGAATGAGCCGCGGACAGGCGGCTAACGACAGATGCGGCAAGCCGGTCGAGTATCCGGCGGAATCACAAGTCAGGAGGCGGACGAAAGCGTCCGCGTGTAACCATGGCACGGCAAGAAGCCAACGAGCAGTTTCAGATCACCTCGTTCCTGGATGGCGCCAATGCTGCGTATATCGAGCAGCTCTATGCGCGCTATGAAGAAGACCCGAGCTCGGTCAACGAGGAATGGCAGTCCTTTTTCAAGGCACTGGAAGACAATCCGGAAGATGTGAAGAAGGCGGCCAAGGGTGCGTCCTGGCGCAAGACGAACTGGCCCCTGCAGCCGAAGAGCGACCTTGTTTCTGCGCTCGATGGCGATTGGGGCACAGTCGAAAAGATCATCGAAACCAAGGTCAAGGGCAAGGCGGAAGCCGCCGGCAAGCCAACCGATGGTGCCGACATCCT
Source organism: Rhizobium sp. BK661 (assembly GCF_024808825.1). Taxonomy (NCBI): domain Bacteria; kingdom Pseudomonadati; phylum Pseudomonadota; class Alphaproteobacteria; order Hyphomicrobiales; family Rhizobiaceae; genus Rhizobium; species Rhizobium sp. BK661. The sequence goes on along the minus strand of NZ_JANTYT010000002.1, from coordinate 170,440 downwards.
GCAGGCAACGCGCGATTCCGTCCGCGCCATCATGATGATCCGCGCCTATCGCATGCGCGGCCACCTGCATGCCAAGCTCGATCCGCTGGGGATTGCGGCACCGGTCGAAGACTATAAGGAACTGTCGCCCGAAGCTTACGGCTTCACCCCGGCTGACTATTCCCGCAAGATCTTCATCGACAACGTTCTCGGCCTCGAATACGCCACCCTTCCCGAGATGATCGAGATCCTCGAGCGCACCTACTGCTCGACCCTCGGCGTCGAATTCATGCACATCTCCAACCCGGAAGAAAAAGCCTGGATCCAGGAGCGCATCGAAGGTCCGGACAAGGGTGTCGCTTTCACCGCAGAAGGCAAGAAGGCGATCCTGTCCAAGATCATCGAAGCCGAAGGCTACGAGCAGTTCCTCGACGTGAAGTTCAAGGGCACCAAGCGTTTTGGTCTCGATGGCGGAGAATCACTCGTCCCGGCGCTCGAGCAGATCCTGAAGCGCGGCGGCCATCTCGGCCTTCGCGAGGCCGTGTTCGGCATGGCCCACCGCGGTCGCCTTAACGTGCTCTCCCAGGTCATGGGCAAGCCGCACCGCGCCATTTTCCACGAGTTCAAAGGCGGCTCCTACGCGCCTGACGAAGTCGAAGGCTCGGGCGACGTCAAGTACCACCTCGGCGCGTCCTCTGACCGGGAGTTTGATGGCAACAAGATCCACGTCTCGCTGACGGCCAACCCGTCGCACCTTGAAATCGTTGACCCTGTAGTCATGGGCAAGGCTCGCGCCAAGCAGGATATGGGCGCCACTGTCTGGGACGGGGATACCATTCCGCTGTCGGAGCGCGCCAAGGTTCTGCCGCTCTTAATCCACGGCGACGCGGCCTTTGCCGGCCAGGGCGTCATTGCCGAAATCCTCGGCCTGTCCGGCCTGCGTGGTCACCGCGTTGCCGGCACGATGCACGTCATCATCAACAACCAGATCGGCTTCACCACCAATCCGGCCTTCTCACGTTCGTCGCCCTATCCGTCGGACGTCGCCAAGATGATCGAGGCGCCGATCTTCCACGTGAACGGTGACGATCCGGAGGCGGTCGTCTATGCTGCCAAGATCGCCATGGAATTTCGTATGAAGTTCCACAAGCCCGTCGTCATCGACATGTTCTGCTACCGCCGCTACGGCCACAACGAAGGCGATGAGCCGTCCTTCACGCAGCCGAAGATGTACAAGGTCATCCGCGCTCACAAGACGGTCCTGCAGATCTATGCGGATCGGCTTGTCGCCGAAGGTCTTCTGACCGACGGCGAAGTCGAGAAGATGAAGGCTGACTGGCGCGCGCATCTCGAGCAGGAATTCGACGCCGGCCAGAGCTACAAGCCGAACAAGGCCGACTGGCTGGACGGCGAGTGGTCGGGGCTGCGTACTGCCGACAATGCGGACGAACAGCGCCGCGGCAAGACCGCCGTGCCGATGAAGACGCTCAAGGACATCGGCCGCAAGCTTTCGGAGATTCCGGAAGGCTTCCGGGCGCATCGAACGATCCAGCGCTTCATGGAAAACCGCGCCAACATGATCCAGACGGGCGAGAACCTCGACTGGGCGATGGCGGAAGCACTTGCTTTCGGTTCGCTTGTTGTCGAAGGCCACAAGATCCGCCTCTCCGGCCAGGATTGCGAACGCGGCACCTTCTCGCAGCGTCATTCGGTTCTCTACGATCAGGAAACCGAAGAGCGCTACATTCCGCTGGCCAATCTGTCGCCCAACCAGGCTCGCTATGAAGTCATCAACTCGATGCTTTCGGAAGAAGCGGTCCTCGGCTTCGAGTATGGTTACTCGCTGGCTCGCCCGAATGCGCTGACGCTCTGGGAAGCCCAGTTCGGCGATTTCGCCAACGGTGCGCAGGTCGTGTTCGACCAGTTCGTCTCGTCCGGCGAACGCAAGTGGCTGCGCATGTCCGGTCTCGTCTGCCTGCTGCCGCATGGCTACGAAGGTCAGGGTCCGGAGCACTCCTCGGCCCGCCTCGAACGCTTCCTGCAGCTCTGCGCTGAGGACAACATGCAGGTCGCCAACGTTACGACGCCGGCGAACTACTTCCACATCCTGCGCCGACAGTTGAAGCGCGACTTCCGCAAGCCGCTCGTCCTGATGACACCGAAGTCGCTTCTGCGTCACAAGCGGGCTGTGTCGACGCTCGCGGAACTGGCCGGAGAGTCCTCCTTCCATCGCCTGCTCTGGGACGATGCCGAGGTGATCAAGGACGGCCCGATCAAGCTGCAGAAGGATGCGAAGATCCGTCGTGTCGTCATGTGCACCGGCAAGGTCTATTACGACCTTCTGGAAGAGCGCGAAAAGCGCGGCATCGACGACATCTATCTGCTGCGCGTCGAACAGCTTTATCCGTTCCCGGCAAAGGCGCTCATCAACGAGCTTTCCCGCTTCCGGAACGCTGAGATGGTCTGGTGCCAGGAAGAGCCGAAGAACATGGGCGCATGGTCGTTCATCGACCCGTATCTGGAGTGGGTGCTCGCCCACATCGATGCGAAGTACCAGCGCGTCCGCTACACCGGCCGTCCGGCCGCCGCGTCGCCGGCAACGGGTCTGATGTCCAAGCATCTGTCGCAGCTCGCCGCATTCCTCGAGGATGCGTTGGGCGGCTAAGGGATCGGGGCAATGGCATATTTCTTCCTCAGACTTGTGCCGCCTCGCCCTCGTTTCCCGCATGACGCGACCGGGGAGGAAATGGCCGCGATGAAACGCCATGCCGCCTACTGGCACCAGAACGCAGAAGAGGGATCGGCGATCGCCGTCGGTCCCGTCTTCGAGGGTGAAGGGGGCTGGGGCATGGCAGTGGTCTCGGTGGAGGATCAGCAGGCAGCGCAGGCAATGGCCGACGCCGATCCGATCATCCAGTCCGGTTACGGGTTTCGCTTCGACATATTGCCAATGCCCTCGATCATTCTCCGGCCATTCGCTGCCGGAAACGAATAAACGAACACAAGCAAATCAGGATTTGAACAATGGCCACAGAAATCCGCGTTCCAACTCTCGGTGAATCCGTCAGCGAGGCAACCGTCGGCACCTGGTTCAAGAAGGTTGGCGACGCCATCAAGGCCGACGAGCCGATTCTCGAGCTTGAAACCGACAAGGTGACCATCGAAGTACCGGCTCCGGCTTCGGGCACGCTGTCCGAAATCGTTGCCCAGGCTGGCGAAACCGTCGGTCTCGGCGCACTGCTCGGCCAGATCGCCGCGGGCGCCGGCGCTGCCGCCGCCCAGGCTCCTGCTCCCGCCGCAACTCCGGCAAAGGTAGCCGAACCGGCTGTTGCAGCCGCCGCTGCTCCGGCAGCAGCTGCTTCTGCGATGCCGCCGGCCCCGGCTGCCGCCAAGATGCTCGCCGAGAACAACCTGTCGGCAGATCAGATCGATGGATCAGGCAAGCGCGGGCAGGTTCTGAAGGGTGATGTGATCGCCGCTGTTGCCAAGGGCATCTCCGCTCCGGCAGCCGCTGCAGCACCTGCCGTTCCGGCTGCCGCTCGTGGCCCGTCGACGGTCGAGGATGCGGCTCGCGAAGAGCGCGTGAAGATGACGCGCCTGCGCCAGACGATCGCCAAGCGCCTGAAGGACGCGCAGAACACCGCCGCCATGCTCACCACCTACAACGAGGTGGACATGAAGGCGGTCATGGACCTGCGCGCCAAGTACAAGGACGTCTTCGAAAAGAAGCACGGCGTGAAGCTCGGCTTCATGGGCTTCTTCACCAAGGCCATCACGCACGCGCTGAAGGAGCTGCCGGCCGTCAACGCCGAGATTGACGGCACCGACATCATCTACAAGAACTTCTGCCACATCGGCATGGCCGTCGGCACCGACAAGGGCCTCGTCGTCCCAGTCATCCGCGACGCCGACCAGATGTCGATCGCTGAGGTCGAAAAGGAACTGGCGCGTCTGGCAAAGGCTGCCCGCGACGGCTCGCTGTCGATGGCCGACATGCAGGGCGGCACCTTCACGATCACCAATGGCGGCGTCTACGGCTCGCTGATGTCCTCGCCGATCCTGAACGCGCCGCAGTCCGGTATCCTCGGCATGCACAAGATTCAGGACCGTCCGGTTGTCGTCGGCGGCCAGATCGTCATCCGTCCGATGATGTATCTCGCGCTCTCCTACGATCACCGCATCGTCGACGGCAAGGAAGCCGTGACCTTCCTCGTTCGAGTCAAGGAAAGCCTGGAAGATCCGGAGCGTCTGGTTCTCGATCTCTAAGCATTCGACTGGGCCGCGTGAGCGGCCCTTTCCACCTCAGCGGGGCGCGTAATGTCGCTGGCAATCTCCACAAGGCGTATGATCATGAAGCCTCCCCTTGCTAAAGGCGGGGTGGGAGCCTTGTTCGCGCTTTTGCTGCTGTCACCCGTGATGGCTGTGGCTGCTCCTGGCTGCCGGCAGGCGAGTGCGGTCTATGCCGACCGGGATGGCGCCTACGAGCTTCGCTTTACGCCAATAAATTCGGACGCGGCGGCTGCCAGCAATCGGTTCACGCTCAAGGTCCTCAAGACGTCGATCGAGCTGGACGGCTATGTCATGCCATTCAACGATCCGGAACGCGCCGTCGGTATCCTGATGTTCAAATGCCCCGGCGGTGACGTGACCGGCGCGGATCTGGACGCCTGTACGATCTGGCGGGGCGCGGTCTATAGCGTAAACGCCAAGGGCGAGATCGATAATTTGCAGCCCGAAGCCGCAGCCGCCGCTGAGAACGTCTTTCTGCCGGGTGTCGGCCCGGCGATCCGCCAATCGCAGATATGGGGCAACGGCAAGGCGACGGTTGCGCCGTGGGATGTCCTGGCATTCAAGGAGTGCGCGAAATGACAGAACGACCGGTTCTTCTCGTTACCGGTGGCAGCCGAGGCATCGGTGCGGCCGTCAGCCGCCTCGCTGCCCGCCAGGGCTGGAACGTCGCCGTCAACTACGCCGCGAACCGCGCTGCCGCCGACGCTATCGTCTCTGATGTCAAGGCAGAGGGTGGCGATGCCATCGCGATCAAGGGCGATGTCGGCAGCGCGCAGGATATCGTTTCGATGTTCCAGACTGTCGACAAGCACTTCGGGCGGCTGGATGGACTGGTCAACAATGCCGGCATCGTCGATGCCCAGCAGCGCGTCGACGAGATGAGCGTCGAGCGACTTGAACGGATGATGCGCGTCAACGTGACCGGCTCGATCCTCTGCGCTGCCGAAGCCGTCCGCCGCATGTCGTCGAGGCATGGCGGCAAGGGCGGGGCGATCGTCAACATCTCGTCGATGGCAGCAGTTCTGGGCTCGGCCTCGCAGTATGTCGACTACGCCGCATCGAAGGCCGCGATCGATACCTTCACCATCGGCCTGTCGCGAGAAGTGGCAAACGAGGGCGTGCGCGTGAACGCCATCCGCCCCGGCGTCATCGATACCGACATTCATGCATCCGGCGGCCTGCCGAACCGCGCACGAGATCTCGCGCCGAGCATTCCGATGCAGAGGCCCGGTACGGCAGAGGAGATCGCCGATGCGGCCCTCTACCTTCTCTCGCCGACGGCTTCCTATATAACGGGCGCCATACTCAACGTCAGCGGCGGCCGTTAGGACGCGGAGACCATATCGCCATGCAATACTTCTTCGAATTTCTCGGCCTCATGGCCGTCTTTTCGATCTTCATCGTCGTACCGGGCGCCGACTTTGCGGTCATCCTGCGCCAGAGCATCGTGCACGGCCGCGGTGCCGCCATGATGACCGGCCTCGGCATGGGTTTTTCGCTGCTCTTTCACATCAGCTACACGATACTCGGCCTCGGCCTGATCGTCTCCAAATCGCTGATGCTGTTTGCCATGATCAAGTGGGCGGGCGTCGCCTATCTCGTCTACCTCGGCATCAAATCCTTCCGCGAGCCGGGCTTCAAGGTCAATCAGATCGAGGTGACGGAGGAAGACCGCAGGCCGATCTCGGCGCTCAAGTGTCTCGGCATGGGTTTCATCACCAACGCGCTCAATCCGAAGCCAGTCCTGTTTTTCCTGTCGCTGTTCTCGACGCTGGTGCATCACGATACCCCGGCACTGATCCAGTTCAGCTATGGCATCGGCATGGCCACCGCGCTCGTCGCCTGGTTCGCCGGCGTCTCCACCTTCTTCACCGTTAAACCCATTCGCGACCGCTTCATCGCAAGCGGCAAATGGTTCAACCGCATCACCGGCGCCGCTCTGGTCGGCTTCGGTTTCCGCCTCGCGCTCGCCCGCGCGGCTGACTAAGCAAATAACGAAAGGGAAAAGAAACAATGTCCTACGATGTGATCGTTATCGGAACCGGCCCCGGCGGCTATGTTGCTGCCATCAAGGCAGCCCAGCTCGGCCTCAAGGTCGCCGTCGTCGAAAAGCGGGCAACCTTCGGCGGCACCTGCCTGAACGTTGGCTGCATCCCGTCCAAGGCGCTGCTGCATGCCTCCGAAATGTTCCATCAGGCCGGCCACGGCATGGATGCGCTCGGCATCGAGGTCGCCGCTCCAAAGCTGAACCTTGAAAAGATGCTGGCGCACAAGGATGCGACTGTGAAGGCCAATGTCGACGGCGTTGCCTTCCTCTTCAAGAAGAACAAGATCGATGCTTTCCAGGGCACCGGCAAGATCGTTTCGGCGGGCAAGGTTTCCGTGACCGCCGAAGACGGCAAGGTGCAGGAAATCGAAGGCAAGAACATCGTCATCGCCACCGGTTCCGACGTCGCCGGCATTCCCGGCGTCAAGGTCGATATCGACGAGAAGGTGATCATTTCCTCGACAGGCGCAATTGCGCTTGAGAAGGTGCCGGAAACGATGATCGTCGTCGGCGGTGGCGTCATCGGCCTTGAGCTCGGGTCGGTCTGGTCGCGCCTCGGCGCCAAGGTCACGGTTGTCGAATATCTCGACACGATTCTCGGCGGCATGGATGGCGAAGTCTCCAAGCAATTCCAGCGGATGCTCGCCAAGCAGGGCGTCGCCATCAACCTCAGCTCCAAGGTGACGGGCGTTGAGAAGGGTGGCAAGGGTGCCAAGGTGACCTTCGAGCCGGTCAAGGGCGGTGATGCACAGACACTCGAAGCCGAGGTCGTTCTGATTGCGACCGGCCGCACGCCCTACACGGCCGGCCTTGGCCTTGAAGAAGCCGGCGTCAAGCTCGATAACCGTGGCCGCGTCGAAATCGACGGTCACTTCCGGACCAACGTTGCCGGCATCTACGCGATCGGCGACGTGGTGAAGGGTCCGATGCTGGCTCACAAGGCGGAAGACGAAGGCGTCGCACTCGCCGAAATTCTCGCCGGCCAGCATGGCCATGTGAACTATGACGTCATCCCAAGTGTCGTCTACACTCAGCCTGAGGTCGCTTCCGTCGGCAAGACCGAGGAAGAGCTGAAGGCCGCTGGTATCGCCTATAAGGTCGGCAAGTTCCCGTTCACGGCAAACGGCCGCGCCCGCGCAATGCTTGCCACCGATGGTTTCGTGAAGATCCTGTCCGACAAGGAAACCGATCGCGTTCTCGGCGGCCACATCGTCGGCTTCGGCGCCGGCGAGATGATCCACGAGATCGCCGTTCTGATGGAGTTCGGTGGTTCCGCGGAAGATCTCGGCCGTACCTGCCACGCACACCCGACCATGTCGGAAGCGGTCAAGGAAGCGGCTCTCGCCGCCTTCTTCAAGCCGATCCATATGTAATATTAAATTTCGGCAATGTGCGAACGGCTGCTTGTCTCCCGACAGGTGGCCGTTTTACTTTTGAATGGTTCTAAAGTCGTTCGAAAGGAGAGCCGATGCAATCCGCACCCGTCGATGCTTACAGCTTGCCGCAACGCCTGCTTCACTGGGGTATGGCACTGCTCATCTTCTTCAACCTCCTATTTCCTGACGGCATGAACGAATGGCATCGCGCCATGCGTCGCACCGGCATTGCCACTGCCGACCAGGTCGCGGCGGCCAACATTCACGCCTATGTCGGTATTGCCATTCTGGCGCTCGCGATTATCCGGGTTTGCCTGCGTTTTTCCCAGGGTGCACCGATCGAAATCGCGGGCGAGCCTGCAATATTTCGCCTCGCGGCCAAGGTCGTGCACTTCGGCCTTTATGCCTTCATCTTCGTGATGCCGCTAACTGGAATTGCCGCCTATTATTTTGGGATGGATGCCGTCGGATCGCTTCACGCCGATGTGCTGAAGGTCGTCCTCTGGGTGTTTGTCGCGGCGCATGTCGCGGGCGCGCTCGTTCACCAGTTCTATTGGAAGACCAATGTTCTCAAGCGTATGACCGTCGGGCGCTAGTTAACGGCGGTGACGGTGAAGCCTTGATTGCGCAACAGTTCGATCACGCCGCCGTCGCCTGGTAGGTGCAGGGCGCCGACGGCCATGAAGACGTTGCCCTTGGCGAGGATCGGCGCGGCGCGCTCGGCCATCACCTTGTTGCGATCAAGGATGATGCGCTGCTCGAAGGCGGCGTAGTCGCTATCTTCGTCCTCGCCGTCGGGTGACACGGTCTTCAGCATGGGGATCGTCATGCCGATATCACCGGAAAGATAGAGATCGGTCATGGTCTCGACGACATCGTTCATCTTAGAACCGAGAGCCAGCGTTTCGATCAGCGATTTCAGGTGGAACTCGGTGGGCAGCTCAGCCATTGCCTGCAGTTGTTCGGCCAGCGTTTCGAGGCCCTTGACCTGCTTGCCCGCAGCGGCGGCATCCGCCGCGATTTTCTGGTCGAGGAATTGAACGCCTTTCGCCTTGCGAGCCATTTCGCAGCCGGGAAGGGCAACCACGCTCGAGATCATCCAAGGGCGCATGCGAGAAACCGCCGCAAGCGGGATGCCGCGCAGCTTCAGACCGGCTTCCAGCCGCGTATAGTCGTCGCGGGAAAGAAGCTTCTCGATGGTCGTGCCGTCGGTGAACATCGTCAGTTCCGGCCGTATCAGCAGCGCAGCCGCCGCCTTCTTTTCGTCGAGGATCTCGTCGGATTCAATGATGATGGTATCGGCAGCATCATGGGCAGTCTGCGCGCGCGGCGGCAAGTTCAGCACGCGGGGATCGGTCACATGCATACTGCCAAGCAGCCAGGACGGCGCTATCCCCGCCTTCTCGATTCTCCAGAAAATGCCCTTGCCGTTCGGCACGGCATCGGCCTCCTTCACGACTTCGGCGTATCGGGCGGGATCACTCTGTTTGAGATCGGTCAGGATGTTGTGGCCGGTACAGGCATCGTCGCTCGCGGCAGCCACCGGCGACACCGAAAACAGCACGGCGATCAGGGTTGCCGCAAGCAGCATGTGAAACGCGGCAATCAGCCAGAGAAGGATATTGCCCGGCAATGCAATGAGCAGGCTGCGACGGCCGATGGAGATCGTCATGGTGGTGTTCCGGTCACTATGATCGCCAAGCCTACGCCCAGCGTGCGGATATTCCTTTAAGAGAAGCCGTTAACAAAAGATTACGCCCGAGGATGGGCACGGTCGTAAACTTCAAGCAATCGTGAGGAATCCACACCTGTATAGACCTGGGTGGTGGAAAGGCTGGCGTGGCCGAGCAATTCCTGGATGGTTCTGAGGTCACCGCCGCCGGCCAACAGGTGGGTCGCAAAGGAATGGCGCAGCGCATGCGGTGTCGCCGTTTCGGGAAGGCCGAAGGCGCTGCGCATCTTCTGCATGGTGCGCTGAATGATCGCAGCCTGCAGCTTGCCGCCGCGCGCGCCACGGAAAAGGGGCTCGTTGCCTTCGAGGTGATAGGGGCAGAGCGCCCGGTATTTCTCGACGGCGTCGAAGACCAGGGTCAGCAGCGGCACAAGGCGGGTCTTGTTGCCCTTGCCGGTGATGCGCAGCGTGGCAGCACCGCGGTTGAAATCGCCGGGCGTCAGATCGAGGGCTTCAGAGATGCGCAGTCCGCAGCCATAGAGCAGAGCAAAGACGGCGGCGTCGCGGGCGGCGATCCAGGGCTCCTCGTGCAACTGCGCCTCGTCGCTGACGACGTTGATGGCTTGCCGGTCGGATAACGGCTTCGGCAGCGATTTGGGTTGTTTCGGCGAGCGGATTGCGCCAACGCCGGCGGCATTTACCAGCCCCTTCCTTTCCAGGTAACGCAGCAGTGAACGCAGCCCGGCCAGATTGCGGCCAAGCGAACGGGCACCGGAGCCTTCCTTGCGCCGTGCGGCCAGGAACGCACGGAAGTCGGCAGGCCTGAGTGCGTGGATATCTTTCAGCGTTGCGGGCCCGCCGAGGTGCCCAGTCAGAAAGGTCAGGAACTGACGCGTATCACGCTCGTAGGCATCGAGCGTGTGCTCTGAAAGGCGTCGTTCGCGCGCGAGGCTATCGAGCCAAGCCGAGCGCTCGGCCATCAGGCGTGGGTCGGCGATGATCAGGAGTTCGTTCACGTATTCGGCCTTGAATTTGCCAATCCTGCCGCCAATTCTGAGGGAGCGATAGTTATGGAATTCCTAATGCCGGCCAAGTGCTTGTCATGCTCCCATCATATCATTCCACGTAACCGGTTTCCCAACGACGCAGGATCTTGAATGCCACGGCGCCAACCCACGACCGCTTTTGGACAATTCGCGGAAGCGATCGCACTCGTCTCCCATGGCAAGCCGGGTCACATCGTCGACACGTTGATCGCCGAACGCGGGCAGCGGATCGTGAAGCATCCGCTTTGGCCGATCATGCGGCCGTTTCTCTATACGCTGCTCCGCTACAACCGGGCGGTCAGCTTTGCCAACGATGTTGCGAACATGCCGGGTTTGCAGTGCTTCGAGTATATGAGCAACCTGCTGAACCTCGACATCAATGTCAGGCATGGCGACCGCATTCCCGAGACCGGCGGCTTCATTCTCGTCAGCAATCATCCGACCGGCATTGCCGATGGTGTCGCCGTCTTCGACCTCCTGAAGCATAAGCGACCGGATGTGATGGTGTTTGCGAACCGTGACGCCGTGCGCGTCAATCCGCGTTTTGCCGAGGTCATTATCCCCGTCGAGTGGCGCGAGGAGTACAAAAGCAAGCTCAAGACCCGCGAAACGCTGCAGATCACCAACCGTGCGGTCAGGGAAGGCAAGGCAACAGTGCTCTTTCCCTCTGGCCGCATCGCCTACTGGGCGAACGGACGGCTGAATGAACGCCCGTGGAAAACCTCGGCGGTCGGCCTTGCCCGCAAGTACAATCTGCCGATCCTTCCCGTTCATATGACGGCTCGGAACTCCGGCCTGTTCTACTGGCTTGCGAAATGGTCGACCGAGCTCCGGGACATGACCGTCTTCCACGAGCTCCTCAACAAGCGCGGCGATCGCTTCGACTTCGTGGTCGGCAACCCGATCCCCGTGGAACACCTCGACGGCGACATCAACGAGGTAACCAAGGCGCTGGAAGACCACACCGTCCACGCGCTTGCCGCGGATGGCGGAGCACAATTCCTGCCGCTGGTCCCGCCCGCGGAACGGGAACTGGCCAGCGCCCATTCAATTCGCTGATTGGATAGGCTAAAGCGAGGCATGCTGCTCCGCTCGATGTTTGCACAGAATTACCGGTCCCTGCGATCGATCCGTATGGATCTTTCCGGGATTAACCTCTTCATCGGCGAGAACGGCGTCGGAAAATCCAACCTCTACCGCGCTCTCCAGCTCATCCAAGCGGCAACGCGAGGGCGCCTGGCGCATGAGATCGCCGCCGAGGGCGGGATGTTTTCGGCGCTGTGGTCGGGCCCGCGCCGGGATGCCGACGGACCCTTCCGGATTCGCCTGGAAGCCGAACTTGTCGACGAGGAACGAGCGATTACCTTCCGTTATCGCGTCGAGGCCGGGTTGCGGCCGCCGGCGGCTGCGGCGGGATTTCCCTTTGAGCCTCAGATCAAGGCTGAAGAGTTGTCGATCGAGACGGGAACGCGGCCGGTGACGATGATGAAGCGTGCCGGCCCGGCCATTTCGGTTCGTGGACCGAATGGGCGGATGCAGGATTATCCGGAGCAGGCGCTGACATCGGAAACCGCGATCGCGCTGCTCGGTGATGCCGGCCAGTATCCCGAGATCGGAACGTTCCGCCGTGCAATCGACGGCTGGCGTTTCTTTCACGGCTTCCGGACTGATCGCCTGTCACCACTGCGCTCCCCTTGTCTTGCTGTCACCGCGCCGCTGCTCGATGAGGATGGCAGCAACATTGCTGCCGTCTTCGCGACGCTGGCGCATACGCGGGAGGATACGGTCGATCTCGATCGTGCCGTGGCCGCGGCCCTTGGCGGTGCGCGGCTCGTTATGCCGCTGCCCGAGGAGACGGCGTCTTTCGGCCTTTCCTTTTCCGAGTTTCCAAATCGGGTGTTCAAGCCGCGCGAGCTGTCGGACGGACAGATCCGCTTTCTGGGACTTGCGGCCGCACTGATGTCCTATCGGCTGCCGCCGCTGATTGCGCTCAACGAACCAGAGGCAAGCCTCCATCCCGACATGCTGCCCCCTCTGGCGGACATGATCGCGGAGGCCGCCAGCAGCAGCCAGATCTGGATCGTTACGCATTCCGAAGCGCTGGCGGCCGCCGTGCGCGAAAAATGCGGTGCCCGTGCTCGCCACGTGGTGCGGCAGGACGGCGCAACGTGGATCGAGGGCATGCGGCTAACGGGCGTTATCGATGACGACGAGTAAACCGGTGGCACCAGTCTTACAGGTTTTCTTTTCGTGTCGATCCGGGCATGGTCACGCCCGATGAGCACAGATTCGTCAGATCTCTTTGGAGCGTTGTTTGAGGCGCCGCCGGCAAACCGTACGGTTCCGGTGCTCGTTCCCATGCCCGCGCCGAAGCCATATTCATATGCAGTGCCGGAAGGGATGGCGGTCGAGCCCGGCTCGGTCGTGCAGGTGCCGCTCGGTCCGAGGCAGGTGATCGGCGTCGTCTGGGACGGTGGCGAGGACGGTGTCGACCCGAAGAAGCTCAGGCCGATCAGTCATGTCTTCGATTGCCCGCCGCTGACCAAGGAGATGCGCGATTTCATCGACTGGGTGGCGAGTTACACACTTTCTCCACCTGGGCTCGTGGCGCGGATGGCGCTGCGTGCACCCAACGCCTTCGAGCCCGAGCCGATGGTGGAGGGATTGCGCTTCGCCGGCGGCGCGCCGGAACGGATGACGCCGGCGCGCGCCCGGGTGCTGGATATTGCCGGGGATGGCTTGTCCTGGACGCGAAGCGGGCTGGCCCACGCCGCCGGTGTGTCGACCAGCGTCGTTGATGGTTTGATCAGTCAGGGCATTTTCGAGACGGTGTTCCTGCCGCCCCCGCCAGTGGTCGCCAGACCGGATCCGGATTTTGTGGCCGCGCGGCTCGAAGGTCCCCAGAAGGAAGCGGCGAACGAGATCCTCTCCGAAGTTCGAAAGGGCGAGTTCGCAGTCTCGCTGATCGACGGAGTTACCGGTTCGGGCAAGACCGAAGTCTATTTCGAAGCGATCGCGGAAACGCTGAAGCGCGGCAAGCAGGTGTTGATTCTCCTTCCGGAGATTGCCTTGACGGCCAGCTTTCTGGAGCGGTTCCAGGATCGCTTCGGCGCCAAGCCGGCGGAATGGCATTCCGATCTGGCGCCACGCATGCGCGAAAAGGTCTGGCGTCAGGCAGTCACGGGCGAGGTTCGCGTCGTCGCCGGCGCGCGCTCGGCGCTGTTCCTGCCTTTCGAGGACCTTGGGCTGATCATCGTCGATGAAGAACACGATCCCGCTTACAAGCAGGAAGATCGTGTCTATTACAATGCGCGCGACATGGCGGTCGTGCGCGCCCGCATTGGCGATTTCCCGGTGGTTCTGGTTTCGGCCACGCCGTCGGTCGAGAGCCAGGTCAATGGGCAGAGCGGGCGTTACAGCACCATTCACATGCCGACCCGCTTCGGTGACGCGGCGCTGCCGGATCTGCATCTCATCGACATGCGCCGTCATGCGCCCGAGCGCGGCGGCTTCCTCTCGCCAGTGCTGATTCGAGCGATCGGCAAGACGGTTGAGAAGCAGCAACAGGCGCTTCTTTTCCTGAACCGGCGGGGCTACGCGCCGCTGACGCTTTGCCGCGTTTGTGGTCACCGCTTCCAATGCCCGCAATGCTCCAGCTGGCTCGTCGAGCATCGATTCAAGAGGCAGCTGCAATGCCATCAGTGCGGTCATGCCGAGCGGACGCCGGAAGCCTGTCCCGAATGTGGCACACTTGATCACCTCGTTGCCTGCGGGCCGGGCGTCGAGCGTATCGCCGAAGAGGTGGAACGTCATTTTCCCGAGGCACGGACGATCGTGCTCTCGTCCGACATGATGGGCGGCGTCAAACGGTTGCGTCTTGAGCTCGAAGCCATCGCCAAGGGCGAGGCCGATATCGTCATCGGGACGCAGCTTGTCGCCAAGGGTCACAATTTCCCGCTGATGACGCTGGTTGGCATCGTCGATGCCGACCTCGGCCTTGCCAACGGCGATCCACGCGCCGCCGAGCGGACCTTCCAGCTCCTGTCGCAGGTGACAGGCCGCGCCGGGCGTACCGGCCTGAAGAGCCACGGACTGTTACAGACCTACCAGCCGCAGCATCCGGTTATGCAAGCGATCGTCTCCGGCGATGCGAGCGCATTCTACGAACGCGAGATCGCCGAACGCGAGCGCGCCATTCTTCCCCCTTTCGGACGGTTGGCATCGATCATCGTCTCGGCGGAAGCGCGCCACGATGCGGAAAACCATGCCCGCGGGATCAGGAACGCGGCACCTCATGTCTCTGGCATCGCCGTCCTCGGCCCGGCGGAAGCGCCACTTGCCCTGGTGCGCGGCCGCTATCGCTTTCGGCTTCTCGTACACGGGCGGCGGAACTCCGACATGCAGGCGTTTCTGAGGACTATGCTTGCGCAGGCGCCGAAGGAGCGTGGGTCGGTGCATGTACAGCTCGACGTCGACCCTCAAAGCTTCCTGTAGATCGCTGCCTTGCGGGCTTTTGTCCGGCACGGCAATCATGCCATAAGGACGGCGAAGCAGGGGATTCGGGGTCGACTATGGATTTTTATTTTCCGACGGAGTTTGGCGAACAACTCGCCTTCGGAGCGGCCGCTTTCACGGCGCTTGTGGGCTTTGTCATCATGTTTGCGCCGGGATACGCGATGCGGCTGTTCGGCATCATGCCTCGCGAGGGTCGGCGTGACGGTTATGCGGAGCAACGCTCCGTCGGCGGCTTCTATCTCGGCTTCGGCCTCTCGGCCATCATGCTGGCGCAGAACTGGATCTACATGGCGCTCGGCGGCGCCTTCGCCATGGCGGCGTTTGCACGCATCATTTCGCTCCTTTCAGATAAGGGGAGCACAATTCTCAACTATTTACTCCTGGTTGTGCAAATCATTCTGGCGGCGCTTCCTCTCGCCTATGTTTTCGGTTTCTTTTCCGCTTGAGTTGAGCGGATATCGCTCGCGCTAAGCTCTTCCCTGCCGGGGCTCGAGCATTTTTGCGTTAGAAATCGATAGGAAAGCAGTATTCGGGCGTTACGCGTGTTGCGAGTCCGAACATCCTATGTTAGACGGACCCCGAATTTCGGAAGAAGCAAGAGGCTTTTCTTGCGATTTCTGGGGGAAATCATAACGAATTCAAGATTATAGGTCAGGCGCCCGCCGAGGACCGGATTCTTGGGTTGAAATCAGGGAAATTTGGGCCAGTGGCAGACACATCCCAGCTTACTTCTGGTGTTGCAGAGCGCTATGCCTCGTCGTTGTTCGAGCTTGCGCTCGAGCAGGGCGCCGTTGAGGTCGTCACCAAGGACCTCGATCGGTTCCAGGCGATGCTCGACGAGAGCGAAGACCTGAAGCGTTTCGTTTCGAGCCCTGTTTTCTCGGCCGACGATCAGCTCAAGGCAATCATTGCCATCAGTGAGAAGGCTGGCATCAGCGGCTTCTTCGCGAATTTCCTGAAGGTCGTGGCGCGTAACCGTCGCCTCTTTGCCCTCCCGGGCATGATCAAGGCCTTCCGCATCATTGCTGCAAACCAGCGTGGCGAAATCACTGCCGACGTTACTGCGGCGCATGCGCTCACTGCAGCGCAGGAAACTGAATTGAAGGCGGCGCTCAAGGGCGTCACCGGCAAAGACGTGGCGATCAACGTCACGGTTGATCCGTCAATTCTTGGTGGTCTGATCGTGAAGGTCGGGTCCCGTCAGATTGATACGTCTCTTCGTACAAAACTCTCTACCCTTAAGCTTGCATTGAAAGAGGTCGGCTGATGGATATCCGCGCTGCGGAAATTTCCGCAATTCTCAAAGACCAGATCAAAAACTTCGGTAAAGAGGCAGAAGTCTCGGAAGTCGGTCAGGTTCTCTCCGTCGGTGACGGTATCGCTCGCGTTTACGGTCTGGACAATGTTCAGGCAGGCGAAATGGTCGAATTCCCCGGTGGCATCCGTGGTATGGCGCTGAACCTGGAATCGGACAACGTCGGTGTTGTTATTTTCGGTTCGGACCGCGACATCAAGGAAGGCGACACCGTCAAGCGGACCGGCGCCATCGTTGACGTTCCGGTTGGTCCGGAGCTGCTCGGCCGCGTTGTCGACGCTCTCGGCAACCCGATCGACGGCAAGGGCCCGATCAACGCGACCCGCCGTGCGCGCGTCGACGTCAAGGCTCCTGGTATCATTCCGCGTAAGTCGGTTCATGAGCCGATGTCGACCGGCCTCAAGGCCATCGACGCGCTCATCCCGGTCGGTCGTGGCCAGCGCGAGCTCGTCATCGGTGACCGCCAGACCGGCAAGACCGCGATCATTCTCGACACGATTCTGAACCAGAAGGCCATTCACGACAACGGCCCGGACGGCGACAAGCTGTTCTGCGTCTACGTCGCTATCGGCCAGAAGCGTTCGACCGTTGCCCAGTTCGTCAAGGTTCTCGAAGAACGCGGCGCAATGAAGTACTCGATCGTCGTTGCTGCAACGGCTTCCGATCCGGCTCCGATGCAGTACCTGGCACCGTTCGCCGGCTGCACGATGGGCGAATTCTTCCGCGACAACGGTCAGCACGCGCTGATCGGCTACGACGACCTGTCCAAGCAGGCTGTTGCTTATCGCCAGATGTCGCTGCTGCTGCGCCGCCCGCCGGGCCGCGAAGCTTATCCTGGCGACGTTTTCTACCTTCACTCGCGTCTCCTCGAGCGCGCTGCAAAGCTCTCCGACGAGAAGGGTGCTGGCTCTCTGACGGCTCTGCCTGTCATCGAAACCCAGGGCAACGACGTTTCGGCGTTCATTCCGACCAACGTGATCTCGATCACCGACGGCCAGATCTTCCTCGAAACCGACCTGTTCTACCAGGGCATTCGTCCGGCCGTTAACGTCGGTCTGTCGGTTTCGCGCGTTGGTTCAGCCGCTCAGGTCAAGGCCATGAAGCAGGTCGCCGGCTCGATCAAGGGCGAACTCGCCCAGTATCGCGAAATGGCCGCCTTCGCCCAGTTCGGTTCGGACCTCGATGCTTCCACGCAGCGCCTGCTCAACCGCGGTGCACGCCTGACCGAACTCCTGAAGCAGCCGCAGTTCTCGCCGCTGAAGACGGAAGAGCAGGTTGCGGTCATCTTCGCAGGTGTCAACGGCTACCTCGACAAGATCCCGGTCAACCAGGTCGGCAAGTTCGAACAGGGCCTGCTGTCGTACCTTCGCTCGGAAGGCTCGGCTATCCTCGACACGATCCGCACGGACAAGGCAATCAGCGACGATACGAAGGGCAAGCTCACGGCTGCCGTCGATAGCTTCGCGAAGTCCTTCGCCTAATCGGACCCCAAAGGACGGATAACGGATGCCTTCACTTAAGGATCTGAAAAACCGGATCGCCTCCGTCAAGGCGACGCAGAAGATCACCAAGGCGATGAAAATGGTCGCCGCGGCGAAGCTTCGGCGTGCCCAGGAGGCGGCCGAGGCCGCCCGTCCGTACTCGCAGCGCATGGGTGCCGTTCTGGCAAACATCGCCGGTGCGATGACGGAAGCCGACGGTGCGCCTGCGCTGATGACCGGCACCGGCAAGGACCAGGTTCACTTGCTGGTCGTCTGCACTGCCGAGCGCGGTCTGTGCGGCGGCTTCAACTCGCAGATCTCGCGTTTCGCGCGCGATCACGCTCGCAAGCTCATTGCTGAAGGCAAGACCGTCAAGTTCTTCACCGTCGGCAAGAAGGGTTACGACGTTCTGCGCCGTGAATTCGCCTCGCTCATCGCCGAGCGCAAGGAATTGCGCGACGTGAAGAAGGTCTCCTTCGAGAATGCGGATCAGATCGGCAAGCGCGTCATCGAGATGTTCGAAGCCGGCGAGTTCGACGTCTGCACGTTGTTCTATTCCGAATTCAAGTCGGTCATTTCGCAGGTTCCGACGGCACAGCAGCTCATCCCGGCATCGGCCCCCACGGCAGTTGTCCAGGATGCGGAGCATGCCGGCGCAGTCTACGAATACGAGCCGGATCCGGCATCGATCCTCGAGGATCTGATTCCGCGCAACATCTCGGTCCAGATTTTCCGCGCGCTCCTTGAGAACGTCGCCGGTGAAATGGGTGCCAAGATGAGCGCCATGGACAATGCAACGCGCAACGCTGGTGAAATGATCAACAAGCTGACGCTTTCCTACAACCGTCAGCGCCAGGCTCAGATCACCAAGGAACTCATTGAAATCATTTCGGGCGCGGAAGCGCTCTGAGGTTAGGGAAAGAGGGTAAGAAGATGGCTAAGGCAGCTACCCCCAAGAAGGCCGCGGCAGGCTCCGCCGGCAAGGTTACGCAGGTTATCGGCGCCGTCGTGGACGTTGCTTTCGAAGGCGAACTGCCGGCGATCTTGAACGCGCTCGAAACCACGAACGGCGGCAACCGCCTCGTGCTCGAAGTGGCGCAGCATCTTGGTGAAAACGAAGTCCGTACGATCGCCATGGACTCGACCGAAGGTCTGGTTCGCGGTCAGTCGGTTTCCGACACCGGTGGCCCGATCACTGTTCCGGTTGGTCCGGAAACGCTCGGCCGCATCATGAACGTCATCGGCGAGCCGGTTGACGAAGCTGGTCCACTCGTTACATCAGGCAAGCGCGCCATCCACCAGGATGCGCCTGCCTACGTCGACCAGTCGACCGAAGCACAGATCCTCGTTACCGGCATCAAGGTCGTTGACCTTCTCGCTCCTTACGCAAAGGGCGGCAAGATCGGCCTGTTCGGCGGCGCGGGCGTTGGCAAGACCGTTCTCATCATGGAACTGATCAACAACGTCGCCAAGGCGCATGGTGGTTACTCGGTCTTCGCAGGCGTGGGTGAACGTACCCGCGAAGGCAACGACCTTTACCACGAAATGATCGAGTCGGGCGTCAACAAGCATGGCGGTGGCGAAGGCTCGAAGGCAGCCCTCGTTTATGGCCAGATGAACGAACCGCCGGGCGCTCGCGCTCGCGTCGCTCTGACCGGTCTGACGATCGCTGAAGACTTCCGCGACAAGGGCCAGGACGTTCTGTTCTTCGTCGACAACATCTTCCGCTTCACCCAGGCAGGTTCGGAAGTGTCGGCTCTGCTCGGCCGTATTCCTTCCGCCGTTGGTTACCAGCCGACGCTCGCCACCGACATGGGCCAGATGCAGGAACGCATCACGACCACGACGACGGGCTCGATCACCTCGGTTCAGGCCATTTACGTTCCGGCCGACGACTTGACCGACCCTGCTCCGGCAACGTCGTTCGCCCACCTTGATGCAACGACCGTTCTGTCGCGCTCGATCGCTGAAAAGGGTATCTACCCGGCCGTTGACCCGCTCGACTCCACGTCGCGCATGCTCGACCCGATCGTCGTCGGCGAAGAGCACTACGAAGTGGCTCGTAAGGTTCAGTCGACGCTGCAGCGCTACAAGGCCCTGCAGGACATCATCGCGATCCTGGGCATGGACGAACTGTCCGAAGAGGACAAGCTGGCCGTTGCCCGCGCCCGCAAGATCGAGCGCTTCCTGTCGCAGCCGTTCTTCGTCGCTGAAGTCTTCACCGGTTCGCCGGGCAAGCTCGTAGCGCTCGAAGACACGATCAAGGGCTTCAAGGGCCTGGTCAACGGCGAATACGACCACCTGCCGGAAGCTGCCTTCTACATGGTCGGCTCGATGGAAGAAGCTATCGAGAAGGCCAAGAAGCTGTCCGCAGCTGCCTGATGAGCGACGCTCTCAACGAGATCTTCTGCTGCGACGCCCTTCGGGAGGTCGCAGCAGAGCTTCCCGCCCCTGCTGCCCCGACGATCTACAGATCGGACGACGGCAAGATGATGATGGTGGTGGGATTGATCCAGACCGAAGAGGGTCTTGGGTATCTTGATCAAGCGATAGTGCACTGCCCGTTCTGCGGGACCAATTTGCAAGATACAGAAGCTGCCGAGAAGGTAAGTCACTGATGGCTGACAATTTCAATTTTGAACTCGTATCTCCCGAGCGTCTGCTCCTTTCGGAGATGGTGACCGAAGTTGTCATTCCGGCAACCGACGGCGAGATGACCGTTATGGCGAACCACGCCCCGACGATGACGACGATCAAGCCAGGCATCGTCAGCGTTCGTTCGGCCAACGGCTCGAAGCAGGACTACGTTGTTTTCGGCGGTTTCGCCGACATTCTGCCGACAGGCTGCACGCTGCTGGCAGAGTCTGCCGTCATTGTTCAGGATCTCTCCAAGGACGAACTGACGCTGCGCATTGAGGCGGCACAAAGAGAAATCGCAGATGCCGTTCATCACGAGCACAAGTCGCGCCTCGAACACTACATCATGGAACTGACGCACCTTCGGGGTGTGATCGACCAAGACTAACCCGTGCCCGTCACGGTGTCATGAGGCGGCCTTTTAGGGCCGCCTTTTTGTTTTCCGGGACCCCTTGGCTCCCGGTGTTCCGATGGCCTTTCGGTCACGCGAACGTTCGGCTACAACACCTCAAGTTACATTGAGGTCGATGTCATGGAAGAGGGCTCCCCCAATCCGTTCCGAAAGCTGCTGACGGTTGGCGAGGTCGCGGAGCGCAGCGGTCTTGCCGTCTCTGCGCTGCATTTCTACGAAGCGAAGGGTCTCATCTCCAGTATTCGTTCGCGTGGCAACCAGCGCCGCTTCGGCCGTGATGTGCTTCGTCGCCTCGGGATCATCAAGGTCGCGCAGCGCGTAGGCATCCCCCTGGCGGAGATTCAGGCGGCTTTCGAAACATTGCCTCAGGGCCGCACGCCGACCGCTGGCGATTGGCAGCGCCTGTCCCTCCTATGGAAGCAAGACCTCGATGTTCGCATTGATCGGCTCGTCGCCCTGCGCGATCGGTTGACGGATTGCATCGGCTGTGGTTGCCTCTCGGTTGAAAGCTGCCCACTGCGCAATCCGTATGACCGGCTGGCTAAAGATGGGCCGGGTCCGCGTCTGCTGGAAACCAACGACGTCTAAGTGACGTTCCCCTTGCGTATTAACACACTATGGAAGCCGTAGACGGCGCGTCCCGGAGGAATGAATGTTTCACCCCAAGCTGTTCGAAAGCCGCAATGTGGTGGTCACCGGCGGCGGCAGGGGCATTGGCCTCGAAGTCGCGCGGCAATTTCTCGATTGCGGCGCCCGCGTGCTGGTGCACCTCGGGCGAAGCGCCGAGCGTGATTTGCCGGACTTCTTGCTGACGGCGGAGGAGGACCGCCGGGCGTTTCTTGTTACAGCCGATTTTTCGACACCGGGTGGCACGACAGGATTCGCTGAAAAGGTGCGCGCCACGTTCGATCGCGTCCACGCATTGATCAACAATGCCGGCACCATGGTCGGACGCTTTCCCGCCGATGCGTTGACCGACGAGCAATACGAGACGATCGTCCGGTTGAACCAGACCTCGGTGGTTGAGGTAACGCGAGCTCTTTTGCCGGCGCTACGTGCATCGCAGCAGGCGGCGATTGTCAACACGGTCTCGATTTCGGCGCTGACGGGCGGCAGCCCCGGTTCCGCGATCTACTCGGCGTCGAAGGCATTTGTAGCAACCTATTCGAAGGCGCTAGCAAGGGAGCTCGCGCCGGACGGCATCCGCGTCAACTGCGTTTCACCGGGAACGATCGAAACCGACTTCCACCAACGGTATTCGTCGGCAGAAAAGCTTGAGCAGACCCGCAAGACCATTCCGCTGCAGCGATTGGGCACCTCGGAAGATTGCGCACCCGCCTATCTCTTCCTTTCGGCGCCTTCGCTTTCCGGTTACATCACGGGTCAAGTGCTTGAGATCAATGGTGGCCAGCTGATCTGCTGAGCTGGCGGGACTTTTTTTGGCATTTTGACAGATCCAAACAGCTGGTTGCTGCGAATATGTTATTGTCACGCTTCATACATATTGTTTATGCAACCAGAGATAAAGAATGCATTTGCCTACACCGGGATCGGGCATGGCCGATCGGGATCTGCAGAAGCTCTCTGCTAGAGCGCGGGAAGCGAGCGACTTTCTCAAGGCACTTTCCCATCATACGCGGCTGATCATTCTCTGCCTTCTGACGGAGGGAGAGAAGACTGTGGGCGAGCTCGAGGAGAGCCTTGGCATTCAGCAAGCAATGGTGTCGCAGCAGCTGGCGCGCTTGCGTTTGGATGGTCTCGTCTCCAGCCGCCGGGACGGACGTCTCATCTATTACAGTGTTGCCCATCCCGATACGACGGGGCTGCTACGTTTCCTGTTGGCGATGTTTCCGGGGAAGCAGGACAACTGACAACCGGCCTTGCGGACCGGTCCGCTGGACGTGAAGATGACGGTGTGCCGCAGTTCGGCGCGGAGGCCGGATGATCGACAAGCTGGAATTCTTTATCGCGCTCGCCAACGAGAAACATTTCGGCCGCGCAGCCGAGGAATGCGGTATTTCGCAGCCGACGTTGTCCGCCGCCATTCGTCAGCTCGAGGATCAGCTCGGCGTGATGCTGGTGCAACGCGGCTCGCGCTTCCAGGGGCTGACGCCTGAGGGCCAACGCGTGCTCGAATGGGCGCGGCGCATTGTCGGCGATGCCCGCACGATGCGCGAGGAGATGCGGGCGGCGCGCAAGGGGCTTTCAGGCCATATCAAGATCGCCGTCATCCCGACAGCGCTGGCGATGCTGCCGCGCATTACGACGCCATTTCAGGAGCGGCACCCCGATGTGACGTTTTCCATCGTCTCCCGCAATTCCCTGCAGGTGCTCAGCATGCTGGAAAATCTCGAGATTGATGCGGGGATCACCTATCTGGAGAATGAGCCCCTTGGGCGGGTGACGAGCGTGCCGCTCTATGCCGAGCAGTACAACCTGATTACCGCCGCCGGCAGCCCTTTGTCCGATCGCGATAGCGTTACCTGGAAGGAAGTGGGTAGTCTTCGGCTTTGCCTATTGACGGCGGAC
Organism: Rhizobium sp. BK661; assembly: GCF_024808825.1. NCBI lineage: Bacteria > Pseudomonadati > Pseudomonadota > Alphaproteobacteria > Hyphomicrobiales > Rhizobiaceae > Rhizobium > Rhizobium sp. BK661. The sequence continues at coordinate 147,141 of NZ_JANTYT010000002.1, read as the reverse complement.
ATGCAGAACCGCCGTATCATCAATCATCACCTGGCTGAAGCCGGTGTTACGGCACATCCGACGCTCGAGTCAAACTCGATGATCGTGCTCTTTTCCCATGTTCGTACTGGGCGCTGGGCGAGCATCATGCCGCGCAATGTCGCGAAATCCTTTGGCTTTCCGGCAGAAATACGGATGATTCCAATCACCGAGCCGCGAGCGCATCACCTTGTCGGCCTGGTTGCGACGCATCGTGAGCCGTTCACGCCGTTGGTCTCGGCTCTGTTGCATGAGGCCCGAATTCTCGCCGAAGAACCGGAATTCTGATAGGAATCTCCTATCGTTTGACGGAGCAGCATTATTGATCGCTTCGTCCATCCCTGAGAAAGTTCTATAATGAACAGACGTGAGCGGTTCTGTCGGCCATAGGGTTCTGAGGAAAGCCCGCCTGCCCAGCGTCGCCACGTGCAATTTGCAGGCCGTGGGAGGGCTGCTGATGAACATCCACGTCGCCAAGGGCGATATCGCAACGCGCACGATCGCGATCATCGATCAACTCAAGCATCTCGAAGGGCCGTTGCTGCCGATCCTGCACGAGATTCAGGATGAGTTCGGCTATGTCCCGCAAGAGGCGTTGCCCGTTATCGCGAACGAGCTGAACCTTTCGCGCGCCGAGGTGCATGGTGTCGTCAGCTTCTATCATGATTATCGCGATCATCCCGCCGGCCGGCATGTGCTGAAGCTCTGTCGTGCAGAAGCCTGCCAATCGATGGGTGGCGACGCGCTGGCCGAGCGCGTGAAGGTTCTGCTTGGCGTCGACTGGCACGGCACGACGCCTGACGGAGCGATCACCCTCGAGCCCGTCTTCTGTCTTGGGCTCTGTTCGTGCTCGCCGTCCGCGATGATGGACGGCGAGGTACATGGCCGAGTAGACGCCGCCGATCTCGAGGCGCTGATTTCGGAGGCACGTCGATGACCGTCCGGATCTATGTTCCCTGTGATGCGGCGGCCCTGGCGCTGGGTGCAGAACGCGTCGCTAAAGCGATCGCCGAGCAGATTGCCGCTCGTGGCCTCGATGCCAAGATCGTGCGCAATGGCTCGCGCGGCATGCACTGGTTGGAGCCGCTGGTCGAGGTCGAAGTCTCCGGAAAGCGCATCGGTTACGGTCCCGTCAAGGTGAAGGATGTCGTTTCGCTGTTCGATGCGGGCTTGGCCACGGGCGAGGGTCATCCCCTCTGTCTTGGCGAAGTGGCCGAACTGCCGTTCCTCAAGCGCCAGACACGCCTGACCTTTGCCCGCTGCGGCATCACTGATCCGCTCTCGCTTGATGACTACGAGGCTCACGGTGGCCTCGCCGGCCTGCGTCGCGCGGTTTCGATGCTGCCGACTGATGTCGTCAAGGAAGTTACCGATTCCGGCCTGCGTGGCCGCGGTGGCGCGGGCTTCCCGACTGGTATCAAGTGGAAGACGGTGCTCGACGCGCCTGGCGAGCGCAAATACATCGTCTGCAATGCGGACGAAGGCGACAGCGGCACCTTCGCCGACCGGATGATCATGGAAGGCGATCCCTTCGTGCTGATCGAAGGCATGGCGATTGCCGGCCTTGCGACGGGCGCCACCAAGGGCTTCATCTACACGCGGTCGGAATATCCGCATGCGATCGCGGCGATGAGCCGGGCAATCGATATCGCGCGCAGTGCCGGCATCCTCGGTACGTCGGTTTTGGGCTCGGGCAAGACCTTCGATATGGAAGTCCGCACCGGCGCGGGCGCTTATGTCTGTGGCGAGGAGACGGCGCTCCTGAACAGCCTTGAAGGCAAGCGCGGCATCGTGCGCGCCAAGCCGCCGCTACCGGCCCACAAGGGCCTCTTCGACTGTCCAACCGTCATCAACAATGTCATTTCTCTCGCTTCCGTGCCCGTGATCATGGACAAGGGAGCAGCCTACTACCGCGACTTCGGCCTTGGCCGCTCACGCGGCACCATTCCGATCCAGATCGCCGGCAATGTGAAACATAGTGGTCTGTTCGAGACCGCATTCGGCATTTCGCTCGGCGAGCTGATCGATGACATTGCTGGCGGAACCGCATCCGGGCGGCCGGTGAAGGCAGTTCAGGTCGGCGGTCCGCTTGGCGCGTACTTCCCGCGCGCCCTGTTCGATACGCCATTTGACTACGAGTCTTTCGCGGCGAAGGATGGGTTGATCGGCCACGCCGGGATCGTCGTCTTCGACGAAAGTGCCGACATGCTGAAGCAGGCCCGCTTCGCGATGGAATTCTGCGCCGTCGAAAGCTGCGGCAAGTGCACGCCTTGCCGCATCGGCTCGACGCGTGGCGTCGAAACGGCGGACAAGATTGCCCGCGGCATCGAACCGGAAAAGAATCGCGAGCTGCTTGCCGATCTCTGCAACACCATGAAATTCGGGTCGCTCTGCGCGCTCGGGGGCTTCACGCCTTATCCGGTCATGAGCGCGATGACGCACTTCCCCGAAGATTTCGTTCCCACACCTCTCATCGAAGCGGCGGAGTAAGACCATGCCTCTCGTCCATGAAACCGATTACGGCACGCCGGCCTCGACCTCCGAAACGATGGTGACGCTCACCATCGACGGCAACCAGGTGACTGTGCCCGAGGGAACGTCCGTCATGCGCGCATCGATGGATGCGGGTATCGAAATTCCGAAGCTCTGCGCCACCGACATGATGGATGCTTTCGGCTCCTGCCGGCTCTGTCTGGTCGAGATCCAGGGGCGCGCGGGCCTTCCTGCGTCCTGCACGACGCCCGTTGCGCCGGGCATGGTGGTCTCGACGCAGACGAACCGGCTGAAGGACGTTCGCAAGGGCGTGATGGAGCTCTACATCTCCGACCATCCGCTCGACTGTCTGACCTGTGCTGCCAACGGCGATTGCGAGCTGCAGGACATGGCGGGAGCCGTCGGCCTGCGCGACGTGCGCTATGGCTATGATGGCGACAATCACGTCAAAGCGCGCAACAACGGCGACCTCAATCTCAAATGGGCGCCGAAGGACGAATCAAACCCCTATTTCACCTTCGATCCCGCGAAGTGTATCGTCTGCTCGCGCTGCGTGCGCGCCTGCGAGGAAGTCCAGGGTACGTTCGCACTGACCATCGAGGGCCGCGGCTTCGATTCGCGCGTTTCGGCCGGCATGCATGAGGATTTCGTCTCGTCTGAATGCGTTTCCTGCGGCGCCTGCGTGCAGGCCTGCCCGACAGCGACGCTAATCGAAAAGTCGGTCATCGAGATCGGCCAGCCGGAGCATTCCGTCGTTACGACCTGCGCCTATTGCGGCGTCGGCTGCTCCTTCAAGGCGGAGATGCGCGGCGAAGAGCTGGTGCGCATGGTGCCTTGGAAGGACGGGCAGGCGAACCGCGGCCACTCCTGCGTCAAGGGGCGCTTCGCCTATGGCTATTCCAGCCACAAGGAGCGCATCCTCAATCCGATGATCCGCGAGAAGATCACCGATCCCTGGCGCGAAGTGAGCTGGGACGAGGCCTTCGCGCATGTCGCCTCCGAATTCCGCCGCATCCAGTATCAGTATGGCCGCGACTCGGTCGGCGGCATCACCTCGTCTCGCTGCACGAACGAGGAGACCTATCTGGTTCAGAAGCTGGTGCGTGCCGGCTTCCGCAACAACAACGTCGATACATGCGCTCGCGTCTGCCATTCGCCAACCGGATACGGCCTCGGCCAGGCTTTCGGCACGTCCGCCGGCACGCAGGACTTCGACAGCGTCGAGCAGAGCGACGTCGTCGTCATCATTGGCGCTAATCCGACCGACGGCCATCCGGTCTTTGCCTCGCGCCTGAAGAAGCGGCTGCGTCAGGGCGCCAAGCTTATCGTCATCGATCCGCGCCGCACCGATATCGTGCGTTCGCCCCATGTCGAGGCGTCCTATCATCTACCGTTGAAGCCCGGCACGAACGTCGCGATCCTGACGTCGCTGGCGCATGTCATCGTCACCGAGGGATTGTTCAACGAGGCCTTCATTCGCGAGCGTTGCGACTGGTCCGAATTCGAGGACTGGGCAAGTTTCGTCGCCGAACCGCATCACAGCCCTGAAGCATCGGAGAAATTCACCGGCGTCCCGGCCGATCGCGTGCGCGGCGCTGCGCGTCTCTATGCCAAGGGCGGTAATGGCGCAATCTATTATGGTCTCGGTGTAACCGAACACAGCCAGGGGTCGACAACTGTCATGGCGATCGCCAACCTTGCGATGGTGACCGGCAATATCGGTCGTCCCGGCGTCGGTGTGAATCCACTGCGCGGCCAGAACAATGTTCAGGGTTCGTGCGACATGGGCTCCTTCCCGCACGAACTGCCCGGCTATCGTCACATCTCCGATGACGCGACGCGCGACATCTTCGAGAAGCTCTGGGGCGTCAAGATCAGCAATGAGCCGGGGCTGCGCATTCCGAACATGCTGGATGCAGCGGTCGATGGGTCGTTCAAGGGCCTCTACGTCCAGGGTGAGGATATCCTGCAGTCAGACCCCGATACGAAGCACGTCGCGGCCGGCCTTGCCGCCATGGAGTGCGTCGTCGTTCACGACCTCTTCCTGAACGAGACGGCGAACTACGCGCATGTCTTCCTGCCGGGCTCCAGCTTCCTGGAGAAGGATGGGACGTTCACCAACGCCGAGCGCCGTATCAACCGCGTTCGCAAGGTCATGAGCCCCCGCAACGGCTATGCCGATTGGGAGGTCACGCAGAAGATGGCGCAGGCCATGGGCCTTGGTTGGAACTACACGCATCCTTCCGAGATCATGGACGAGATCGCCGCGACGACGCCGAGCTTTGCGCTCGTCTCCTACGACTATCTCGACAAGATGGGCTCTGTGCAATGGCCCTGCAACGAAGCGCATCCCGAGGGGTCGCCGATCATGCATGTCGATGGCTTCGTCCGCGGCAAGGGCAAGTTCATCCGCACCGAGTACGTTGCAACCGATGAGCGGACCGGGCCGCGCTTCCCGCTGCTGCTGACGACGGGCCGCATCCTCAGTCAGTACAATGTTGGCGCGCAGACGCGCCGTACAGAAAACGTCGTCTGGCATCCGGAGGACCGTCTGGAGATCCATGCACACGATGCCGAACAGCGCGGCATTCGCGATGGCGACTGGATCAAGCTGATGAGCCGCTCGGGCGATACGACCCTGCGCGCGCTGATCACCGATCGCGTGGCGCCCGGTGTCGTCTACACAACCTTCCACCATCCAGACACGCAGGCGAACGTCATCACGACAGATTTCTCCGACTGGGCCACCAACTGCCCGGAATACAAGGTCACGGCTGTGCAGGTTTCGCCCTCGAACGGCCCGACCGATTGGCAACGTGACTACGACGAGCAGGCACGGCAGAGCCGTCGGATCGTCAGCAAACTGGAGCCCGCAGAGTGACGATTGACCGGCCGAACCGCGTTGCCGTGAAGCGCACCGCCTGTAGCGGCGGTGTCGTCACGCCCGGCGAGCGGATCGTTCCGGAGGAGGTGCCGATCGCCTTTTCCTATGGTGGCAGCACGCATGCGGTGATGATGGGAACACCTGCGGACCTCGAGGATTTTGCGATTGGTTTCAGCCTCACCGAGGGGATCATTTCCGAAGTCGATCAGATCGCGGGAGTCGAGATTGTCGCGGGCGATAAGGGCATCGACGTTCAGATCACGCTGGTCGATGAGGTCGCTACGGCACTGACAGCACGGAGACGCAGCATGGCCGGACCGGTCGGCTGCGGCCTCTGCGGCATAGAGTCGATCGAACAGGCTGTTCGCAAGGTGCCCGATGTGGCGGCAGTCCCTCTTAAGATTACCCATCGAGACATCATCGAATCCGTTTCGCTGCTGAATGGCGCACAGCCGCTGCATCGCGAAACGCGCGCGGTACATGGAGCCGGCTTCTACGTGCCGGGCAAGGGACTACTTGCGGTGCGCGAAGATGTCGGTCGTCACAATGCACTCGACAAGCTTTGCGGCGCGGTGATTGCCCAACCGCAGCCGGGAGCTGAGGGCATCGTCGCCGTCACCAGCCGTCTGTCCGTCGAGATGGTGCAGAAGGCGGCCATCCTCGGCAGTCCGGTGCTCGTGGCTATCTCGGCACCGACCGCGCTTGCCATCCGAACGGCCGATGAGGCCGGCATGACCCTCGTCGCCTTGGTGCGCGGCGAGGATTTCGAAGTTTTCACGCATCCACAGCGCATCCAACCGGGAACCATCTCCGATGTCGCATGATACGCAGTCCAAACTGGTTTATATGGCCAATCAGATCGCGACGTTCTTCAAGAGCCAGCCGGAGAGCGAAGCCGCGGAGGGTGTGGCGACGCATATCAACAAATTCTGGGAGCCGCGCATGCGGCGGCAACTGTTCGAGATCATGGAACGGGAAAGCCATGGCCTCAATCCGCTCGTCGTGCAGGCCGCCCCTTTGATCAAACGCCCCGAGGCTGCGGCGACAGTATCGCACTAGAGTGCTTCGGTGGGTGCAGAACAGCCGGCAGCGAGTTTCGCTGCCGGCCGTTTTTAATCGAGCGTTTTGGGTGATCTAGAATTCTTCCCAGCTGCCGACGGCCGGAAGGGCGGCCCCATGCGCCTTGGCAACGCGAGCGATCAGATGACGTGCCGGAGAGGCCGGATGTTTCTGCACGGTCCTTGGACTATGGGCTTCGTCAAGGCGGAATTGAGCCAGCAGCCGGCGCAGTGCCTCCGCTTCGCCAGCCAGCTTGTGGCTTGCTGCCGTGCTCTCTTCGACCATGGCTGCATTCTTTTGTGTTGCTTGGTCCATGGAATTAACGGCCTGATTAATTTCCTTGAGACCGGTCGCCTGCTCTTTGGAGCCTTCGACGATCGCTGCCACATTCACGTTGATATCGCCAACCTGCGCCACGATCGTCTCCAACGCCTTTCCGGTCTCGCCGACCAGATTGACGCCGTTTCTCACCAGCTCACTTGACGTCGTGATCAGGGACTTGATCTCCTTTGCCGCACTTGCCGAGCGTTGCGCGAGTTCGCGGACTTCCTGAGCGACGACGGCAAAGCCCTTGCCAGCCTCACCGGCGCGGGCTGCTTCGACGCCCGCGTTCAGCGCCAGGAGATTGGTTTGGAAAGCAATGTCGTCGATCACGCCGATGATATTGGTGATCTCACGTGAAGATTGCTCGATCTGGTCCATGGCAGAGACGGCATTGCGGACAACCAGGCCGGATTGTTCGGCACCCTGCTTCGTCTTGGCAACCAGTTTCCCAGCTTCGTCGGCGCGGTGGCTGGAGTCATTGACCGTGGTGGTGATCTCTTCGAGCGCCGCAGCGGTTTCCTCAATCGATGAGGCCTGCTGTTCCGTACGCTTTGAAAACGAATCGGCGGCGGAACCGATCTCACGGGAGCCGGCGGCAATCGCATGGACGCTTTCGCCGATGGTCTTCACGGTCTCGGCGAGCTTGATGACAGTCGCGTTGAAGTCATGGCGAAGCTGTTCCATCGACGGCACGAAGGGCAAGTCGACCGTTTTCGTCAGATCGCCTTCGGAGAGATGGCGCAGCGCTTCGCCGAGCTGGCTAATCGCGCTCATTCGTTGGGTTACGTCGGTCGCAAACTTCACGACCTTGTAGACCTTGCCGTTTGCGTCCTTGATTGGGTTATAGGCTGCCTGGATCCAGATTTCCTTGCCGCCCTTGCCGTAACGAACGAATTCGTTGGAGATGAACTCGCCCTGTGCGAGACGGCGCCAGAAGTTTGCGTATTCCTCCGTCCGGGTATACGCCGGGTCACAGAACATGCCGTGATGCTTGCCGGTGATCTCAGTGAGCGAGTAACCCATCGCACTGCAAAAGTTCTCGTTTGCCGTCAGGATTTCGCCGGTAGGGGTAAATTCGATGGCAGCCTGAGACCGCGAAATGGCATCCAGCTTGCCCGCATCGTCGATGGACTTCTTCTTCACGTCCGTGATATCAGCCGCGAACTTGACGACCTTGTAGGGCCTGCCGTACTTGAAGACCGGGTTGTAGGAGGCTTGGATCCAGATTTCGCGGGCACCCTTCGCAAGCCGCTTGTAGGCGCCGGCATCATATTCGCCACGGCCGAGACGGGCCCAGAATTCGCGGTATTCCGCAGTGGCGGTGTAAGCTGGATCACAGAACATGCTGTGATGTTTGCCGACGATCTCCGGTAGGCTGTAGCCAAGCGCACCACAGAAATTCTCATTGGCCGCGAGTACGTTGCCCTTCAGGTCGAACTCGATGATGGCCTGTGACTTCGAAATGGCATCAAGAACATACTTAGAATCAGGCGATAGACCGAACATTCCCCATCCCTCGTGATGCAGGCGCCGATTTCGGCGTCAGCCAGTGAAGAAGCTCGCGGGCACATTAACCTCAAGGGATACACAAGGGAGACCGATCCGTCCTGCGGCGCCTACTATAGAGGGAGAATAACCAGCGACTTCACAACCGATGATGAAGTGGGGGCGGTTAATGAGATATGTATAAGAAATAGCGAATTTAATATTCGTTCTACAGTAGAACTTGTGATCGATTTCTTATAATGATTGTATCTGTCAACAAAAAGCCCCTCTCGAAGAGGGGCTTTTATCTTTGGGTCCAGTGATGGTGTCAGGCGGCGAGCTCGTCGGTTTCGCTTTCCTTGAACATCTTGGCGAGGTTGAGGAAGCAGATCATGCCATTTTCGGAGGCGATGATACCTTCGCAATAAGCCCGGTCAAAGGACGCTGTGACTTCCGGAACCGGCTGCACCTGGCTGGAAGAGATCGTCAGGATATCCGAGACGCGATCGACCAGCATGCCGATGACCATGTTGTGGACCTCGGCCACGACAATGGCGCTGCGCTCGTTGGCCACGGTGCTCTTCATGCCGAGCTTGAACGCGAGGTCGATGATCGGGATGACGGAGCCGCGGAGGTTCATGACGCCGATGACGTCCGCCGGCGCATGCGGAATCGGTGTCGATGGTGCCCAGCCGCGGATTTCGCGAATTGTCGTCGTCTTAACGCAGAATTCCTGATCGTGCAGTCTGAAGGCAATGATCTCCAGCGTATCGCCGCTGAAGTTCGTGGAATTGATCGTAGCCATGAGTATTGTCCCAACCGTCAAAAGCCAGGGCAGAAGCAACCGCGCCACCATTGGCGCGGATGGACTTTGCCTTCAAACCGCGCGTGTCTCCCGAGGAAGGATTAACGATACGGTTACTCCGGACCTTAACGAAAGAGTGTTGCCCAAATCTAAACTGAGGCAGCTGATTTCTGGTCAGGCGCTCGGTTGGGTTGGATCTCGGAATGAGGAGAAGCTACGTGGAAACGGCGGGATGACCTTCCCGCCGCATTGTCCGTTCGCTGCCTCAGGCGAGGGTCTTCTCGATCTGCTCGACGGCCCAGTCGACCTGGCTCTTGGTGATGACCAGCGGCGGGGCGAGGCGGATCGTGTTCTCGTGGGTGTCCTTGGCGAGTAGGCCGCGATCCTTGAGGGTGTAGCAATACTGGCGGGCGCCGCCGGCTTCCGGCACGAGCTCGACCGCCATCATCAGTCCGCGACCGCGCACGTCCTTGACGATGTTGGAGCGGATGGAGCGCAGCCCTTCCAGGAAATAGTTGCCCATCTTTTCGGCGTTCTCGATCATGCCTTCTTCGGTCAGCACCTTGAGCGCGGCGCGCGCCACGGCGCAGGCAAGCGGGTTGCCGCCGAATGTCGAGCCATGTTGCCCAGGCTTCAGAACACCAAGCACCTCGGAATTGGAAAGCACCGCTGAAACCGGATAGAAGCCGCCGGAGAGCGCCTTGCCGATCAGGGTGACGTCGGCCTCGATTCCCTCGTGCTCTTCGGCCAATAGCTTGCCGGTGCGTCCGAGGCCAGTCTGGATCTCGTCAAGGATCAGAGTCACCTTGTTTTCGGTGCAGAGTTCGCGCACGCGCTTGAAGTAACCTGACGGCGGGATGATGACACCGGCCTCGCCCTGGATCGGCTCGATCAGCGCTGCGACCGTGTTCTCGTTGATGGCGGCAGCGAATGCGTCGGCGTCGCCGAAAGGTATTGTCCGGAAGCCGGGCGTGTAGGGGCCAAAGCCGGTACGGGCGTCGGGGTCGGTCGAGAAGCTGATTATGCTTAGCGTGCGGCCATGGAAATTGTCGGCGCAAACGATGATCTCGGCCTTGCCCTCAGGCACGCCCTTCACCTCGTAGCCCCACTTCCGCACAGCCTTGATGGCGGTTTCGACAGCCTCGGCGCCCGAGTTCATCGGCAGGATCTTATGCGAGCCTGTCAGCGCCGCGAGTTCCTCGTAGAGATGCGCGAGCTGGTCGTTGCGGAAGGCACGCGAGGTCAGCGTCAGCTTGCCGGCCTGCTCGACCATTGCCGCCAGGATCTTGGGGTGGCAATGCCCTTGGTTGACTGCGGAATAGGCCGATAGGCAATCAAGATACTGCTTGCCGTCCGTATCCCAGACATAGACACCTTCGCCCCGGGTCAGCACGACATCGAGCGGCTTGTAGTTGTGGGCGCCCAGGCGCTGTTCGGTATCGATCAGATTCTTGGAATTGCTCATGGTCGGCTCTCCTCAGGCAGCGCGGGTCGGACGGTCGAAGATGCGGCGGCCGAACAGACTTGCCGTCAGTTCCACCAGGATCCGCGCGCTCTTACCGCGATCGTCGAGGAAGGGGTTGAGTTCGACAAGATCGAGCGAGGAGACGAGGCCGCTGTCGCAGAGCATTTCCATGATGAGATGCGCCTCCCGGAAGGTTGCACCGCCAGGCACTGTTGTACCGACGCCAGGGGCGATCTCGGGATCGAGGAAATCGACATCAAGGCTCACATGCAGCAGACCGTTTGCATCGGAGACCGCGCCGAGCACCTGGCGGATCGCCGCGGCAACGCCCTGTTCGTCGAGCCAGCGCATGTCGAAGACGTTGACGCCGTGTTCCTTGATCAGATCCCGCTCCGGCGCATCCACCGATCGGATACCGACCTGGAAGACGTTCTGGGGATCGACGAACGGACGGTCCTTCGGCAGGATTTCCGCGAGTTCGGCCTTGCCGCAGAAATAAGCGACCGGCATGCCGTGAATGTTGCCGGAGGGCGACGTCGCAGGCGTATTGAAATCGGAATGGGCATCGAGCCACAGCACGAAGAGCGGCCTACCTTGCTCTGCCGCATAGCGAGCCATGCCGGATACGGTGCCCATGGACAGGCTATGATCGCCACCGAGAATCAGCGGAAAGCGCCCGGCCGTCGCGGCCTCGTAGACGCCAGCTTCGAGCGCGCGGGTGAATGCGCCGACGACGCGCAGATTATGTGCTTTCGGATGGTTCGGCAGATCGCGTGCCGGAATGACATGCACGTCACCGGCATCGACGACATCATGACCAAGATCGATCAGCGTCTGGTCGACGCCTGCGATGCGAAGTGCGGCCGGACCCATCGCGGCGCCCCTGCGTCCCGAACCCTCTTCCAGCGGTGCTCCGATGAGCGTGACCGATCTTGCTTGTGGCTGCATGCGTCTTCTCCAGCTCGCGTTTCGGAAAGCATATTGAAATATCGGCACGGCGACAAAAAGATGAAAAAGTGCCGATAATGCGCTACGATTGATCAGTTTGATAAGTGCATTTTGACAAAGTGGCAGCCATGGACGATCTCGATCAGGAACTTCTCAGCGCTCTGCGGCACAATGCACGTACGCCAGTCTCTTCGCTAGCGGCAATGACGGGTGCATCTCGCGCGACAGTCGCAGCCCGCATCGATCGGTTGGTTGCTAATGGCACCATCACGGCATTCACCGTGCGCACCGGCCATGAAACCCGCGCCGCGGGCGTGCGCGCGATTGTCATGATCGAGGTACTCGGGAAGCTGGCGGACAAGGTCGCCGATCAGCTTCGCGGTTTGCCGCAAGTGCGTGCCCTGCACAGCACCAACGGCAAATGGGATTTCATCGCCGAACTCGAGGATCGCGATCTCGTCGCCTTCGACGAAACGCTGAGGCGCATCCGGCTGATCAATGGGATCAATACCACGGAAACCAATATCCTACTGAAGACCAGCAAGACCAGCTTTTAATACTCGTGCTCGTAGACGACGCCCGCCTCTCCCTCGCCATCTCCACCTGCGCCGGCACGCAACTTCACGCCGCGGCCGACATCGAAATTGATGATCGCCTTGGCGCCGCCCTTGCCGGTGGTCTGCTGCAGTTCGAAATAGGTCCGGTCGTTGAGATAGCGGCCAACGCTGACACTGGTGCGGCCTTTGGCATCGGTACTGACGTCGAAGTCATCGACGCCGAGCTGGTTGCGAAGGCCCTGGAACAACGATCCGGAACGGCCGCCGGCCAGCTGGCTGACTGCATCGGCGAGCTGGGCGATTTGAACCGGCGACAGCCTGGACATCGACTGGCCGAAGATCAGCTGCGCCAGAACCTCGTCCTGCGGCAAGGCCGGCGACGACGAGAAGGTGATTGAGGGGTCCGTGGCCAGTCCCGCCACATTGACCGTCAGTGTCGTTGAGCCGGACGTCGAGCTGGCTTCCATATCGAGGGCGGGGGTGAGATCGCCGGCGAAGCTGATCCGGCTTCTGTTGGTGAAATCGAGGCGCCGGTTGAGAATCGTCATGCGCCCGCGCCGCATGGTGAAACCACCCGAAACGATCGGCGCCGCCGCCGTTCCCCGAATCGTGACGCTACCACCGAGTTCAGCATCGATACCGCGGCCGCGCACGAAGATCTGCGAGGGTGCGTCCAACTGAAGATCGAGATTGATGGTGTTGGACTTCGCGCGTGCCCCTTGCTGGGTCTCGTCGCGCAGCTGGGCGAGAACACTTTTCGGGGCGTTTATGTGCCTGATGTCGATCTCACGCAGCGAGGTCGGCAGTCTCTCTGGGACGGTGATCGAGGCTCTTTCGAGCCGCAGCCTGCCGTTCAGGGTGGGGTTTGCGAGTAGCGGACCGCGCAAGCCGATCGTGCCATCGACGGTCGCCACGACGAGCGTTCCATCGACATAGACGGCCCTATCGAGCCTGACGTCGATATTGGCGGGGAAATTGGAAGCGGGCTGTATCCCGACGCTGCCAGAAACCGAGATGCTGCCGCCGCTGGCGAGCTGACCGGTGAGCCGGGAGATGACGGCTTCGTTGCCGTTGAACCGGATGTCTGCCGCGAGATTGTTGATCGCAAGGTTGCGCCGGACATCGACGAACCTCGCGCCGCTGGTCGCCACGGTCCCGTTGATGGACGGGGCGGCGGCGGTTCCGGCGATCTGCAGATTGAGGTTGGCAGTGCCATCGGCGACGAAACCCTGGGCCGCGAGTTGTGAGCCGAGGACCGCGAATGGCAGACTGCCGGAAAAGCGCATGTCCAAGGCGCGATTGCCGGTAATGGTGACGCTGCCGCCGCCGCGCAGGGATAGGCCGCTGTCGCCGGCCACATTGGTGTCGATGGTCAGCCGGTTGTCCTGCAGTCTTCCGTTCGCAGCGATGCTAAGCGGCGAAAGCCCAGCACTTCTGGTCTGGCTAGTCGCTGCCCCTCTCCAGTCAAGGTTGAAGTCCACAGCAGGCACCGGCAGCCTGCCCGATGCCCTGACGGTGCCCGAAATATTGCCTTCGGCCGCAAGCCCAGGAACGAATGCGTTGGCAAGCCCGGCGGGAAGATTGGAGATGTCAGCATTGACCGTCAGCGATTGGGCGTTCTGCCCGGCGATGATGAAGTTGCCGCCGGCCTTCATCGACACGCCGGTGCCGCTGAGGTTCGTCGTAAAATCGAGCCTACCGTTCGCAAGCTTTCCGCCTGCATTTACTGAAAGCGGCCGGATGCCGGATGCCCGTGTCTGCGTGGTTGCCGCGTCCTTCCAATCCAGGTTGAAGTCGATGATCGGATTGCTCGGAGTCCCAGACGTCTTTGCCGTGCCTGAGATGGTCCCTTCCGCTCCCAGACCAGGGACAAATCCGTTGGCGAGGCTCGCGGGAAGATTCGCGATGTCGGCATCGACCGATAGACCCTGGACGCTCGCTCCCTGCAGGTTTGCCGTTCCCTTTGCCCTCAGGAGGCTGCTGCGACTGCTGGTCAGGGTGGCATCGAAGGCGATCTTGTTATCCGCGACATTGCCGGACGCATTCAGCGTGAGGCCCGAAAGGCCGGCCGCCCTGGTCTGGCGGGTCCCTGCATTGTTCCAGTTGAGCTTGAAATCGACGGCGGGAATCGGGAGGGAGCCGGACGCGGTCGCCGTGCCCGATATCGTTCCCTCGGCACCAAGATCGGGGGCAAAGTTGTTCACCAGCGCGGCGGGAAGGTTGCTCAGTGTCGCATCCGCCTGCAGGCTCTTCACGGTCGTACCTTCGAGAGTAACCTTGCCGTTCGCCGACAGAGCGGAACCTGCATCGCCAGTCAGATTTGTCTGGAAGTCGAGCACATTGTTGGCGAATGTGCCCTTGGCGCCGAGCACGAGGCTAGAGAGCCGAGCAGCCTTGGTTTGGGCAGTCGCGAGGTCCTTCCAAGTCAGGTCGAAGCTTGCCGTCGGCCGTTGCAGTGTACCTGACGCGGATGCCGTGCCCGAGACCGTGCCGCTGGCGCCGAGACCGGATACGAAGGCGTTTGCGAGGCTCGCTGGAACGTTGCGTATCGTTGCATCAGCAGTGAGGTTTTCGATTGTCGTTCCTGCCAGCGAGACATTGCCGGAGGCGTTCAGCGCCATACCGCCATTGGCCGTAAGGTCGACCTGGACGTTCAATTTTTCATCGGCGAAGTTGCCCTTCGCTGCCAAGCGCATGCCCGAAAGGCGCGCTGCCCTGGTGTGGCTGGTGGCGGCGTCTTTCCAGGTGAGATCGAAGGTTGCCGCTGGCTTCGGCAACTTGCCGGTGGCCGATATGGTTCCCGATATCATGCCTTCTGCGGCAAGATTCGGAACAAACCCGTTGGCGAGAGCGGCCGGAATGTTGGCGATCTGCCCATCGAGTTTCAGTGTTTGAGCCTCGGCGCCGGCGACGACGAAATTGCCGCTTGCCTGCAGTGACATGCCGCCGCTGCCACGTGCGTCGGCATCGAAGTTGAGAATGTTGTCCTTGAGATTGCCGCTCGCCGTCAGCCCAAGCGATGAGAGCTTCGCACTTCGGGTCTGGCTCGTTGCGGCATTCTTCCAATTCAGTTTGAAGTCCAGCGTCGGTGCTGGCAGCTTTCCGGCTGCGGTGACGTTGCCCGAGATCGAACCTTCGGCAGCCAGGTCCGGAACGAATGCGTTCGCCAAGCCCGCTGGGATGTTGATGATATCCGCATCGACCTTCAGCGATTGCGCATCCGGGCCGCCAGTGACGACACTGCCGGCGGCTTTCAGCGAGACTCCGCCTTTGCCGTTGGCGTTCGTTTCAAAGTCCAGCGTGTTGTTGGCAAACGTCCCGCTTGCATCGATCGCCAGGGGCGAAAGGCCGGCGCCCTTTGTCTGGCTCGTGGCCGCGTCCTTCCAATCCAGGTCGAAATTGGCGATGGGTGCCGCTGGCGTTCCGGTCACGGCAACCTTGCCCGAGATCGTGCCTGCGGCATCGAGCTTCGGAACGAAGCTATTGGCCAGGCTTGCGGGCAGGTTCCGGATGTCAGCCTTGATATCGAGAGTTTCGCCGACCGTGCCGCTGACGTGAACCGAGCCGTCGCCGGTCTTCAGTTCGACGGCGCTCAGCGTCACCGTGCTGCCACTGATCGACACCTCTGACGGCGATGCAAGCTCTACCTGGATGTTGCGGGGTTTGGCCAAGAAGCGGTCCAGGCGAAGCAGCGTCGTGCCGGCGTTCACTTCGACGCTGCCGGATGCGACCAACGGATTGGCGTCATAGGTGGCGCCGAGATCGAAGTTTGTCCGGTTCTGCTGCTGCGTGAAATTGAGCGCCAGGCTCTCCGCCTTGTTAGGCCCGGAGGCAAGCTCCTGCGCGGTGATTGTGCCCGTCGCGGCAAAAGCCTTGAGGTCGGTAACAGCGACGTTGATATCGGGGCCGACGATTGCAAAGGTATCGCGCTTCAGGCCGCTGCCGGATGCGACGACTTTGAGGGCGATCTTACCGCTGTCGTTGGCAATATCGACCGATCCCTTCAGGTCACCTTCCGCCTTCTGTCCGCCCAGTGCCGCGAGAAGGCCGATATCCGGAAAGTCAAACGTCGCCTGTCCGGTCGGCTCGAAAGCAGGTGACAGTTCGAGGTGGCCGGTCAGTCGGTTTTTGCCAACGTCGCCGGCAATCGACGGAAGCTGCACCTTCCCGTGGACGATCTGAACTGCCGTGGCGACGTTGATTGGCTGGTTGTCGATCGCGCCCCTCGCCGTGATTTGCGCCTTTGGCGCATTAGGGTCGGCCGTTCCGGAAAGATTGAGCTCGAGTTGCTTGACCTGACGCCCGGCCATCACGAGCGACGGCCCCTTGATGTTAGCCGCTACCGCGAGAGCAGAGACATTCCCCTTTGCGCTCAGCTGATAGTTCAGCTCGCCCGATGCGGTTTCCAGCAGCGCCTGAACGTTGGGAATGCGACCGGAAAGGTTGGCGTCGAGGTTCTCCTCGTCGAGCACCACTTGGCCGGTCGCTTCGAGCGCGTTCGACTTGATGGAGAGGTTCGAGATGTTGAACTTCGAGGGAATCGTTCCCGCAACCTGACCCTCGATGACGATCGGAGCATTGAAACGGGTTGCGACCGCCGGCGGCAGTACGGCCGGTTGAGCAGTCAGCTTGATGTTGCCCGTAATCGCGCTGGCGCTCAGCTTATAGGAGCCGTTGAGGTTTGCATTCGCTGCCGCGCTTTCGATCGTGGCACCGTTGAAGCCGAGCGCGTCCGGGGAGATCTGCAACGGCAGCGTGATCGTGACCGGGCCTTTGATGGCACGATCGATGTCGGGATTGACGAATGACGTGTCACCTGCGGCAAGCGTAATCTGAACGCTTCCCGTGCGACCGGCGAGATTGAAGTTGTCGCTCTTGGCGGTCAGCTTCACGTTGCCCATCGTCGCCTGTGGCAAGGCGGCCGAATCGAGCGAGGCGCTGGCATTAAGGCGGGAAGCCTTCGCGTCGCCCGTCAACGAAAGATTGATACCCGCTACCAGGAGACGGGCTTCACCGTCAGCCAGAGGCCAGCGGAAATCAACCGGCCCGGACGTTCCCAACAGATTGGCGTTAAGACTGTTGTTGCCTTTTGGATCGAGCGTGCCTGATGCCGCGATGACAACGGCGCCGGTCGCCAGATTGCCGGTCTGGATGTCGATCTTGCCCCTATTGTCGAAGTTCGCGGCGACGTCGATGTTCGTCTGTCCCGCAAAGAGCGGACGGAAGGCGGCCGGCAGCAGCGAGCTGAGGTCGCCGCCGCCCTTCAGGTCAAGGTGATGAAGGTTCTCCGGCGTCAGGGTGTGATGCGCCTCGATCGAGGCGCGTTGCTGTCCATCGAGAGCGGCCTGCAGCTGTCCCCGCCAATCCGAGAGGGGTCCGTCTCCCGTCAAGCCAATCTCCACCGCCGGGTTGCCAGGCAGCCCCAGCAGGCCAGCGAGCAGCCCACCCTTCGGTTCCGTCAGCTTTGCCTTGAGCCGCAACTGATTGCGGTCCGGTAGGAAGGCGGCATCTGCGATCAGCTTGGCATCCGGGGCATCGTGCCGATGCACGTTGATCGACGCATTGCCCCCGTCATTGTCGGCCCGCATGCTGCCGTCCGCGGCAAGCGAGAAAGCCCGTCCGATCAGAGGTTGAGCAAGGTTGATTTCCGGCAGGGCGATCTTGTCGATGTCGATCTTGACCGGCAACGAAAAGCCGGTGTCGGCTTCGCCTGTTGCGGCCGGGCGCGACGGTAGCGTGCGCACCGGCTGCCGCAGCACGTGAATAGCCGTAGCTTCAATGCTTCTTGCATGGAACCTGCCGGTAAGGAGCGCGAGCGGATTCCAGCTTATGGCAAGGCCATCGACCTGAGCGAAGACGCCCTTGGTGTCGGAGAGCACAATCTGGCTCGCCCGCAGGCCACCCGTCAGCAGTCCCTCCGGCTCCTGAACCTTGATGGTCATGTCCCGGTTGGAGATGCTGGAGGCGACCCTGTCGGTGATGATGCGCGCGCCAAAGGATGTGAAGCCGAAAACACCGATGGCGATGGCAAGCAGGATGAGGAGGGTGCCGACGGAATAGCCGAGCAGCCGCACGATCCAGTTCAAGATTTTCGCCAGTGTCTGCATGGGCGCGGACATTACTCCGTTTCTGTGGCGGCTCAAGGCACACGAAGGCGCCGCGGGTTGCCAGTATGTTAGAATGCCTGGCCGATGCCGGCGTAGATACCGTAATCCGTGCCATCCTCGTACTTGTTGAGTGGCACGGCAAAATCAAGCCGCAATGGACCAAACGGCGTCGCATAGCGAATGCCGATGCCCGCACCCGCCCGAATGTCGGAAAAATCGGGCGCGATGTCGGCTGAAACCGTCCCCACATCGATGAACGGCACTATGCCGATCGTATCGGTGATCTTTACGCGGGTCTCGAACGATGCAGTGACATAGGATGCTCCGCCGGTCTCTTCGTTGTCCGCGTTCCTGGGCGAGATCTCCTGGTAGCTAAAGCCGCGAACCGAGCCGCCGCCGCCAGCGAAGAATCGGCGTGTAGCAGGAATGTTCTGGAGGTCGTCTGCCCCTACGAGAAAGCCTGCGGAAAGCTTGCCGGCAAGAACGATGCGGTCCTCCGCTCCCAACGCGTGATATCCGGTGATCAAGCCCTCGACGCTCGAGAAGAAGGTGCCGTTGTAGGCCTCGTAGCTTGGCGTCGCCTTGAGCATTCCCCGATAGCCTTCGGTCGGGTCGAACTTGTTGTCGCGTGCGTCGCGGTCGTACTGCAAGGGCAGTGAGAAGGTCAGGTAGCTGTTGTTGCCAAAGGCATCGTCATCACGTTCCCAGCTCACCTCGCCGGCGCCGGTTATTGTATCCAAGTCGGACAGTTCGTAGGAAAGGCCGAGGGACGCAGTGACGAGCTTTGCGGTGTAGGCATCGGGGTTCTCGGTTTTGGCAAGGATGCTGGCCCGGAGGGTCGCGGCCGGAACGAACGCGCCGGGCTTGGTAAAGGTGACACCTGCTGAATAGTCGAGATCGCCAACGTTGGTCGTTTCGCCCAGGCGGCCCACCGACCCTTCGATGCGCAGTGCTTCCGCTTCTCCGAAGAGATTGCGGTGACCCCAATAGCCGTTGATCCCGAAGCCGTCCGTGGTCGAATACTGGGCGCCGATACCGAGATAGCGTTGCTTTCCCTCCGATACCTCGATCGTCATCGGCAATGTGCCGTCCGGTGCCAGAGCGTCTGCCTCGTGAATGGTCACGCTGGAGAAGACCCCCAATGCGCGCAGTCGCTCTCCGGCTTTCTTCAATGCTTCGGGCGAATATTGCTCGCCCCTGTTCAGCCGCGAGTAGCGCTGGATGAAGCCCGGTCTTACGGCCTTTGCGCCCGTGACGTCGACGTCGCCGACCGGCGCGACCGGACCGCCTTCGGCGGCGAGAACAATGTCGACGGTGTTCGTCCTGTGGTCAGCGACGACTTTGCGAGTCGTCAGCTTCGCCAGCGGCCGGCCTTCGCTTTTCAACTGTTCGACAATCGTGTCGCCGGCCTTGATGATGGTCAACGAGCCAGCCGTCTCGCCGGGAGCAAGATCGTAGTCTGCGGGGTTGCGGCGCGCGGCGTCGCCGCCGAACTGAACCTCATGAACTTTGAAGACAGGACCCGCAGCAACGTTGATCGTAACCGGGACAGGGCGTGAGCGATTGAAGGTCGGATTGGGCGGAAGAGCGTCGATATCCCTGCCGTCGACTCTGATTGTCACCACGCCGCCGTAGCGCGCCTTCTCATAAAGGGCGGCGATCAGCCGTTCGCGATCGTCTCTGGCCTTGACGACGACGCCGAGGTCGCCCGACACGGGTCGATCCTTGTCGCCCACCAGACGTGAACTGTTTTCCAGTGCTTCCTTGAGATCCGGATCGCTGCTGTCGGTCGTGAGCGTGACATCGTAGCGGACAGGATCAGGCACCTGGTCGGCCGCCGAGTCGTCATCCTTGCCCCACAATGTGATGCCGAAAAGCTTGAAGGCGAAAGCCTCCGAGATCAAAGCCGGCGAAAACGCGAATGCCGCCGCGACCACCAGTATGGTGCCTGCGCGCCGATACGCTATACCCGGTTTCGGTGCCTGCCCTCTAATCTGCATCCGCCGCTTTTGGTTACACTAGAATTGCTTCGCGCCCCCCGGCCGGCGGCAACCTTAGCGGCAAATTTCCTCGGCGTGTACCGTTTTAAATCGCCTGGCCGCTGAAATGGTGGAAAAAACGAGAAATCCCGGGCTTCACACCCGGGATTTCGAGACAGTTTTGCGCCGCTCAATAGCCGCCGCGGCAATCGTCGATGTACCGGCGACCGTACTGGTCGCGGTAATAACACTGTCCCGGCTGCTCGGCGACACGGCCGATGAGGGCGCCAGATACACCGCCGATCGCCGCGCCAACCGCAGCGCCACGAACATTGCCTGTTACTGCACCCCCGATAATTGCGCCGGAGGCAGCGCCGATACCGGCGCCCTGCTGGGTCGGCGTGCAGCTTGCAATCGAAAATCCAATCAAAGCGAATGCAACAATCTTCTTAATCAAATTCTTCTCCTAGGTTGGTCGCCCTCGAAAGAGCGGTGGCCGTCCCTGATTCTTGTTTTTGTCATGCTAGTCGTCAAACTGTGGCGCAAAAAGAGCAGCCTGCCTTCGATGCCCACCTTTCGCACAATGGAGCTGCAACTTTCGTCCAAATTCGACGCAACCGGACACGGCGAATTTAACTAACCTCCCGAAAGTAGTGGTTGATCCTAAAGCGAAAACGTCAAATGATACCGTCCGTGCCTGGAGGAGGCGCGAGGAGGAAATCATGGCGAAAGTGAAACTGACGGTGAACGGCCGGGCAGTCAGCGGTGACTGTGAAGAGCGTACGCTTCTTGTCCATTTTATTCGCGAAAAACTCGGCCTGACGGGAACCCACGTCGGCTGTGATACAAACCAATGCGGTGCCTGTGTCGTTCACATGGATGGCAAGTCGGTGAAGAGCTGTTCGATCCTTGCTGTCCAAGCGTCGGGTTCCACGGTCACCACTATCGAGGGGCTCGCCAGCAACGGTGAATTGCATCCTGTCCAGGCCGCCTTCAAGGAGCATCACGGTCTGCAATGCGGCTTCTGCACGCCGGGTATGGTGATGACGGCCGTCGACATGATTTCGCGCCACGGCGGCCAGCTGGACGAACAGACGGTCCGCCATGAACTCGACGGCAATATCTGTCGGTGCACCGGCTATCACAACATCGTCAAAGCCGTCCTGTCTGCCAACGAACAGATGCACGGCACCGCCAAGCAGGCGGCCGAATAGCTCTCAGGAATTGTCTGGCTGACTGCCGAATACGATTCGCTTTGGCGGAATGCCAGGCCCGAAACCCCATTGGGAGGACATCATGGGTGTTGAAGGAATTGGTGCACGCGTCGCACGCAAGGAAGATAAACGGTTCTTGACCGGCAAGGGCCGCTACACGGACGACATGGTCGTGCCGGGCATGAAATTCGCCTATTTCATCCGCAGTCCACATGCACACGCCAGGATCACGGGAATCGATGCGGCTTCGGCCAAGGCCATGCCGGGCGTCATCGACGTGCTTGACGGCAAGCAGCTGCTTGCAGACGGCATCGGCAACCTCATCTGCGGCTGGATGATTCATTCGAAGGATGGTTCGCCAATGAAGATGGGGGCTTGGCGTCCGCTGGCGGTCGAGACTGTCCGCTACGTTGGCGATGCTGTTGCCATCGTGGTTGCCGACTCGCTCGCAGAGGCCAGGGACGCCGCAGAGGCCGTCGTAATCGACTACGACGAATTGCCCGTTGTCGTCGAGGCTGTCGACGCACTGAAGTCCGGTGCACCCCAGATCCATCCGGAAGCTCGGAACAATCTGATCTTCGATTGGGAACTCGGCGACGGTGCTGCAACCGACAAGGCTATTTCCGCAGCGGCGCATGTCACGGAAATAGAGATCCACAACAACCGCTTGTCGCCCAATCCGATGGAGCCGCGTGCTGCGCTCGGGATCTACGACGCCGCCGAAGATCACTACACCTGCTACACGACTAGCCAGAACCCGCACGTCGCCCGTCTCGTGATGAGTGCCTTCTACAACGTCGCGCCCGAGAACAAGCTGCGGGTGATTGCTCCTGACGTTGGCGGCGGATTTGGATCGAAGATCTACATCTACCCGGAAGAGATCGTCTGTCTCTGGGCTTCCAAGAAGACAGGCGTGCCGGTGAAATGGAATTCGGACCGAACCGAGGCCTTCCTGACAGACGCCCATGGCCGCGACCATGTCTCCAAGGTAAAGATGGCCTTTGACAGCGACCACCGCATCATTGGGCTAAAAGTCGATACCATCTGCAATCTCGGTGCCTACATGTCGCTGTTTTCGTCGGCGGTTCCGACCTACCTCTACGCAACGTTGCTGTCCGGCCAGTACGATATTCCGGCCATCCATGCCAATGTGCGTACGGTTTATACCAACACCGCGCCGGTTGATGCCTATCGTGGCGCTGGTCGCCCCGAGGCCACCTACCTGCTCGAGCGGACGATGGAAACGGCAGCCCGCGAGCTTGGCATTTCGCCGGCCGAGCTGCGGCGGAAGAACTTCATCCGCTCCTTCCCGCACCAGACGCCTGTCATCATGAACTATGACGCCGGTGACTACGAGGCATCACTCAATGCCGCCATGCAGGCCGCCGACTGGAACGGCTTCGCGGCGCGCAAGGCAGAGGCGGCAAGCCGCGGCCTGAAGCGCGGCCTCGGCATGAGCTGCTACATCGAGGCGTGCGGCATCGCTCCCTCGCAGGCGGTCGGCTCGCTTGGTGCGGGCGTCGGTCTATGGGAATCCGCCGAGGTACGGGTCAATGCGGTTGGCACCATCGAGGTGCTCACCGGGTCGCACAGCCACGGACAGGGGCATGAAACGACCTTCGCGCAGCTCATTTCGGATCGTCTCGGTGTTCCGCTGGACAGCGTGTCGATTGTCCACGGCGACACCGACAAGGTGCAGATGGGCATGGGCACCTATGGCTCACGCTCCGGCGCCGTAGGCATGTCGGCCGTGGTCAAGGCGCTCGACAAGGTCGAAGCCAAGGCCAAGAAGATCGCCGCTCACCTGATGGAAGCCGACGAGGGCGATATCGTCATCGAGAACGGCGAGGTGAAGGTTGCCGGCACCGACAAGAGCCTGCCGTGGTTCCAGGTGGCGCTCGCCTCCTACACCGCACACAACCTGCCGAGCGGCATGGAGCCGGGGCTGAAGGAGACCGCCTTCTACGACCCATCCAACTTCACCTTCCCGGCCGGCTGTTACATCTGCGAAGTCGAAGTCGATCCGGAAACCGGCAAGACGGAGATCATCCAGTTCGTCGCGGCGGACGATTTCGGCAACATCATCAACCCGATGATCGTTGAAGGCCAGGTGCATGGCGGTATCGCACAGGGCATCGGTCAGGCTCTGCTCGAGGCCGTGCATTATGACGAGAATGGGCAGCTGTTGACGGCAAGTTTCATGGATTACGCCATGCCGCGCGCCGATGATCTGCCGTCGTTCAAGGTCTCGCATCAGGTAACGCCGTCCCCGAGCAATCCGCTTGGTATCAAGGGCTGCGGCGAGGCTGGTGCCATCGGATCTCCGCCGGCGCTCATCAACGCCATCACCGATGCCATCGGCAACAACATGCTGACGATGCCGGCCACGCCGCAGAAGGTGTGGATGGCAGCGCGCGCGGTTCATTGAGGAGGAACGACGATGTATCAGACCAACTATCACCGTGCGTCCTCGGTCGATGAAGCCGTGAGGATGATTTCGGGCACATCGGAGGGCAAATATGTTTCCGGTGGCATGACACTGATCCCGACGATGAAGCAACGCCTCGCCGCGCCGAGCGATCTCGTCGATCTCAGGCATATTCCCGCGATGCAGGGAATCAAGGTCGATGGTCGCAAGGTGACCATCGGGGCGGCGACTCCGCATGCCGAAGTTGCCGCATCGGCGGCTCTGCGTGCGGTTTGTCCCGCGATTTGCGACCTCGCCGGCATGATCGGCGATCCGCATGTCCGGCACATGGGCACGATCGGCGGCTCGATCGCCAACAACGACCCTGCTGCGGACTACCCGTCGGCCATGCTGGCGCTCAATGCCCGCATCATCACCAACAAGCGCGAGATCCCTGCCGACGATTTCTTCACGGGTCTGTTCGAGACGGCATTGGAGGACGGCGAACTGCTCACTGCGGTCAGCTTCGAGGCTCCCGACAAGGCCGGCTATTCGAAGTTTCCAAATCCGGCGTCGCGCTACGCAATGACCGGGGTTTTCGTTGCCAAAGGTGCTGGGGGCGTAAGGGTCGCCGTCACTGGGGCTGGTTCGAATGGCGTCTTCCGCGAGCCGGCCATGGAAACAGCTCTTAACGCCAACTGGTCTGCCGGCTCCGTCGCTGGTGTCGATGTCAATCCGACAGGGTTGATGTCGGACCTGCATGCCAGTGCGGAATACCGCGCCAACCTCATCAAAGTGATGGCTAAACGCGCCGTTTCCGCCGCCACTTGACGGAACCCGCGCAAATGCGAGGCAGGCAAGCTGCCTCGCATTTTTCTGCCATCTGCCTCAAAATGAGCTTTTTCGAATTAAAATAATTCAAGAGTATGGGCCTTTTGACGCAGTTAATGGTAAAGCGAGGGCAAAGGGTTGACGTGCGCGCGTCCGTTGGCAAAAAAACGCTCGCACGATACTGGAGCAGATGATGGATTTCGAAGCGTTCTTTAAAAACGAGCTGGATGGGCTTCACACGGAAGGCCGTTATCGCGTTTTTGCCGATCTTGAGCGTCACCGCGGCAGCTTTCCGCGCGCCACGCGACACACGGAGAACGGCCCGCAGGACGTCACAGTCTGGTGCTCCAATGACTATCTCGGCATGGGCCAGAACCCGAAAGTGATCGAGGCAATGAAGAATGCCATTGATCACTGTGGCGCGGGTGCGGGAGGCACCCGGAATATCTCTGGCACCACCCACTACCACGTTCTGCTTGAGCGCGAGCTGGCCGACCTCCACGGCAAGGAAGCGGCGCTGATCTTCACCTCGGGCTATGTCTCGAACTGGGCGGCACTCGGTACGCTCGGTGCCAAGATCCCCAGCCTCATCATCTTCTCGGACGCGCTGAACCACGCCTCGATGATCGAAGGCATCCGCTATGCCAAGTGCGACAAGGTGATTTGGAAGCACAACGACGTCGCCGATCTCGAAGCCAAGCTGGCGGCTGCCGATCCGAAGGCGCCGAAGCTGATCGCGTTCGAATCCGTCTATTCGATGGATGGGGATATCGCGCCAATCAAGGAAATCTGCGATCTCGCCGACAAGTACGGTGCAATGACCTATCTCGACGAAGTCCATGCCGTCGGCATGTACGGACCGCGCGGCGGCGGCATTGCCGAGCGCGAAGGCCTGATGGATCGCCTGACGGTGATCGAGGGCACGCTCGGCAAGGCGTTCGGCGTCATGGGCGGCTACATCGCTGCCTCGACGGCGCTCTGCGACTTCATCCGCTCCTTCGCCTCCGGCTTCATTTTCACGACGGCGCTGCCACCGGCGCTTGCCGCCGGTGCGGTTGCCTCGATCCAGCATCTGAAGGTCAGCCCGTTCGAGCGGGCGCGGCATCAGGAGCGGGTCCGCAAGCTGAGGGCACTGCTCGATCAGCGCGGCATTCCGCATATGCCGAACCCGAGCCATATCGTGCCGGTGATGGTCGGCGATGCCGCCAAGTGCAAGTGGATCTCGGATCTGCTGCTCGACAATTGCGGTGTCTACGTCCAGCCGATCAACTACCCGACGGTGCCGAAGAAGACCGAGCGCCTGCGCATCACCCCGACGCCGCTGCACAGCGATACGGACATCGAACATCTGGTCGAGGCGCTGCATTCGCTCTGGTCGCGCTGTGCATTGGCCCGGCACGTGGCCTAAGGGTTCGCGTTATTTGGGAAAGCAAGGCCGCCGTCAGGCGGCCTTTTCGTTGAAGGCTACCAGTTCTGCGGCAAGCCTGCGGGCCTCGGCGTCAGCAGCAAAGACGTCGTCCATCGTCGTCGCTTCGCCGGTTGCGATCATCTTGTCCATCACCGCTTCGGCAATATCGGCCATCGCAAGGAAACCGATCCGTTCCTCGACGAAGGCATGAAACGCAATTTCCTCGGCCGCGTTCATGATGGCGCCCTGCAGTCCGCCGCGCTCCAGCGCGGTGCGCGCCAGCCTCAGTGCCGGAAAGCGTTCTTCGTCAGGTGCCTCGAAGTCCAAGCGCGAGAGCTTGGCGAAATCCAGCCGCTCGACATTCAATGTTGGTCGGCGCGGGTAGTCGAGCGCGTAGCCGATCGCCGTGCGCATGTCGGGGCAACCGAGCTGCGCGATGATCGACCCGTCGGTGTAGCCGACCATGGAGTGGATGATCGACTGCGGATGCACGATTACTTCGATCTGATCGGGCCGCACGCCGAAGAGATGCTTCGCCTCGATCATCTCCAGCGCCTTGTTGAACATCGAGGCGCTGCCGACCGAGATCTTCAATCCCATTGACCAGTTGGGGTGCGCTCGCGCCGTCGCCGCAGTCACATTCGCCATGTCGGCGCGCGACCAGGTGCGGAACGGACCGCCCGAAGCCGTCAGGATGATCCGTTCGACGGCGTGCCGCTGATCCTCGTCCAGAGACTGGAAGATCGCGCTGTGTTCGCTGTCGACCGGGATCAGCCGTCCGCCGCCCTTCGCCACGGCATCGACGAACAGATCGCCGGCCGACACCAGGCATTCCTTGTTGGCGAGCGCAATCGTGGCGCCCTTACGGGCCGCGGCAAGCGTCGGCGCCAGTCCGGCCGTACCGACAATGGCGGCCATGACCCAATCCGCCTCGAGGTCCGCGGCTTCCGCCAGGCCCGATACGCCGGCAGCCACGGCGATGCCGCTGCCGGACAGTTCTTCCTTCAGCGAGTGATACTTGTCGTCGCTTGCGGTGACCGCAAACCTGGCGCCAGACGATTTTGCCTGCTGCGCCAGCAACTGGACGTTCTCGTTGCCGGTGACGACAGCGATCTCGTAGCAGTCCCGTCCGCCCAATTGCTCGACAACGTCGAGCGTATTTTGTCCGATCGAGCCGGTTGAGCCAAAAATACTAAGGCGCCTCGGCGCGCTTTCGCCTGCTATCATCGGTGATTTCGCCAAAACACTTGCATTGGCTCTGGCTGTACAGGGGATTGAAATAGGCGGCAAGTGTGCGGCGCAGCAGAAATCTGACGCCCAGCAGGATGTCACTGCCTTCGTCAGCGATCTCTTGCCGCGGAGCGAAACCAACTGGCTGATTGCCGCGTTTTGTTATGGTCGAAGCAGGAGGAAGGCAGATGGTTTTCAAGCAACCGACGTTCTTTGGCGAGCCTTATGAGCCGGAGTCCGGGGCTGACAAGGATGCAGCGCTCGAGGAGGCCGTGGCGAATGCTCTGGCTGTCGCTGGTGGGATTGACGCTGCGGATGTAAACGTGACGCTCGATGATGGCGCTGTTGTATTGACCGGCCTGGTTGCCACCGCGGCAGAAATCGAGCGCGCAACGGCCGTCGCACGAGCCATCGCCGGAACACGACCCGTGCGCAATGATATCAAGATAGCGTAGCTAACCCTCAGCCAGCGAAGCGTTCCATTTCGAAAACGGCCACTCTGTCCGTCTTCGGCGTGGTAATTGGCCCTGTCGATTTGTAGGCGGTTGCGAGCAGCAGGCCGCTGACAACAAGATATGCGAATGCAAGCAACGTCAGCTTCATACGCATGTCGAGCACTCCTCTCTTTTACGCCTCAAACGCCGTACAGGTCGGAAAGTTCCGACTTCCGATGGCTGTCAGAAAATGTGATCTCCTCGCCTAGCACTGGCTTGTGTCGCCGCTCCTGTCGTAAAGGGTAAAGATAGGGCCACCTGTTTCAACGCCGTGGCTTGATGCATTTGCAAATGGAGGTGGGTATGCGCAAAGCGATTATCGTATGGGGCGGCTGGAGCGGTCATGAACCTGAAGCCTGTGCGCACCGTGTCGCCGAACTGTTGCGAGACGATGGTTTTGCCGTCGAGGTGACCCCCGAGCTGGACATCTTTGGCTCGGCCGCGATCGCGAAGGCCGATTTGCTTGTGCCCGTGATTACCGGCGAGAAGCTCGAGAAAGCGCATGCCGATGGCTTGGTGGAGGCCGTGCGTGGCGGTCTCGGCCTCGGCGGACATCACGGGGCGCTTGCGACCTCGTTCAAGGAAAGTGCGCCCTTCCGCTATGTCTCCGGCGTTACCTGGGTCGCCCATCCCGGCAACATCATCGACTTTCGCGTCAACGTGACGCGCCAGCACGACCCGGTGATGGAAGGTATTCCCGATTTCGATTACCGGTCAGAGCAATATTATCTTCACTATGATCCGTCGGTCGATATTCTGGCGACGACGAGCTTTTCCGGGAAGTATGATGCGGCCGCCCGCAACGTCACGATGCCGGTCGCCTTCAAGCGCCACTTCGGCGCGGGACGCGTGTTCTACACGGCACTTGGCCATGTCGCGAGCGAGTTCGATCACCCTTACATGCGCCTCATTCTTCGTCGCGGTCTTTCGTGGGCGGCGCGCTCCTAGCTAGGAGGTCCGGCCTGTCCTGCATCCAGCAAAGACGTCGAGCTTCGCGTTATAGGCGGATGTCGAGACATTCATCATCCCGAGCACGCTGTGGAACAGGTTGTCGTGGGATGTGGGCTGCGCAGCCGACTGGCCAAGACATGTCTTGTCGAGCGCCATCGAAGCCGTGAAATCGGGGTCGAGCCAGACGAGGAACGGAACGTGTGTCTGCTCCTCGGGAGCAAGGATGTAGGGTGTGCCGTGAAGGTAGAGACCCTTTTCTCCGAGCGACTCGCCGTGATCCGACATGTAGATCAATCCGCTGGCGATCTTGTCGCTGCGGGCCTTGAGCCTATCGATGACGGTGGAAAGGAAATGGTCGGTGTAGAGGATCGAGTTGTCATAGGCATTGACGATCTCATCGTCCTTGCACTTCCCTAGCTCGGCCGTCTCGCACTCAGGCATAAACCTCCGGAATTCCTTTGGATAGCGCAGATAGTAGGCTGGCCCATGGCTGCCGATCTGATGCAGCACAAGCACGCTATCCTTCGTCACGCCGTTCAGCCATGCGTCCAGTTTGTCGAAAAAGATGCCATCCTGGCATTCACGGTTCTTGCAGAAACGTGGGTCGGTCGAATTCGCGAGGTTGACGAAGTTGATGCGCGCTGCGGCGCCCTTGCTGCCGGTGTTGTTGTCGAACCAGGCCACATCGATCCCAGCGTGGGCGAGGACATCCATCAAGCCCTCGTTCTCCATACCCTTCGTGTGGGTGAAGTTCGCGCGCGTGAACTGCGAGAACATGCAAGGGATCGACGTAGCCGTCGCAGTGCCACAGCTCGTCGTCTGCGGGAAGTAGGTAACGCCCTGCTTCCGAAGCTCGGGGTTGGTGTCGCGACGGTAACCGCCGAGCGAAAAGTTCATCGCCCTTGCCGTCTCTCCAGCAACGATGATCGTCACGCGCGGCTTGTGGGCGTCCATGACTGGAACGACTTTGGCGTCGGTGCCGAGCGGCTTGACGACAAGCCGCGCTTCCTTGCGGGCCTGGATGAAGTATCGTGTGGTGCTAACGATCGGGGTGACGGGATTCAGGCTCTTAACGATATCGCGGTGCTGCCGGATTGCCGCGGTGTATTCCTTGGCGTAGACGCCCGCGACGGCGCCGAATATCACGAGGCAGCCGACGATCGTCACACTGTTCCACCAGAGCTTCTGCAGCACCGGGCGGTGAACCACCCTGACCCACAGGATCAACACGATCGGGATGACAGCGAACAGAAGGACATGCCAAAGGAAATCCGGCGTGATCAGGTGATTTGTTTCTGCAGGTGTGGTTTCCATCGCGTTTCGGATCATGTCCGAATCGACAATCACGCCGAAGGAGTCGGTAAACCACGCGGCAAGCGAAGCCGCGAGAACGAGGAAGATCAGGACCGGTTTGATGACGTACTTTGCCGAGAAGGCCGTGGCAAAGGCCACGAACAGAACAGATACCGCGAGGTAGAGGGCGGCGACCGCGATCGGTGTCGCGCCGAGGTAGGCGTGAACCTTTCCCCAGAAAGTCCGGTTGGTGAACAGGACGAGATAGAGCGCCGTGATGGCGGACAGCGAAATGCTGCCAATTTGTGGCCGATAAGGCGACTGTCGTTTCAAGAGGCGGGGGCCTTCGGTGTCTTGTTGTTCGCACGGGCGAACTTCAGTTCACCGCAGCAGTTGCTTACTATCTGTCATAAAACTGACGCATACCTGAAGGGGCCGAGCGCAGTCGAAATTGGTTGAGGGCAGCTAAATATTCTCTGAAGTGTAGATGTGGAACGGCAGAAACGACTGTCCGGGGACAGCGTCGCCTTCTGATCCGATGGATGCCGTCATCAAGGTGACCAGTTCGCTGCATAGGCTTTTGACGGGCGTGGCTATGGCCATGGTCACAACATCATCGGCGAGGGCCGAGTGCGAATCCGGCGTCAGTTCGTTGACGACGACGACGAGCTTGCCTGCGAGGCCCTCCTCGCGCACAGCAGAGATCGCGCCTTCCATTCCGCCACCGCAGACGTAGAATCCGACCAGATCCGGATGTTCCTTGAGGAGATTGACGGTGGCCTCATGGGTTATCTCGGGCGTTTCGAGATTGATCAGCGTCTCGAGAACTTCGAACTCAGGAGCGTTCTCGCGGAAATACGAGCGGAAGCCGATCTCGCGCAACTCGTGTCCGTGGTAGCGGTGGCTGCCGACGAAACAGACGACCTTTCCTGGCCGCTTGGCGGCCTTTGCGATCATCCAGGCTGCGGTGCGACCGACCTTTCGATTGTTCAATCCGACGTAGCCCTGCCGCACGCCGCTTGCGAGATCGGACAGGATCGAGAAGGTCGGGATTCCCCTGGCCTTTAACGCTTCCACTTCGGCGGCGACGGCAGGATAGTCGGGGCCGACCAAGGCGATGGCCTGGTTGCGGCTGGCAAGAAGCTTCAAGGTTTCGATTATCGCGGCCGGCGTCGATGCCGTCGCATATTCGACCTGAGCGGTGATGCGAGACGTTGTGTGGGCATGCGCGGCATGTTCGATTTCGCGGGCGAGCGTCTGATAGAAGGATTGCGTCGGACGCTGCAAAAGAAAGCCCAGCCGATGGTGCGGGAGATCCTGAAAAACGCGCTGTCTGAGCAGGCCGACCGCATGGTAGCCGATTGAGGCAGCTGCGTTATAGACCCTTCGCGCCGTCTCCTCACGAACGCGATGACGACCGTTCAGCACGCGATCGACTGTTGCTACGCTGACGCCGGAGGCATCCGCCAGATCCTGGATCGTTGGTCGCTTCACCGTCGGCCCTTTGCAAGAATCCATCATTGAGAGGTGTCGCAATGATGGGTTTTGATAGAATACATCAAGGCTGCATTGTCGCTTGGTGAAAGTCAACATACTCTCGTCTGCACAGGCCGGGAGGAATGACATGCGGGAGGTTGCGATGGCGGATCAGACGAGGAAGCGGGACTATAGCCTGCTCGGCGAAAGCGGCCGGACGGCCGTCGATATGGGCCTGGCGGCCGCCGAGTGGTATCACACCGAGGTTCCGCGCAAGGAGATGAAGGCGCTGATGCAGCGCTCCGACGCGCCGGCCATTCGCGACACGATCATTTGGCTCGGTGCGATGATTCTACTTGCCGGGCTTGGCGTCTATTTCTGGGGCTCCTGGCTCTGTGTGCCCTTTTTCCTTGCCTATGGAGTGCTTTACGGTTCGGCATCCGATAGCCGCTGGCATGAGTGCGGTCATGGCACAGCTTTCAAGACGCGCTGGATGAACGATGCGGTCTATCAGATCGCCTGCTTCATGATCATGCGCAATCCGGTGACCTGGCGCTGGAGCCATACGCGCCATCACACCGATACGGTGATCGTTGGCCGGGATCCCGAAATTGCCGTGATGCGCCCGCCGGATCTGCTGCGGCTGATCCTCAATTTCTTCGGCATTCTCGATGTCTGGCATGCCATGGTGGACATGCTGCGCAATGCCTTCGGCGTCATCAGTGCGGAAGAGAAAACCTTCATCCCCGAGATGGAGCAGCCGCGCGCCATCTTCATCGCCCGCATCTGGCTCGCCATCTATGTCGTGGCGATTGCCGCCGCTATTGCGATGGGGTCTGTCCTGCCGCTGGTGTTGATCGGTCTGCCGCGGCTCTATGGGGCATGGCATCACGTATTGACCGGCCTGCTGCAGCACGGTGGCCTCGCTGACAATGTCATCGACCATCGTCTGAACAGCCGCACCGTCCATATGAATCCGATCAGCCGGTTCATCTACTGGAACATGAACTACCACGTCGAGCATCACATGTTCCCGATGGTGCCCTATCATGCGTTGCCGCGCCTGCATGCCATGATCAAGCACGACCTGCCCGCGGCAAACCCGTCGATGTGGTCAGGCTATCGAGAGATGATCCCGGCGTTCCTGCGCCAGCTGCGCAACGAAGACTATTTCCTCAAGCGTGAGCTGCCAACGACAGCGCGGCCTTATCGCGAGGAGTTCCATGCCGAGCTTGCGCCGGCCGCCCAATAGAGCAGCACCAGACATGAAGCATGGGAGGACAAGATGAGCGGAAATTGGATCGAGGTCTGTGCGGTCGAGGACATCGACGAGGAAGATGTCATGCGGTTCGATCATCAGGGCAGAACGTTTGCCGTCTACCGCAGTCCGGATGACGAGTTCTTCGCAACAGACGGGCTCTGCACCCACGAGCAGGTCCATTTGGCCGATGGCCTCGTCATGGACGAGATCATCGAGTGTCCCAAGCACAATGGCCGCTTCAACTACAAGACGGGGCAGGCCAAGGGAGCGCCGGTCTGCGTCAACCTCGCTACCTACCCCGTGAAGGTCGAAGACGGCGCTGTCTTCATTTCCATCTGAGGAGGCCGTCATGACCCATTTCGTCATCGTCGGGGCCGGGGAATGCGGCGCACGCGCGGCGTTTGCCCTGCGCGAAAAAGAGTTTGACGGCGAGATCACGCTGATTGGAAGCGAATCCCTTGCGCCCTATGAACGACCGCCGCTTTCAAAGGCGGTCGTTGGAGGGGCCGCGGGGCCGAAGTTTATCGCCGAGCCGGAGAGATATGCGGCGAGTGGCATCCGCCTGCTGACCGGCGTGACGGTAGAGGACGTTGATCCCGAGGCAAAGGCGGTTACGCTTTCCGACGGCAGCTCCATCACTTATGACAGGATTCTGCTCGCGACCGGCGCTCGCGCGCGGGCATTTCCCGGGATTGCCGAGAATAGCAAGCACATCCGCGCGCTCCGCACCCATGCGGACGCGGAAGCTCTTCGCAAAGCGATGATGCCCGGAAAGCATATCCTGATCATCGGCGGCGGTTTTATCGGCCTCGAGCTTGCCGCAACGGCGCGCGCGCTCGGAACCGAGGTGACGGTTCTCGAAGGCCTGGAGCGCGTGCTGAAGCGCGGCGTGGCGGAGGAGGTCGCAGGCGCGATCTGCGAGCGGCATCTGCTTGAGGGCGTCGACATCCGCTGTGGCGTCGCGATCACGGCGATGGCCGAGGAGGGTAGCAAGGCGATCATCCACCTCGCCGATGGCGACACGATCAGCGCGGATCTCGTGCTCGTCGGGATTGGCGCCACACCGAATACGGAGCTTGCGGCGCGCGCCGGTCTCCAGATCGACAATGGCATTGCCGTGGACGAATTTCTGCGCAGTTCGGCGCCTGATGTCTACGCAGCCGGCGACTGCTGCTCTTTTCCGCTGGCGATCTATGGCGGCCGCCGCGTACGGCTCGAATCCTGGCGGAATGCGCAGGAGCAGGGGGCTCTGGCCGCCGCCAACATGATGGGGCTCGGCGAAGCCGTGTCCGCCGTTCCCTGGTTCTGGTCCGACCAATATGACGTAACGCTGCAGATTGCCGGCCTGGCAGAGGGCGCCGTCCAGCACTTGCGCCGGGACCTCGGCGACGGCGCCTTCATTCTCTTTCATCTCGATCAGGCCGGCCGGCTGCTGGCGGCCAGCGGCATCGGTCGCGGCAACATCGTCGCCCGCGATATCCGGCTTGCCGAGATGCTGATCGCGGCGCGCGCGCATCCGGATCCGGCCGCGCTGGTCGCAAGCAGCGTCAAACTGAAATCTCTCCTGGCCGCCTGACGGGCGGTGGCATTCTCAAGGTATTGGTGATGGGCAAACAACTGCGACCGACTGTGCATGATCTCCTGTCGATGAAGGGCAAGCGGCAGCTCAGCATGTTGCGCGTCGTGTCACTCGAGGAGGCCGAGGCCGCCGAGGCGGCCGGCATCGACCTGATTTCCGTCCCGCCAGAACTCCTCTTCGATCCGCGATTTCGTGATGCCGCCCCCGGGCGCTTTGCGATTCCCGGCGGCGAATACGGCCAGAGCGGTGCGACCCCGGATGAGATCCTGCGCTCCGCCGTGAAAATGCGGGCGGCCTCCGCCGATGCCGTCTATTGTGCAGCCAGTCTGCAGACGATCCGGCGGTTGCGTGACGAATATATTCCGGTCTGCGGGCACACCGGGCTCATCCCATCGCATTCCACCTGGACGGGCGGCTTTCGCGCCGTGGGCAAGACGGCGCAATCCGCCGCCTTCGTCTATAGGCAAGTGAAGGATCTGGAAGCCGCCGGCGCGTTCAGCGCCGAGATCGAGGTCGTGCCGGCCGAGGTGGCGGCGGCGATTTCGGAGCGCACGTCGATGCTGATGATCTCGATGGGCGCCGGCAGCGGATGCGACGCGCAGTACCTCTTCTCCGAAGATGTGCTAGGCCTCAACCGCGGGCACTATCCGCGCCACGCCAAGGTCTATCGCAATCTTGCCGCCGAATACGACCGCATCCAGGCGGAACGGATCGCGGCATTCCGCGAATATGCCGCCGACATTGCCGGCGGCGCGTATCCGGAGGAGCGGCATCGGGTGCCTGTCGATACCGACGAACTGGCCGCGTTTCTGTCTGGACTCTGAGCCGTCGGGTGTCGGGTGCTCCCGTCAGCTCATTGCCAGACCACCTGGTCGGCGAAGTCGGGGTCGGCCTTGACCTTCTCGGCCGCCGCGCAGGCTTCCGACGGATCGTCGGACAGCGCGGCCAGTTCACCGCCGACGAGAATGCCATAGATCACCAGGATGTGCTTGTCGTGATAGTCCTTCTGGGCATCGCTCATCTTGGCCGCGTCGGCCGGCGCAAGCGCCTCGAAGGCCTTTCCCATTTTTGCACCGTCGAGCGTAAATCCCAGGCAGACGTCGGCAATCGCCGTCTGGTAGGCGACAAGTTGAAGTTTGGTCTGCTGTTCCTGCGTCAGCGCGCGTTCCAGCAGGTCGATCGCGTGCAAGCGAACGAAGCCGCTGGTCGGGGTTTCGGCAAAGGAGGGCGAAGCGGCTCCCAGGCATGCGGCGAGTGCTGCTACCAGTCGTCTCATCTCGGTTTCCTCGCAATCAGAATAGCCGGTTGGTCCAGGTCGGCAGAAAATCGCCGTCGGGATTGAAGCAGGCGCCCTGCCTTGGATAGCAGATGACGTCGCGGGCGGGACTGAAGGGCGCGCTGCGAGGCGGATAGGGCGGTGGCGGA
The DNA here is from genome assembly GCF_024808825.1 of Rhizobium sp. BK661. Classification (NCBI taxonomy): domain Bacteria; kingdom Pseudomonadati; phylum Pseudomonadota; class Alphaproteobacteria; order Hyphomicrobiales; family Rhizobiaceae; genus Rhizobium; species Rhizobium sp. BK661. The sequence goes on along the minus strand of NZ_JANTYT010000002.1, from coordinate 111,448 downwards.
GGAATGTACTGGTTTTGATGTACATGATCATGCGAGGCGGCTGAAGCGGCAATGCCGCCTAGCAGCAGGCCCCCGACCAGGGCGGCAGTATCATCGGAATGCCAGCTGCGTGCCGAACTGGATGCCGGCAATGCGGTCGCTACAAGAGAGCATAGAAGCAACGTCATCGAAATTCGAAGCATAGAACGTCCCCCGGGAAACAATGACGCCGTGCAATCTATGTCGCTAATGCAATCGAGGCAAGAATTGTGTGGGGAAGGAATGTCAATCGAGAAATGATAGCGACAGCTGGCGCGAAGCGCCAAAACCTCGTCTACTAGCGAAAACAGTGGTGATCCCGACGCGATTCGAACGCGTGACCCCCAGATTAGGAATCTGGTGCTCTATCCTGCTGAGCTACGGGACCACTTGAGCGTCATGCATACAAAAGGCTTGGCCGGAAGCCAAGCTCTTTTGCATGTGTTGGATGAAGTGAATTTCAGTCGCCGAGGCGCTGTTCGGCGAGCCGCACCCAGTAGGAAATGCCGTGGGTGATGGTTTCGTCGTTGAAATCGTAGGCGGGGTTGTGCAGGCCTGCGGTATCGCCATTGCCGATGAAGATGAAGGCGCCGGGGCGGGCGTTCAGCATGTAGGAGAAATCCTCGCCGCCCATCAGCGGGTCGATCTCGGCGTTGACGTTGCCCGCGCCGGCGATCTCGCCGGCAATGCGGACGGCGTGTCCGGTTTCCGTCGCGTGGTTGTAGGTGACGGGGTAGTTCCGGTTGAAATTGATATCGACTTCGGCACCGTGGGCGGCAACGAGGCCGTTGACGATCTCTTTCAATCGGGTTTCGGCAAGGTTGCGCACCTCTTCGTCGAGCGTGCGCACGGTGCCGGCGATCGTTGCGTCGTTCGGGATGACGTTGTGCGCGAAGCCGGCGTTGAACTTGGTGACCGAAACGACGATCGAGCGCAACGGGTCGACATTTCGGGAGGCGATGAGTTGCAGGTTGCTGACGACCTGGGCGCCGATGGTGATCGGATCGATCGTGCGGTGCGGCTGTGCGGCATGGCCGCCGCGGCCCTTGATGGTGATGGTGAATTCGTCGGTGGCCGCCATGATCGCGCCGCTGCGGATGGCGAAATGTCCGACCGGTAGACCCGGCAGATTGTGCATGCCATAGACCTCTTCGATGCCGAAGCGCTCCATCATGCCGTCCTTGACCATCAGGTTGCCGCCGCCGCCGCCTTCTTCAGCCGGCTGAAAGATGACCGCGATATTGCCGTTGAAGTTGCGCGTTTCGGCCAGATATTTCGCCGCGCCGAGCAGCATGGCGGTGTGGCCATCATGGCCGCAGGCGTGCATCTTGCCTGGCGTGGTCGAAGCCCATGGCTTGCCGCTGATTTCCGTCAGCGGCAAGGCGTCCATGTCGGCGCGCAGGCCGATCGTGCGGCTGCCTTCACCCTTGCCCTTGATCAGGCCCACGACGCCCGTTCTGCCGAGGCCGGTGACGATCTCGTCGACGCCAAATTCCTTGAGTTTTTCGGCAACGAAGGCGGCGGTGTTCTCGACGGCGAAGAGAAGTTCGGGACGCGCGTGGATATGCCGGCGCCACTCTGTCACCTCGTCCTGAAGTTCGGCGGCTCTGTTCAAAATCGGCATGTCAGCTTCCTGTCGTGAAATCGAAACGGGGACGGAACCGGGTCGCGGGGACACGATGCCGCAGAAATAACTTAATCAAGGCCCTTTGCCATGTCATGGCCATATACGTTAAATAGGGGAAACTTTCGAGACTTCCGGACATCTTTAAGGACGAACCGTGTCGACGCGCCAGAATCGCTTGCTTGCCGCCTTGCGGCCGCTTTCAATCGCAGCTTCCGCAGCCGCCATCGCTCTCTCGGCCACAGCGCAGGCTTATGCGAACCCACACATCCTGGTCGATGTGCAAAGCGGCCGCGTGCTGGAGCATGACGAGGCTTTCCGCAAGTGGTATCCGGCGTCACTGACCAAGCTGATGACGGTCTACACGGTCTTCGATGCGGTTCGCGCCGGCCAGATCAGCCTCGATACCCCCATCGTGATGAGCAAGCGGGCGGCGGCCCAGCCGCCGGCGAAGATGTATTTCAAACCGGGACAGAAGCTGACGCTCGATAGCGCGTTGAAGATCCTGATGGTGAAGTCGGCAAATGACATCGCGGTTGCGGTTGCCGAGGCCGTTGGCGGCACGCAGGAAGCCTTCGTGCTGAAGATGAATGCCGAGGCGGCGAAGCTTGGCATGAACGATTCGCATTTCGTCAATCCGAACGGCCTGCCCGGCAAGGGCCAGTACACGACGGCACGCGATCTTGCGGTTCTTTCCGTCGCGCTGCGCCGTGACTTCCCGCAATATGCCGGATACTTCTCGCTCGAGGGCATCACGACCGGCACGAAGAACGTACCGAGCATCAACGTCCTGATTGGACGCTTCGCCGGCGCCGACGGCATGAAGACGGGCTTCATCTGTGCTTCGGGGTTCAATCAGATTGCTTCGGCGACCCGTAACGGCCGTACCTTGATCTCCGTCGTGCTCGGCACCGATAGTCTGGCTGCTCGCGCGGATGCGTCCGCCGACTTGCTGCAGAAGGGCTTCACCTCGCAGTTTTCCGCGCCCGATACGCTCACTTCCTTGCAACCCTACGGGCCGGGCCAGGACCAGGTCACGGATATCACCGCCGATATCTGCAGCGCCAAGGGCGCCAAGGTCCGCAGTGAAACGCGCGATGAAGTCGGTCGCATGAAGGTTCAGTCGCCCTATATCCAGGAAATGGACCACGAGCCGAACTTCGTCTTTGCCGGTCTCATTCCGGGTCAGAACGAGCCGCAGCCCGACAAGCTGGCAACCGCCGAGACCGCAGGAACGATTGCCAACGTGCCGGTGCCGCTGCCACGTCCTGCCACCTCCTTCTAAGGTCAATTCGCGATGAGCGCAGCTTCCAATCGAATCCCGGTCACCATCCTGACCGGCTTTCTTGGCGCCGGCAAATCCACCCTGCTGAACCGGATCCTCAAGGATTCGGCGATGAAGGACGCTGCCGTCATCATCAACGAGTTCGGGGATGTCGGCATCGATCATCTGCTGGTGGAAAGCTCCGGCGACGCCATCATTGAACTGTCGGATGGCTGCCTTTGCTGCACCGTGCGCGGCGAGTTGGTCGATACGCTCGCCAACTTGATGGATGCGGTGCAGACCGGCCGCGTCAAGCCGGTGAAGCGCGTCGTCATTGAGACCACAGGGCTGGCAGATCCGGCACCGGTCATGCAGGCGATCATGGGCAACCCTGTTATCGCCACGAATTTCGATCTCGATGGCATCGTAACGGTGGTCGATGCGGTCAACGGTTCGCAGACCCTCGATAATCACGAGGAGGCGGTGAAGCAGGCCGCGGTTGCTGATCGGCTGGTTCTCTCGAAGCGGGCTATGGCGTCGCCGGAAGGATTGCTTGCTTTAGAAAAGCGCCTTTATGCGCTCAATCCGCGCGCGGCACTGATGGATGCCGATAGCGTCGAGGCTGGCCAGGCAAGCCTTCTCGTCAACGGCCTCTATGATCCTGCCAGCAAGATTGCCGACGTTGGTCGCTGGCTGCGGGACGAAGATGCCCACGCGCACCACCATGATCACCATCATCACGGGGCGGGCGGCCACCACCATCATCATGGGCACGATCATCAGGATCCGCATGACGTGAACCGTCATGACGCTTCGATCCGATCCTTCTCGATCGTCGAGGACAAGCCGATCGACCCGATGGCGCTTGACATGTTCATCGATCTCTTGCGGTCGGCGCACGGCGAAAAACTACTGCGGATGAAGGCGATCGTCGCTGTCTCAGACCGCCCGGATCGTCCACTGGTCCTTCACGGCGTGCAGAGCATCTTCCATCCGCCGTCGCGGCTGCCGGCCTGGCCGGACCCCGAGGACCGTCGCACGCGCATGGTGCTGATCACCAAGGATCTGCCGGAGGCCTTCGTCAAGGATCTGTTCGATGCGTTTCTTGGCAAGCCGCGCATCGATACGCCGGATCGAGCGGCGCTGAACGACAATCCGCTCGCTGTGCCGGGAATGCGGTTCTGAGCTATCCCTTGCGGATGAGGAAGCGGTGGCCGGCTTCGGTCTTTTCCGCCTCGATCAGCTGGTGGCCGTCTTCGTTGCAGAAGTGGGGAATGTCGATACCGGCGAGCGGATCCGTGGTTTCGACCTGGATCAACGCGCCGCTCGGCAGCGAGGACATCTTGCGGCGGGTCTTCAGCACCGGTAGCGGGCATTTCAGCCCGCGCAAATCGTAGAGAATGGCGCTCACGCCATCAGTCCTTGCCCCAGAACTTCCAGAACGGCTTCTTCGAGGCGACTTCGACAGGCTCAGGCTGTTCCACCGGCGCGAAGGCGAGCGGGCTCGGCGTGGGGACTGGAACCTGGGCCGGAATAGCAGCAGCGACGGCAATCGCCTTTGCTTCCGACGTTGCTGGCGCCGCGCCCGGTGCCGCGTTCGCGGCGACCGTGGATGCGGTCTTGCTCGCCATCATCTCTTCCAGATCCGCGACCTTCACCATCTTGCCGGCTTCGAGCGACGTGCCCGTTGGTGCGTAGGCCAATTCGCGACCCTTCCTGAGCTTTGCGACCACCGCCTTGCGTTCGGCTTCGCTCGGGTCGTACCAAGCCATGCCGTCGTATTTCTTTACGGCCTTGGCGTAGTCGGCGTCATAGGTCTTGCCGTAGGAGGCAAGGGCAGCGGTCAGTGCCGGCGGCGTCGACATCGCCGGGCACGCGCCGGCTGGACTGAAGGTGCCGTTGCCGGTTGCCTGCTGGTTGAAGACGTACTTCTTCTCGCAGACGTTCACTTCTGGAGGACGCTTGGTGACCTCGAAGTTGTCGTAGCCGACCTTCAGCATGTTCCAGAATTCGATGTTCGAGTTCAGACGATGCCGGACCATGTTTTCCGCCGTCATGCGGAAGGGGAAGGCTTGAAGCTGCACTGTCGACTGGCCGCCGGAAAAGGCGTCACGGGCGAAGGCGTAGATCTCGAGCACCTGCTGGTCGGTCATCGAGTAGCAGCCCGACGACGAGCAGGCGCCATGGATCATTAGATTGGTACCGCTGCGGCCATTGATAGCGTCGTAGCGGTTCGGAAAGCCGGTATTGATCGCCAGATAATATTTCGAATTCGGATTCAGGTTGGCGCGCGTCAGCTCGTAGAAGCCTTCCGGCGCCTGCCGGTCACCCTCTTTCACCTTGGGACCGAGGCGACCGGACCAGGCGCAGATCTTGTAGTCGGCGATCTTGTCGAAGCGATTGTCGGTCTTCGCCTTCCAGATCTCCAACGCGCCTTCTTCCTTGAAGATGCGGATCATGATCGGCGAATTGCGCTGCATCCCCTTGGCCGACATTTCGGACAGGATCTTCGGCGGAAGCGGCTGCTCGACCTTGTTCTTGACTCTCGAGAGGTCGACCTGGGCGGTTTCCAATGCGTCGTTGCAGCCGGCGAGCGCCAGCGCCATCAGGGAAACATATGCAAAATGACGAATGCGCATTCAAAATAGCCCATCAACAGTATGCAACCTGGCCCCAGATGCGGAGCGAATCATAGGCTGACTATGGTTCACAAACTCTTAGCAGCCTATGAAGCGCGCTCGCGTCCCCCGCAAGTAGGAATGTTACTGATAACATTATTGTGGCCAAGGTTTGGCCTCATTCACAGGGCATCTGCGCGCTTGTGCACTACAAATTGCGGCCCATGTTGAGAAACTTCTGCCGGCGATCGTTGCGGAGCTGCTCGCCGGCGCGGTTGGAAAGCTCACCAAGCGCGTTGGCGATGACATCGCCCGTTGCGGCAATGACGCTGTCGGGATCACGGTGGGCGCCGCCGAGCGGCTCGCTGATGATGCCGTCGATGATGCCGAGCGCCTTCAGGTCGTCGGACGTGATCTTCATGTTGGTGGCGGCTTCGCGGGCACGGGCGGAATCGCGCCAGAGGATCGAGGCTGCACCTTCCGGCGAAATGACGCTGTAGATCGCGTGCTCGAGCATGTAAACGCGGTTGCCGGTGGCGATCGCGATGGCGCCGCCCGAGCCGCCTTCGCCGATGACGACAGAGACGATCGGCACCTTCACCGAAAGACACATCTCGGTCGAACGGGCAATGGCCTCCGCCTGGCCGCGTTCTTCGGCGCCGACGCCCGGATAGGCGCCTGCCGTATCGACGAGGGTGATGACGGGGAGACCGAAGCGATCAGCCATCTCGAGAACGCGGATTGCCTTGCGGTAACCCTCCGGGCGGGCGCTGCCGAAATTGTGCTTCAGGCGGCTCTTGGTGTCATTGCCCTTTTCCTGGCCGAGAACGGCGACAGGCTGGCCGCGGAAACGGGCAAGGCCTGCCTGGATCGCAGCATCCTCGGAAAACTTTCGGTCGCCGGCAAGCGGTGTGAATTCCTGAAACAGCGTCTTGGCGTAGTCGACGAAATGCGGTCGCTGCGGATGGCGCGCGACCTGCGTCTTCTGCCAAGCGTTGAGCTTCGAATAGATATCGACCATCGCCTCGCGAACGCGAACTTCGAGCCTGCCGATTTCATCTGACGTGTCGATGCTCTCGTCTTCGGTCGCGAGCTTCTTCAGTTCGATGATCTTGCCTTCGAGGTCGGAGATCGGCTTTTCGAAGTCGAGATAGTTGTGCATGAGGTGCGTTTCCGTTCCTTTTGCCGGGGCTGCTATTCCTAAGCGCGCCCTTTGTTGCCGGTCCTATTCCTGCTTTTTGGCCTGTTTGGCAAGGGGGTGGTGCGTTTGGACCAGTTGTTGAAGCCGTTCCTCCAACACATGCGTATAAATTTGCGTGGTTGAAATGTCTGAGTGACCGAGCAGTTCCTGAACGACGCGAAGATCCGCGCCATTGGCGAGAAGATGACTTGCGAATGCATGCCGCATGACGTGCGGCGAGATCATAGATGGGGTGAGACCTGCCCGGATCGCAAGATTTTTCAAGTCTCGCGCAAAGACCTGACGCGGCAGATAGCCTTCCTTGGAAGCTGCGGGGAACAGCCAGGGACCTTCCTGCGGCACTTTGGCGGCGGCGTTCTCGGTTGCAAGCATCCTGCCGTAGAGCTTCATTGCAACGATCGCCGACTGCGACAGCGGCACAAGCCGTTCCTTGTTGCCTTTGCCACGGATCATCAGGAAGCGTCCGTCCTGGTCGAGTACGCGGGCAGGAAGCGAGACGAGTTCGCTGACACGCATCCCCGTCGCGTAGAGCAACTCGAGAAGGGCCAGCATCCGTAGCCGCTGAAGCTGGCCGGGCGCTGGATCTTGTGCTTCGGTTTCCGCCTGCTCCAGCAGCCGACCGACTTCGTCGACTCCCATCGTCTTCGGAAGCGCGCGGCCCTTCTTCGGCGCGTCGAGAATGCCGGTTGGATCGTCGGTGCGTAGGCCCTCGGCATAGAGGAACTTGTAGAACTGGCGCATCGCCGCCAGTCGCCGCGCCTGGGAAGAGGGCTTGAACCCTTTGGCGCCGAGCGAGGAGAGATAGGCCGAAAGGTCCGCCGATGTCGCCTCCAGCAGCCGCACGCCCTTGCCGTTCAGGAAGCTGTGCAGATCGTCGAGGTCGCGCTCATAGGACGAAAGCGTATTAGCCGCAGCACCCCGCTCAGCGCTCATCATTTCCAGAAAGGCTTCGACGTGAGCCCAGCCGAGATCCTTCATGGTCTCACTTCTTGGACGGGTTGATGGCGCCGGTGGCGGGCGGATTGACCCGCTCGGACGGAAGGCGGATCGTCACGTCGCGCTCCTGCGGCTCGACAAAAACAACCAATGCCCACATCGTTCCGTATATCGCACCGGCGATGATCGCCAATATGGCGAGAAAACGGAACAAACTCGGCATTCAGCAACTCCATGGCTCTGCTTCTTTATGAAGAAGCATGTTTGCAAGTGCAAGAAGCTGCATTTGGACCACGTTTCCCTTGCGCGCGACTTGACGCTCCACCTGCATTTGTCGATACCGTTCGAAAACAAAGTGTGAATGGACCAATGAGCGACTCAGTTCTGACCGTTGCCGAAAGCTTGAAAGACAGGGCTCGCGCTGCGCTTGGTTCTCGCAACCTGATCCTGGTCGGACTGATGGGCGCGGGCAAATCTTCTGTCGGACGGATCGTTGCACATCAGCTTGGCATTCCTTTCGTCGACAGCGATGCCGAGATCGAGAAGGTCTCGCGCATGTCGATCACCGAGCTCTTTGCCGCTTACGGGGAAGAAGAATTTCGCGCGCTCGAAACCCGCGTCATGAAGCGTCTTCTGAAGAACGGGCCGCGCGTTGTTTCCACCGGTGGCGGCGCCTTCATCAACGACCGGACGCGCAAGCATATCAAGAAGGGTGGTATTTCCGTCTGGCTGAAGGCGGATCTTGAGGTTCTCTGGGAGCGCGTCTGCAAGCGCGATACTCGGCCGCTGCTCAAGACAGAGAACCCGAAGCAGACCCTCGAAAGCCTGATGAACGCGCGCTATCCGATCTACGAACTCGCCGACCTCACTGTCCTCTCGCGCGATGTGCGCAAGGAACTCATGGCAGAAGAGGTGCTCCAAGCCGTGATCGACGCCCGAACCGAAAGTGCAGCCAGATGAATGCGATTGCCCCTGCCTCCGAACGCAAGGTCCATGTGCCGCTCGGCGAGCGTACTTATGACATTCTGATCGGTCCCGGCCTGATCGCCCGCGCCGGTGCGGAGATCGCGTCGCGCCTCAAGGGCCGCAAGGCGGCAGTCGTCACCGACGAGCACGTGGCCCCGCTCTATTTGGATGCGCTGGTGCAAAGCCTCGAAGCAGCGGGCATCGCTTCGGCAACGCTTGTGCTGCCGGCAGGCGAGAAGACCAAGAGCTTCGAACACCTGATGACGGTTTGCGACAAGGTCCTTGAAGCGCGGATCGAGCGCAACGATTACGTGATTGCACTCGGCGGTGGCGTCATTGGCGATCTCACCGGCTTTGCGGCCGGCATCGTGCGCCGCGGCGTGCGTTTCGTGCAGGTGCCGACCTCACTGCTGTCGCAGGTCGACTCCTCGGTCGGCGGCAAGACGGGCATCAACAGCCGTCACGGCAAGAACCTGATCGGCGTTTTCCATCAGCCGGACCTGGTGCTTGCCGATACCGACGTCTTGAATTCACTGAGCGCTCGGGAATTTCGCGCCGGCTATGCCGAGGTCGCGAAGTACGGCCTGATCGACAAGCCTGATTTTTTCGCGTGGCTGGAAGCCAACTGGCAAGCGGTTTTTGCCGGGGGTGCGGCTCGGATCGAGGCGATTGCCACGAGTTGCCAGGCGAAGGCAGATGTCGTCGTCGCCGACGAGCGCGAGACCGGACAGCGAGCGCTTCTCAATCTCGGCCACACCTTCGGCCACGCATTGGAGGCGGCAACCGCCTATGACAGCGCGCGCCTCGTTCATGGCGAAGGCGTTTCGATCGGCATGGTCCTGGCGCACGAATTCTCGGCGCGCATGAACCTCGCAAGCCCGGATGACGCCCGCCGCGTCGAAACCCACCTGAAGGCCGTCGGCCTGCCGACCCGCATGTCGGAAATTCTCGGCGCGCTGCCGCCGGCCGAAGTCTTGATGGATGCGATCGCCCAAGACAAGAAGGTGAAGGGCGGCAAGCTGACCTTCATCCTGACGCGCGGCATCGGGCAGTCCTTTGTCGCCAATGATGTTCCCGCCTCGGAAGTGCTGAGCTTCCTCAAGGAGAAATACCCGCAATGACCCTCGAAGGCACGCTGGCATTTCTTTCCGTATACTGGCCGGAAATTGTCTCCATCGTGGCCCTCGTCCTCATGTCTGCGTTCTTTTCAGGTTCGGAAACGGCGCTGACTGCGGTGTCCCGCAGCCGCATTCACACACTCGAGGCCAATGGCGAGGAACGCGCAGGGATCGTGCGTCAGCTGATCGAGCGCCGGGACCGGCTGATCGGCGCCCTGCTGATCGGCAACAATCTTGCCAACATCCTCTCTTCGTCGCTGGCGACCAGCCTGTTCCTCGGGCTGTTTGGCAATTCGGGCGTCGCGCTCGCGACCCTCGCGATGACCGTCATTCTTGTCATTTTCGCCGAAGTCTTGCCGAAGAGCTGGGCGATCTCGACGCCGGATCGGTTTGCGCTGAACACCGCCTATGCGGTCAAGACGTTCGTCGCCGTCGTCGGCCCGTTGTCGTCTTTCGTCAATGCAATCGTTCGCCGGATTCTGTCGCTGTTCGGCATCAATCTCTCGCGCGAGGTTTCGATGCTCTCGGCGCACGAAGAACTGCGCGGCGCCGTCGACCTTCTGCACCGGGAGGGATCGGTCGTGAAGGCGGACCGCGACCGGTTGGGAGGCGTCCTTGATCTCGGCGAACTGGAACTCTCCGATATCATGGTGCACCGCATGGCGATGCGGGCGATCAATGCCGACGATCCACCCGAGGTGGTCGTGCGAACGATCCTCGAAAGCCCGTTCACCCGCATGCCGCTCTGGCGTGGGTCAACGGACAACATCATAGGCGTTGTGCACTCCAAGGATCTGCTGCGCGCGCTTGCCGAGCGTGATGCGGAGCCAGAGCATCTTGATATCAGCAAGATCGCCCAGAAGCCGTGGTTCGTGCCTGACAGTACGAGCCTGGAAGCGCAGCTGAATGCATTCCTGCGCCGCAAGCAGCATTTCGCGGTCGTCGTCGACGAGTATGGCGAGGTGCAAGGCATCGTGACGCTCGAGGACATCCTTGAGGAGATTGTCGGCGACATCGCCGACGAACACGACATCGATATCCAGGGGGTACGTCAGGAGGCGGATGGCTCGATCGTGGTCGACGGCAACGTGCCCATCCGCGATCTCAACCGCGCGCTCGACTGGCATTTGCCGGATGAGGAAGCGACGACGATTGCTGGCCTCGTCATCCACGAGTCGATGACGATCCCGGAGGAGCGGCAGGCCTTCACCTTCCACGACAAGCGCTTCATCGTGATGAAGCGCGAAAAGAACCGCATCACCAAACTTCGAATCCGGCCGGCAGAGGAAAACGAAGCAGGTCCGGCCTGAGGCGAGCATCAACTCTTGTTTGCGACGGAGAGGAGTCCGTCGCCGACATCATTATTATGGATTTGATATGTTTGATATTTTCTGGCGGGCCATCGCCATCGGCGTCGGGGCAACGGTCCTCATGGACATCTGGGCAATTGTTCTTGCGAAAGCCACGGGGGGGCCACTGCCGAACTGGGCGCCGGTGGGGCGCTGGTTCTGGCACCTGAAGGACGGCAAGGTCTTCCACGGAGATATCGGCACGGCCGCTCCGTACAAGCACGAGCTCGCGCTCGGCTGGATCGGCCACTATGCGGTCGGCATTCTTTACGGGATCCTGCTTGTGCTGCTTACGGGCCCGGCCTGGCTCGCAGCGCCGACGTTTCTACCGGCGTGGATCTGGGCGATTGTCACCGTTGGTGCCGGCTGGTTCCTGCTGCAACCGGGCCTCGGCATCGGTTGGGCCGCGTCTAAGACGCCAAACCCGAACAAGGTGCGTTTCCTGAACCTGGTCTCGCACACGGTATTCGGCATCGGTCTTTACGCGACGGCTCTTCTGATCCGCTGAAAAGGGACGATGACCCTTTCGGTCGCATTGGAAAGTGCGACCAGGTCACTATATAGAGCCCGTGCTCGCTACCAGCGCACCGGTTCGCCTGGTGCTGCTGGCTCGACGGCGAGGGCATGCAATCCGGCATCCAGTTCTGGCTTCAAAAGCTCCGTGATCGCACGGTGTCTTGCCAGTCGCGGCATGCCGGCAAACATGGCGGATACGATGCGAACCCGCATATGGGTCTCGCCGGTCCCCGTCATATCAGGCTGATGACCTGCATGAAGATGGCTTTCATTGATCACGCTGAGGCGCTCCGGCGCGAACGCGGCGGTCAGCTTTTCTTCGATGCGGGTCTGCAGGGTCATGGTCTCGTTGCTTTGCGAAAAAGGTTCCCACCAAGCCAGCAACATTCCGGTTTGTCAATTCTTGTTGTCGCCTCTTCGGAGGCCTAAAATTAGTGCCGTCATGAGACTCGATTCCAAATATTTCGACCGCATCCGCACCCGCCGCAAACGCGAGCAGGAACCCGAACAGGCTCCCCCTTCCTGTCAGTGGGACGGCTGCGACAAGAAAGGCGTGCATCGCGCTCCCGTCGGACGCAATGCCGAGGGGCAGTTTTTTCTGTTCTGCTTCGAGCACGTCAAGGAATACAACAAGGGCTACAACTACTTTTCCGGCCTCTCCGACGGCGAGATCGCGCGCTACCAGAAGGAAGCGATCACCGGCCACCGCCCGACCTGGACGGTCGGCGTCAACAAGTCGGCCAAGAACAGCCCGCTGCATTCCGATATGCGCTCGGGTACTTACCGCGTCCGCGATCCCTTCGGCTTCGTCAACGGCACCAAGGGAAACGGCCCGCGCTTCCCTGAGCAGCGCAAGCTGAAAAGCCTCGAAGCGAAGGCGTTCGACACGATGGGCCTTGACGCCAGCGCGACCTCCTCGGAGATCAAGAGCCGGTACAAGGAACTGGTCAAGAAGCACCACCCCGACGCCAACGGCGGCGACCGTGGTTCGGAGGAACGGTTCCGCGCCGTCATCCAGGCCTATCAATTATTGAAGCAGAACGGTTTTTGTTAGTTCCCGTCCTTGCTCTTGGTCTTCAATCAGGTATGGTCCCAAATCGGCTGAGGCCGCAGGCAACCGCGGCACAATTTTTTGCGTTTGTCCCACAGGCGCCTCGGCCACTTCCGGGCGCGGCGTTTCTTGTCCGGGACTTTGTTCAAGAATGCTCGCTAGCGGTAGTTTACCGCCCCCGAGGTTTCGTTTCAGTCCCGGAGAAGCATCGCCGACGTTCCGACATGAACGAGCGCAGTGTAGACTTGCGGCGTCATGGTTGTGAAATGGGCTGATACAGTATGGCCGGGTGTCGGGCACCCGCCTTGGAGACATGATGAGCAAGATTGACCTTGATATTTCGGAGATTCCGGACACCACCGTTTCGGTCAGGGAGGTCTTTGGTATCGATTCCGATATTCGCGTGCCGGCTTACAGCCAGGGCAGCGCCTATGTTCCGGACCTCGACCCCGACTATCTCTTCGACCGCGAGACCACGCTCGCCATTCTTGCCGGCTTTGCCCATAACCGACGCGTGATGATCTCCGGCTATCACGGCACCGGTAAGTCCTCGCATATCGAACAGGTCGCCGCTCGCCTCAACTGGCCCTGCGTGCGTATCAACCTCGACAGCCATGTCAGCCGTATCGACCTCGTCGGCAAGGACGCGATCGTCCTCAAGGACGGTCTGCAGGTTACTGAATTCAAGGACGGCATCCTGCCCTGGGCGTACCAGCATAATGTCGCGCTCGTCTTCGACGAATACGATGCCGGCCGCCCGGACGTCATGTTCGTCATCCAGCGCGTGCTGGAGTCGTCCGGTCGCCTGACGCTGCTCGACCAGAGCCGCGTCATTCGCCCGCACCCCGCCTTCCGCCTGTTTGCAACCGCAAACACCATCGGTCTCGGCGACACGACGGGCCTCTATCACGGCACGCAGCAGATCAACCAGGCACAGATGGACCGCTGGTCGATCGTCACCACTCTGAACTATCTGCCGCACGATCACGAAGTGAATATCGTCGCTTCCAAGGTGAAGAGCTTCGGCAAGGACAAGAACGGCCGCGACATCGTCTCCAAGATGGTCCGCGTTGCCGATCTCACGCGCGCTTCGTTCATGAATGGCGACCTGTCGACCGTTATGAGCCCGCGTACCGTCATCACCTGGGCCGAGAACGCTGAGATTTTCGGTGACCTCGCCTTCGCCTTCCGCACCACCTTCCTGAACAAGTGCGACGAGCTGGAGCGCCCGCTGGTGGCCGAGCACTACCAGCGCGCTTTCGGCGTCGAGCTGAAAGAGAGTGCTGCAAACATTGTTCTGGAGGCCTAAGGCCGACCGACCATGGCTGCTCGCGGTGACAATTCGAAAGCAAAGCCCGGCTCGCCAGTCGACGTCGAACCGTTGCGTCGGGCGATATCAGGCAGTGTTCGCGCGATCGCCGGCGATGGCGACGTCGAGGTGACCTTCGCCAATGAGCGCCCCGGAATGACGGCCGAGCGTGTCCGCTTGCCCGAACTCTCCAAGCGCCCGACGAAGCATGAGCTGGCGGTGACGCGTGGACTTGGCGACTCGATGGCGCTGCGACTCGCTTGCCACGACGATAAGGTGCACGCGACGATGGCGCCGCAGGGTTCCGACGCCCGCGCAATCTTCGACGCTGTCGAGCAGGCGCGTGTGGAATCGATCGGCGCGCTGCGCATGGAAGGTGTGGCCGCCAACTTGCGTTCGATGACCGAGGAGAAATACGCCAAGGCGAATCTCTCTGGCATCGAGCGGCAGGAGGATGCGCCGATCGGCGAAGCCGTCGCCATGATGGTGCGCGAGAAGCTGACCGGCCAGCAACCGCCAGCTTCTGCCGGCAAGGTGCTCGATCTCTGGCGCTCCTTCATCGAGGAAAAGGCCGGAGCCGATCTCGACAACCTTCCCGCCGTCATCAGTGACCAGCAGGCCTTCTCGAAGGTAATACGCCACATGCTCTCCGCCATGGAAATGGCCGAGGAGTATGGCGACGACGACAGCGAGCCGGAGTCCGACGACGAGTCTGAGCAGGAAGACCAGCCGAACGGCGACGAGCAGGATCAGGACGAAGTCGACGACGACGCCGGCTCCGATGCCGCACCCGTAGAGGACAGCGAAGTCGCCGACGAGCAGATGGAGGACGGCGAGACCGAAGGCGCCGAAATCTCCGACGACGACATGCAGGATGAGGGCGAGGAAGATTCCGAGACTCCGGGCGAAACCCGCCGTCCGAACACCCCCTTCGACGACTTCAACGAGAAGGTCGACTACCACGTCTTCACTGAGGAATTCGATGAGACGATCACGGCCGAAGAGCTCTGTGACGCCGCCGAGCTGGAGCGCCTGCGCGCCTTCCTCGACAAGCAGCTGGCGCACCTGCAGGGCGCGGTCGGGCGACTGGCCAACCGCCTGCAACGCCGCTTGATGGCACAGCAGAACCGTTCCTGGGATTTCGACCTCGAGGAAGGCTATCTCGACCCAGCACGCCTTACACGCATGATTATCGACCCGATGCAGGCACTCTCGTTCAAAATGGAGCGAGACACGCAGTTCCGCGATACGGTCGTGACGCTTCTGATCGACAATTCGGGCTCGATGCGTGGCCGTCCGATCACGGTCGCCGCCACCTGCGCCGATATCCTGGCCCGTACACTCGAGCGCTGCGGTGTCAAGGTGGAGATCCTCGGCTTCACGACGAAGGCCTGGAAGGGCGGACAGGCGCGCGAAAAGTGGCTCGGCAGCGGTAAGCCACAGACGCCTGGCCGTCTCAACGATCTGCGCCACATCATCTACAAGTCGGCCGATGCTCCCTGGCGCCGCGCGCGGGCCAATCTTGGCCTGATGATGCGCGAAGGCCTGCTGAAGGAAAACATCGACGGCGAGGCGCTGATGTGGGCGCATAACCGCCTGATCGCGCGGCGCGAGCAACGCAAGATCCTGATGATGATCTCCGACGGCGCGCCGGTCGACGATTCGACATTGTCGGTCAATCCGGGCAGCTACCTGGAAAGGCACCTACGCGCCGTCATCGAGCGCATCGAGACGCGTTCTCCCGTCGAGCTTCTGGCAATTGGCATCGGCCATGACGTGACGCGCTATTATAGGCGCGCCGTAACCATCGTCGACGCGGACGAGCTGGCCGGTGCGATGACCGAGCAGCTTGCATCGCTCTTCGAAGACAAGACCGTCCAGCCGCGGGGCGGTCGCCTCCGCCGCGCCGGCTAACCGCGAAAGGACGCTTTCTGGATGCTCGGGAAGCCTTTCGCCAGCCTGATCGCGATCGCCGTTGGTCTGGCGGCATTCGTGCCGCCAGCACTTGCCGATGGCAGCGTCGAGGTTCGCAGCCGCGCCATCACTGAATTCAAGATTGGTTCCGACGATACCCGGTTCGGTCCGCTTGAATTCCTCGGCGGGTTGGAAATGGTCTCGCCGCAGCGGCTGTTTGGCTCGCTGTCGTCGATCCGGTTTCGACAGGACAAGACGCATTTCGTCGGCGTACTCGACACCGGCCACTGGATGACCGGGCGCATCGAGCGCGATCCACAGGGGCGCCTGTCTGGTCTCGCCGACGTCGCGATCACGCCGATGAGGAATCGTGCCGGGCGGACCTTCGAAGGCAAGGGACATATGGATGCGGAGGGCTTGGCGTTGCACGGCAACGAAATCCTGGTCTCCTTCGAACAGGATCACCGCGTTGACGTCTATCCCGATCCGGGCTTTGAGGTGTCGCGTGCAATCGACATGATTCCCAATCCGTTTTCCAAGAAATCCCTGCGCGCCAATCGCGGCTTTGAAACGATCGCCGTCGCGCCCGCGGACAGCGCGCTGAAGGGCGGCACACTGATTGTGGCCGAGCGCAGCTTGGACGCCGATGACAATGCCTACGCCGCGATCCTCGACGGGCCATTGAAGGGACGTCTTGCGCTCGCCCATTATGGCGACTTCGACGCGACGGACGGAGCGTTTCTGCAGAATGGTGACCTCTTGCTCCTCGAGCGGCGCTTCAATGTCGCGGAAGGCATCGGAATGCGACTCCGCCGCATCAAGGCCGCCGACATTCGTCCCGGTTCCGTGATGGACGGAGAGATCTTGCTGCAGGGCGATTTCGGCTACCAGATCGACAACATGGAAGGCTTGGATGTCTTCGCAGCCGAGGACGGGACCACGCATGTGGTGATAGTCTCCGACGACAATCACTCCATCCTGCAGCGCAACCTGATGCTGGAATTTCGACTGGTCGAGGTACCATCTGGCGACACGGCACACCTGCAGCGGTGACAGCGGCGTATCAGCCGCCGAAATCGACTTTCGGTTCAATGCCCGCAATCAGTCCCGATCCGTTGCCCGCCGCTCTTCGTACGCTCGTCACCGGAGAATCTATTTTGCTTCGCTGCGTCGCTCGAATTGGGCTCGGGGCCGCACACACTTCCCGACGAGAATTCTCCCTGACTCGGTCTCAGTAACAGGAACGGCGGAGCCATAGGCTCCGCCGAACAGCTGGAACTCGAATTGGGGGGAGCGCGCTCAGCGGGCGGCGGCGGCCTGCAGGGGGCGCAGCACGTTCATCAGTGCGCCGTATGGCAGCAGCATTA
Source organism: Rhizobium sp. BK661 (assembly GCF_024808825.1). Lineage (NCBI taxonomy): Bacteria > Pseudomonadati > Pseudomonadota > Alphaproteobacteria > Hyphomicrobiales > Rhizobiaceae > Rhizobium > Rhizobium sp. BK661. Next base: position 94,197 of record NZ_JANTYT010000002.1, on the reverse strand, counting down.
CGAGACCGACGACTACCTTCACCGTAAAGTCGCCGATCGCCCAGGAAATCCAGCGCGGGGCTTCGGCCGTGAATGCGCCGAGGATCGGGGCGGATTCCAGCGCGAAGGGATCATTCGGGCCGAAGAAGACGAAGAAGGCAGCAAATGCGAAGGAGAAGAAGATGATCGTGTCCAGCATCGAGCCGATCAGCGAGCCGACGAGCGGCGCGCGCCACCAGGCCTGACGGCGCAGGCGATTGAAGACCGAGATATCAAGCAGCTGACCGGCCAGGTAGGCCGAGCCCGACGCAATCGCGATGCGCGGCACCGAGGTATAGAAGGACAGCGCCACACCGACGACGAAGCCGGCGAAGACGACCTTGCGGGCCGCCTGCGGTCCGAACTGGCGGTTGGTCAGATCGGTGATGAGGAAGGCGACCGGATAAGTAAAAGCACCCCAGGTCAGGATGTCGGCCAGATTGATGCCGGCGAATTCGGCATTCAGAGGGAACTGCACGAGGAAGTTCGAGGCGACGACGACCAGCGTCATGAGGGTGACATAGATAAGCGTAGAGCGTGTCGTCAGCATTTTTTTATCCTGGGGTATGCCACCAGTTGGAGGAACAGACCGGCAAAGCAAAAGGCTTGTCCGGAGTTCATCCGTGCAAGCCTTCTGAAGCCGTATGAAAAAGAAGCAGTCGAAGCTTACGCAGCAGCGGCTTCGGCAGTCTTCTTGACGATCTGGCGACGCAGCAGACGAGCGCGCATCGACAGTTCATTTTCGCTTGCCTTGATCAGGAAGGCATCGAGACCGCCACGATGCTCGACGGAACGAAGAGCAGCAGCCGAAACGCGAAGACGGTAACGCTGGCCGAGCGCGTCGGAGATCAGCGTAACCTGGCACAGGTTCGGGAGGAACCGGCGCTTGGTCTTGTTGTTGGCATGGCTGACATTGTTGCCAACGAGGACTGCCTTGCCGGTCAATTCGCACATGCGGGACATGGAACACCTATTCTTGTTTTTCTCGGCCATCGGGTGCACGCCCACGCAAAACCGGGCTAGCAATCCATCAGACCATGATTGGAAAGTTGCGGTTCTATAGTCAGACAGGCCGTGCGCGTCAAGCCAATCCTTGGCATTTCCCGCAATTCTGTCAAAAAGCTCGTGTTTGCTTCATCGAGAGACAGGCGTATAGACCGTTATCAACGGCGTTTCCAGCCGCCTGAACAAGGTTCATTTCATGGCTCATCTGGGCAAACGCATTCTTATTTCCGCAGTCGCAGCGCTGGTGGCCATTCCGGCCGGCGCAAGCGAGATCGTGCATCGCACCGAGTACAGGGTTTCGCTTGGTATCCTGACGATTGCGCGCGCCGCCTTCCTGACGAAGATCGAGGACGACAAGAGCTACAAGGTATCCGGCGACATCAGCTCGGCAGGACTTGCCGATCTCGTCACCAATATCTCTGCAAAGACCAGCGTTGACGGCGTCCTGCGCGGTGACCGGCTGCAGGCGTCCCGCTACTATCTCTATTACAAGAGCGGCAAGCGCGCCCGGACATACGAGGTGCGTTACAACAACGGCAATATCACTTCGACGACCGTCAGGCCGCCACGGACACCGCCGAAGAACTGGGTCAGCGTGCCGGCAAGCGACCTGCGTTCCGTCCTTGATCCGATCTCCGGCCTGATCTTCCCTGCCGACGCCAATGTCTGCGCGCAGAAACTGCCGATCTACGATGGCGAAATGCGCATGGATCTGGTGCTCTCGCCAAAGGGCTCTCAGGATTTCTCGACGTCGGGGTTCAGCGGCAAAGCGACCGTTTGCAGCGTGCGCTTCGTCCCGCGCTCCGGCTACAAGAAGGGCCGCAGCGATATCGACTATCTGAGCAAGAGCAGCCGGATGGAAATCTGGTTTGCCAAGTCGGATGCTGCAAATGTATATGCTCCGGTCTACGTCCGTATTCCGACGCAATACGGTCCGGTGACGATCACGGCGGTGAAATACGGCGCGAGCTGACGGAGCAAGTGTCTCCGTAAAGGGGGACAGGTGAAGCTTCGGGCAACGCTAATCGGCTTTGCGGCTATTCTCATGTGGTCGTTCCTGGCGTTATTCACGGCTGCGTCAGGTACGATGCCGCCCTTCCAGCTGTCCGCGATCTGCTTTGCCATCGGCAGCATCCCCGGCATCGTCGTGCTGATCCTCAATCCGTCGCGGCTCGCTCTGCTCAAGCAGCCGGCCAAGGTATGGATCGTTGGGATCGCCGGGCTGTTCGGATATCATTTCCTTTACTTCACGGCGCTCAGGAATGCGCCGGCGGTCGAGGCCGGGCTGATTGCCTATCTCTGGCCGCTGCTGATCGTTGTCGGGTCGGCGTTGCTACCGGGCGAACGGCTGCGCTGGTATCATGTCGCGGGAGCGCTGGCCGGTCTCTGTGGCACCTTCCTGATCGTCGGCCGCAACGGCATCAACTTCGATGGTGCCTATGCCGTCGGCTATGGCGCGGCCTTCCTCTGCGCCTTCACATGGTCGGGGTATTCACTGCTGACGCGCCGGTTCGATGCTGTCTCGACCGATGTCGTCACCGGCTTCTGCCTCGCGACCGCGATCCTGTCGTCCATCTGCCATCTCGGCCTGGAGACAACGGTCTGGCCCGTGGGGGTCTCGCAGTGGGTTGCGGTTCTCGGCCTCGGGCTCTTCCCGGTCGGTGCAGCCTTCTATGCCTGGGATTACGGCGTCAAGAATGGTGATATCCAGATCCTCGGCGCTGCGAGCTATGCCGCGCCGCTTCTTTCGACGTTGAACCTGACGCTGTTCGGCTTTGCCGAGCCGAGCTGGCGGATCGCGCTTGCGTGCGTGCTGGTTACAGGCGGCGCCGTTCTCGCCGCAAACGAGCTGTTTCGCCGGAAGGCCACGACTGCCGAACAGCCGGCGGCCGCCGAATAGCGTTCAACCGACAGGCTGCCAGTCCGGTGGTGCCATCTCGAAGGAGGCGAAGTCGAAGCCTGGCGCAACGGTGCATCCGACGAGCGTGTAATCGCCTGTCGTTTCAGCCGATTGCCACCAGTTGGCGGGAATGACCGCCTGCGGACGCTCGCCCTTGAGGATGTCAGTCCCAAGCACCACCGTCTCGCGGCCGCTGCCATCCTGCGAGCGGTGAAGAGCAAGCGGAGCCCCGGCATAATGATGCCATACCTCTACAGCATCGCGAACACGGTGCCAGTGGGATCGCTGCCCCGCCTTCAATAGATAGTAGATCGCCGTCGAATGGCCGCGTGATCCGCCGTCGGTGTCGCGAAAGGTCTGCACATACCAACCACCTTCGGGGTGCGGCTGCATTCCAAGTTCGCTAATAATATCGTCCGGCGACATTAGAAATTGTCCTTGCGCCGACGGATTTCCGCGAAGACTTCCTCGTTGGTCTTGGTTTCCATCAAGAGGTTGCGGCGGATGGCGGGATCGGCGGCGCGCAGGAAGGGGTTGGTCTCCTTCTCCAGCGCCAGCGTCGTCGGAATCGTGAACTTGTTCTCGGCCCGCAGCGCCTCGATCTCGGCTGCACGGCTGATCAGGCGCTGATTATCAGGGTCGATGGTGAGTGCGAAGCGCGCATTCGACAGGGTATATTCGTGGCCGAAATAGACGGCGGTTTCGTCGGGCAGAACGGCTAACTTCTGCAGCGAATGCCACATATCGGCGGCCGGCCGCTCGAACAGGCGGCCGCAGCCGAGGGCGAAGAGCGTATCGGCGGCAAACAGCAGCTTGTCATCGACAAAGTGGTAGCAGATGTGCCCGGCCGTATGTCCTGGTGTTTCGATGACTGCAACCGTGTGATCGCCGAAGAGGAACGTATCGCCATCGGCCATCGTCTTGTCGAGGCCAGGGATCGCCACCGCTTCGTTGACCGGACCGATGATCTCGCAGCCATACTGCTCCTTGAGCGCCAGATTGCCTTCGACGTGGTCGGTGTGATGATGGGTCGTAAAAATATGCGATATCGTCCAGCCGCGGCGGCTTGCCGCCCTTTCGACGGCAGCTGCATCGGGCGCGTCGATCGAGGCGGTCAGGCCAGTTTCCGGATCATGCACCAACACGCCGAAATTATCGGAACGGCAAAGAAAAACGTCTAAATCCAAAGGTTTCATAGTCTCAGGCAGCCTCTTTATCGCGGGTTTACCGGGAATGTAGAGGGTCGTGCCTTGAAGTCCAACCGCCCATTGATAACATTTGGCTCAATGCACGCTGATATCGTCGACCTTCGCCAGTTCTATCATTCCGACCTCGGACGTATTGCCGAGCAGTCGATCGCCATGGCGCTTTCCTCGCTTTGGGTCCGGCTGCCGCAGGAGCGCCTTGTGGGTCTGGGCTATGTCGTTCCCTTCCTCGATCGCTTCCAGCCCGACACGGAGCGAACCTTTGCCTTCATGCCGGCGGGGCAGGGGGCGGTGAACTGGCCTGTGGGTGCATTGTCGACGACGGCCCTGATCTTCGACGAGGAGCTGCCGCTGCCCGATTCATCGATCGACCGGGTGCTGATGGTCCATTCGCTCGAATTCGCCGAGAGCCCACGGGAAACCCTGAAGGAGCTGTGGCGCGTGCTGGCGCCTGGCGGTCGGCTGGTCATTGTCGTGCCGAACCGTCGCGGTGTTTGGGCGCGCATGGAACATACACCGTTTGGGTCAGGGCGCCCCTATTCGCGCGGGCAGCTGACAAGTCTGTTGCGCGAGACCAATTTCACGCCCGGCGCGACAGCGGAGGCTCTGTTCTTTCCGCCGTCGAAGCTGCGGACCATGATGCGATTGCGCAGCGTTTTCGACCGCGTGGGACGCACCTTATGGCCCGCCTTTTCCGGCGTCATCATCGTCGAGGCGCAGAAGCGACTCTATCAGGGCCTGCCCGTTGCCGCCCGCGCCTCGCGGCGCGTCTTCGTGCCGGTGCTGGCGCCGCATGGTGTTCCGACGACGCGCAGCCGCTAGCCGGTCCTGACCCAGGTCCCGCGGCACTCGACAAGATCGCCTTTCCGTTCTATTGCCTCTAGGCAATTTTCAGCCGAATTTTTCCCGGTATTTTCCCAAGGTCGATCTGATGAGCGAAGACAAGAGCAAGCCCGTTCCGCGTTCCGGTATTCTGGATATCGCAGCCTATGTGCCGGGCAAGGAACATGCGCCGGGCGTCGCCCGTGTCTACAAGCTCTCGTCCAATGAGACGCCGCTTGGCGCGAGCCCGAAGGCAATCGACGCCTTCCGCAATGCCGCCGACAGCCTCGAACGGTATCCGGACGGGCAGGCCCTCGAACTGCGCGAGGCCATCGCGGCGGTTCACGGGCTTAACCCGGCTAACATCATGTGCGGCAATGGCTCGGACGAGTTGCTCGGGCTGCTCTGCCATGTCTATCTCGGCACTGGCGACGAAGCCATCATCACCGAGCATGGCTTCCTCGTCTACAAGATCCAGATCATGGGTGCGGGTGCCACCCCCGTTACCGTCAAGGAGAAGGACGCAACGGTTGACGTCGATGCGATCCTTGCTGCGGTTACGCCGAAGACGAAGATGGTCTTTATCGCCAACCCCGGCAATCCGACGGGCACATTCGTCCCCGTCAGCGAGATTCGTCGCCTGCATGCTGCCCTACCCAAGAACGTCGTGCTCATCCTTGACGCGGCCTATGCCGAATACGTCCGCCGCAACGATTATGAGGCCGGCATCGAGATCGTGTCGTCCAACCCGAACGTCGTCATGACCCGCACCTTCTCGAAGGTCTACGGCTTGGCGGCGCTGCGTGTCGGCTGGATGTATGCGCCGGCCGATATCATCGATGCGGTCAATCGTGTCCGTGGTCCGTTTAACATGAACGCAGCGGCCATCTCTGCCGGTGCTGCTGCCATCCGCGACCAAGGGTTCATGCAGGAAGCGGTCGCCTTCAATCTGATGTGGATCGAGAAGATGACGGTCGCGCTCGAGGCTATCGGTCTCAAGGTGACGCCATCGGTCACCAATTTCGTGCTCATTCACTTCCCCGATGTCGACGGCAAGCGCGCGCCCGAGGCCGATGAGTTCCTGACAAGCCGCGGATATATCCTGAGGGCGGTGAAGGGCTACGGATTCCCCAACGCGCTGCGCATGAGCATCGGCCCGGAAGAGGCGAACCGCGGCGTCATCGAAGCGCTCGGCGAGTTTATGGGACGCAAGTCATGACGGTGCAGTTCGATCGCATTGCGCTGATCGGGATCGGCCTGATCGGCTCCTCCATCGCGCATGACATCAAGCGGCTTGGTCTGGCGAAAGAGGTTGTCATCGCCACGCGCAGTGCCGACACGCTGAAGCGGGCCGAGGAACTGCAACTCGGCGACCGCTATACGACGTCATCGGCCGAGGCGGTCAAGGATGCGGACCTCGTGATCGTCTCGGTGCCGGTAGGGGCATCAGAGAGTGTTGCCAAGGAGATCGCCGGCAGCCTGAAGCCCGGTGCGATTGTCACCGACGTCGGCTCGACCAAGGCTTCGGTCATAGCGCAGATGCAGCCGCATATGCCGCCGCATGTCCATTTCATTCCTGGCCATCCGCTGGCGGGTACCGAGAAGTCCGGTCCGGATGCCGGTTTCCCGGGGCTCTTCGAAGGGCGCTGGTGCATTTTCACGCCGATCGCGGGCACGGATGAAGCAGCACTGAAAAGGCTGCGGCAGTTCTGGGAAGCGTTGGGCTCCAAGGTCGACGAGATGGATCCGGAGCATCACGACAAGGTGCTGGCTATTGTCTCGCACCTGCCGCACATCATCGCCTACAACATCGTCGGCACTGCGGACGATCTGGAAGCGGTCACTGAGTCGGAAGTCATCAAATATTCCGCCTCCGGTTTCCGCGATTTCACGCGTCTCGCCGCCTCCGACCCGACGATGTGGCGCGATGTCTGCCTTCACAACAAGGATGCCATCCTCGAAATGCTGGCGCGCTTCTCCGAAGATCTCGCCTATCTGCAGCGGGCCATTCGCTGGGGCGAGGGCGACAAGATCTTCGATCTCTTCACGCGAACCCGCTCGATCCGCCGCTCGATCATCCAGGCGGGTCAGGATGTCGATGCCCCCGACTTCGGTCGCCCGCATCCGCTCGAGAAGAATGCTTGACCCTGAAAGGCCCTAGTTTCAGATCGGCGGGATCGATCCGAGCGGGATGAAGCCGCCGACCGTGGCATTGCCGCGTGCCACGACGAGGTCGACCGACACCTTGTCGCCGCCGCCTGCCAGCGCCTTCAAAAGCTTGGCGGAGGTATCGACGGTCTTGGCGATCTCGGGGAAGGTCTGCTTGATGCTGTCGCGCCAAGGGCCGAGCTGTTCGATCTCCAGCTTGAACTTGCCTGAGAGATAGCCCTCTTCGTCGAAGGAGAAGGGGCCGCTCAGTGTCATGACCTTGCCGTCACCAATATCGGCCACAACCTTGCGCAGTTCGCCGCTCGAGCCGTAGAGGCCTCTTTGATCGCTGCCATCGATCATGCCGGCCTTGCCGGCGAGCGTCACGTCGGCGCTCGCCGAGAGCTTGGGGAAGGCCGGCCAGTCCTTGATCACGGTATTGGCGTCCGTGACGGAGATCGCGCTGTCAAGATCGCCGCCGTTCTGACGGAGGTGAATTTCGGTATGAGCGGCGTCGAAGTTGATCGACTGGCCGGTCTGCGAGGATACTGCCGTTCCCTTCAGCCCTTCGATGACGGTGGAGGAACGGTCGATGCCCTTCAGCTTCGTTATCAGGCTGGACTGCAGGCTAGCCCATTCGGCGTTGAGGGTCAGGCCGTGGGCGCTACGGATCTCGGCAGGCGAGTCGAGTTCCCACACGATATGGCCTGGAGCGTAGACTTGGGCTGCTGAGCGCAGCTGGCCGAAACTCGCCGACACGCCGTTGACGCTGTCATCGACATCGACTTTCGAGCAGAAGAGGCCAATGCGGAACGGATAGCCGCGGAAGTCGATATCCGCGCACTCGCCGCTGACGCCGGCCGTATTGCCGGGTGCGATCGCCCTCAGTACGGTCGTCTTAAGTTGCGAGGCGGCATAGAACCAGCCGGCGGTGTAGAGCGCGATCACCAGGACGATACCGCCGCCGAGCAACCAGAATTTTCTGCCGCTACGGGATTGGCTTGACGATGCCATGATGTTCTCCAATGGTGACTCGCGAGTGGGAATGTCGGTCTGGCGTGCGATATGGACGAATTTTGGGTATTTGGCTACGGATCCCTGATGTGGAATCCGGGTTTCGAGTTTTTGGAGCGTTCTCAGGCTCTTGTCTATGGCTACAGGCGTTCGCTCTGCGTCCGTTCTTGGGTGCATCGTGGCACCGAGCAGAATCCAGGCCTCGTGCTGGGCCTCGATCGCGGCGGATCATGTCGCGGCATGGGCTTCCGGATCGCCCCGTCGCTATGGGACGAAACGATCGACTATCTCCGGGAGCGCGAGCTGGTCACCAACGTCTATCTCGAGCGCTGCCTGCCGCTCCAGCTGGCGGACGGCCGGACAAGCAAGGCGGTCGCCTATGTCGTCGATCGCAAACACACGCAATATGCCGGCAGTCTCGATGCGATTGCGGCCGCATCCGTAGTCCACCGTGCGCAAGGCAAGTCGGGGCCGAACGACGCCTATGTCTTCAATACACTGGCGCACTTGCGGCAAATGGGCATTCGCGATCACTGGCTGGAGCAGGTGGCCTGCGAAGTGGAGCGGCTGAAACAAGCCGCCTGACCTCAGGCCGTCGCTGTCTCACTCTTTTGCAATTCCGCGAGACGGTTAGCGGCGGTCGGCGGGAGCGGCAGATCCGGGTTCCGCTTGATAGTATCGATCAGCAGCTCGTCGCTCGCCCTCTCGGTCACCTCGATCAGATGGGCAAAGAAGGCATCGGGATCCATGCCAGGATGGATCGGCGGCAGGATTCTTACCTTGAAGTGGCCGGGATAGCGCATTGTGCTGCGTCGCGGCCAGAACAAGCCGGGATGCATGGCGACTGGCACGACCGGCAGCTGCAGGTCGCGGTACATGCGGGCGATGCCGTATTTGTAGAGCGGCTCTGCGCCCGGCGGGCGGCGGGTTCCCTCGGGATAGATGATCAGCTGGCGGCCGGTTGCCAGTTCTTCCTTGGTCCGCCGCAATGCCTCGACCATCACCTTGCCGCGCGCACCGCGGTTGATCGGGATCATCCGCTGCTTCTTGGCATACCAGCCGAAGAGCGGAATCCACATCAGCTCGCGTTTGAGGATGTAGACCGGATCCTTCAGCCACGGCAGCAGGGCGTAGGTGTCCCAGAACGACTGGTGCTTCGGCGCCAGGATATAGCCGCCGTCAGGTAGGTTCTCCATGCCCTCGATCTCGAAGGTCGTGCCCACGATCTTTTCCATCAGCCAGTGGCACGACAGCGCCCAGTTCTTCGGCACACTATAGGCTTCCTTGCGTGGTGCGAGGAAGTAATAGGGGCACAGTACGATCATCCGGAGGATGAGGTTGGCGTAGAAGATCGTGTTGAAGAGAACGGAACGCAGGGCGATCATAAATTTTCCCGAGGCCAATGCCCGCAAGAGGCGGTTGCGCCCTCCTACACGATATTGGCTCGCAGAAAAAGGTTTCCGTCGGTCTTAGCCGGAGACGCCGGCCGAGCGCAGCCCCGGGTGACGGCCGAGCCCGGTCAGGTTTCGCGCGCCGGCGAAGAGCACTTTCGCATACTCGGCGAGCATCACGCGGACGGCGTTGGGGTCGGTGAACCAGTCGCTCGTCTTCAGGTCGGTGTTCACGACAGGATAGGGAATGAACTGGGTGTCGGAGTCGACGTAAGCGAGTTCCGCCAGGCTGCGCGGCATATGGTAGTTATTGGTAACGACAAGGACGCTCTTGTAGCCGCGCTGGTGGATCCAGTTCGATGCTTCCTGCGCGTTGCCGATCGTATCGAGCGCATCGTAGCCGATGTCGACGCAGCAGGAGAAAAGCTCAGGCGAGGCCTGGGTCATTCTGCGGATCTGCTTTGGCGTGGTTGCCGGGTGAACCCCCGAAATCAGCAGGCGCTTGCCGGCGCCTTTCTGCAGCAATTCGACGGCCTGGTCGATACGCTGGTAGCCGCCGGTCAGAACGACGATCGCATCCGCCCGGGGATCAAGCGGCGGCTTCAGCGTCGTGACCGAATCGGCAAACCGCAGAAACCCACCAAAGACGAGGGCCATGGCCAGAACGGACGCCATGCCACCCCAGCGCAGCATGCGCCGCACAGGACCGCGCACAGGCCTCCCTTCGGAGCGAGCAAGCTCCGTTTCCGGGCGAATCGGGGTGCGCGACATGTGGCCCATGCTCATGAATCGGAAAATATATGGAGATTGCGGCGGCGAACAGACGCTTTCATGGCAAAAAAGGCATGTAAAGCTCAATTCACGAGCCCGTCCGCCCGTGTCGGATCGGAACGCAACGTGTCAATCTCGTAAATCGTTCGCATGACGGTGAGGCGAGCTGTAAAAGTCGTCAGTAGCGCGATGACGATCATGGTTGCGAAGATGCCGGCATAGCCGAGGGCGCCGACCGAAAACGTACCGAAGAGAGCGGTTGCCTGGTCGGTCTGCGGGGTCGCCAGCGTGCGGCTCTGCAGGAAGCCGGCGGTCATGAAGAAGAGCGCGGCGAGGGCACTGCCGACCGCCGATCCCTTGAGGCTGATTTTCAGAAAGTGCTTCTGGAACTCGGTGGCGACAAACGAGCTTTCCGCACCGACGAAGTGCAGAACTTCAACGATGTGACGATTGCCGGACAGGGCGCCACGGGTCGCGAAGACCACGGTCAGCACCATCGCCGAGAAAACCAGCAGCAGGATGCCGGTGCCGATCATAACGGTCGTGTGGGCCATCGAAACCAGCCGGTCTACCCAAGTGCGGTGGTCGTCGAGCGAGGCCTGAGGAATGCTCTCCTTCAGCAGCGTCCGCATCGCCTCGAAATCCGGTGGGTTGTTCTCGTCGATGGTGATGATGATAAGCCGCGGAACCGGCAGCTCCTTGATGTCGAGCCCGGTGCCGAGCCAGGGTTCGAGGAGACGAGCAGTTGCCGCTTCGTCAACGATCTGGCCGTCCTTGGTGCCGACGAAGGTGAGCGCGAGGTCGCGCGCCTGCGCCAGCGTCTTCTCCATGTCCAACCCCTCGTCGGGCTTGATCTGGATCGTGACCTCGCGGGAAATCTGGCTTTCCCAGCTCGCAGCCGTGGAGCGCACCATGCTGACGCCGCCGAGTGTCAGGCAGGCAAGGAAGGCCATGATGGCGATGACCACCATTAGCGCATTGCCCTGAATGTTGGCGGAGGGCAGGATCGGGGCCGTCGGGCGCACCTTCATCTCCGGCCGCTTCTGGCTTTTCTGGGCGGCCTCTGCGGGCGGTTTGGGCGCAGCTTTAGTCATGGATATCGAGGTGCCCTTCCGAGAGAATCATACGGCGGGCTTCCACCTGGTCCATCAGGGCCAGATCATGGGTCGCGATGACAACCGCCGTACCGAGACGGTTGAGCTCAAGGAACAGATTGAGCAGTCGGCGGGCCATCGGCGGATCGACGTTCGCGGTCGGCTCGTCGGCGAGAAGAATTTCGGGACGGTCGATCAGGGCGCGCGCGATCGCGGCGCGCTGTTTTTCGCCGCCCGACAGCACCGGTGGCAGGACATTGATGCGCTCGCCGAGGCCGACCCACTTCAAAAGCTCGAGTACGTCCGTCTTGTAGGAGCTCTCGTCCTTGCCGCGAACGCGCAGTGGCAAGGCTACGTTTTCGTAGGTGGTCAAATGATCCAGCAGACGGAATTCCTGGAAGATGATGCCGACACGGCGACGCAGCAGCGGCAGTTCGGGCCGCGGAATGTCGGAAATGTCGCGTCCGAACATGCGGATCAGCCCGCGGGTCGGCTGCAACGAAAGGAACAGCAATCTCAGCAGCGTGGTCTTGCCGGCGCCCGAAGGGCCGGTCAGGAACTGGAACGATTTCTTCGGAATGTCGAACGTCAGGTCCCGGAGAATTTCCGGGCCCATGCCATAGCGCAAACCGACATTTTCGAAGTGGATCAACGGGAGATCAGTCTTTTGTTTGTTCACCGCACGACTTGTTAACCAACACCATTAACAACCAGTAAATTTACCGGAAAGACGCCGCTTTGATGGCGATCTTTGCGAAGCATTAACCATTAAAATTTACGACTGAGCAGGATTCGTTTCAATGCCGGATTTCTGTCCGGCCCCGAAACCATGTGGACACCGGAAAGGCCGTCATCATGACTTCCTCCTCGTTCAGACGCCAGGCGCCCGGCCGTACCTATGATTTTCTGCCGCCCGAACCGATCAAGCGCGAGGCGCGCCGAGCTCGACCAACGGACGTCGCCGATGCCGAATTCGTGGTGATTTCGAACAACCGCACACAAGGCTTTGATAGACGCAGCTTCAATGACAATCGACGGCGCCCGTCACAGCCGTCGAGCATGTCGAGCGTAGAACCGCGGTCGCTTCCATCCGCGCTCGCTCGGGCAGGCGAGGCTTGGTTGCAGCAGGCATCGGTCAGAACCTTCGTCGCGCTGGTGCTCGCTCTCTCAGTGCTCGTGTTCGGCCTCGTTGGGGGATTTGCTGGCTTTTCGCAAAGCGAGGCGGCATCGACGGACTCGCCGCTGCATTTCGCGCATGTAACGATGACGCCCCGCGATGCGAACGGCATGCGGGTGTTGCTGATCAATGGCATCATCGACAATCAGAGCGGCACGACACAGGTCGTGCGCCCCATCCGCGCTGATTTTCTTGCCAATGAGCAGCTGACCGCAAGCATCGTCATCAACCCGCCTGCAGATGTCATTTATGGCGGGCAGAGCCGCGGATTTTCGACCAGAGTGCAGTACGCGGGTGGAAAAATGCCGGAAGTCCGGCTTTCCTTCATGCCCTAAGGGGTGTTTCGTCCCGCCGTTTGTGGTAACGGCTTGTGCTTCTAGTCATGGAGCAAGCCTTCTTATGCCCGTCGTGCGCGGAAAAAACATCGAACCACTCTTCACCGCCGAGCAGATCGCCGAACGCAATCATGTGATGGCGAAGCAGATTGCATCGGGACCGACGAAGGATCTGCTGGTCATCGCGGTTTTGAAGGGCTCGTTCATCTTTGCTGCCGACCTTATTCGCGCGCTGCATGACAGCGGGTTGGCGCCCGAGGTCGAGTTCATCACGCTGTCGAGCTATGGCACCGGCACGGTCTCGCAAGGGGTTCGGATCGTCAAGGACATCGACAGCGACGTGAAGGATCGCGACGTTCTTCTGATCGACGACATTCTGGAGTCTGGCCGCACGTTGCTGTTTGCCAAGGAATTGCTTTACGAGCGCGGCGCCCGCAACGTCAATATCGCCGTGCTCCTCGACAAGAGCGTCAAGCGCAAGGAAAAGCTGGAGGCCGACTATGTCGGTTTCGAATGCCCCGACTATTTCGTCGTCGGCTACGGCATGGATGTCGCTTATGCGTTCCGCGAACTTCCTTTTGTCGGCGTCGTCACCGGCGACGCCTGACTATGTCAGGATAAGACGGGTTGTTAACCATCCCGTCCATCCCTTCGTGCCGTTTACCGATCGCAAAGGAAAGTCGTGTGATTTCCGTTGCGGGGCATGAAACGGAGTGATGCACACCATGGCAAAAATTCTGATTACGGAAGACGAGGATTCCCTGCGCTCTTTCGTAGCCCGCGCTTTGCGTCTTGACGGTCATGAGACCGAGGAAGCTGCCGACGGTGCGGAAGGACTGGAAAAACTCAGAGACGGCGTCTACGACCTGCTGCTCTCGGATATCCGCATGCCCGTGATGGACGGCATCGAACTGGCGCATCAGGCGAAATCCGCTTTCCCGGCGCTGAAAATCCTGCTGATGACCGGCTATGCGGAACAGCGCGAACGCGCTGACGACCTGGCGGAAAAGATTGTCGATGTCGTCTCGAAGCCCTTTGCCTTGCCTGACATTCGCAAGGCCGTGGCGCGCGCGTTGGCCGCCTGAGGCGGCTAACGGCACTCTCTCGACAATTCAGCCCTCGTTGGGGATGAATTTGCCTTCATAGCGGACGCGAAAATTGCGTCGCTGGAAGTCCTGCTGGAAACACACAAAGATCAGTTCGATATCGGCAAGGCTGTCGCGCTTGTGAAGCAGGCTGAGCGTGACGACAATGACGCCGGCATAGCCGCGCGTCAGCCTGAACGCCGCATTGCGAATGGCGTTGGCCTCGGCATCCTGTCGATCGTCCCGGCGTTCGTAGATCACCCAGAAGCGGCAGATGTCCCAGGTCGAACGGAGAATCTCCGTGATTTCCGCCTGGAACTGCTCGGCATGCATGCCGGGTGACCAGGGGAGGGTCTTCTCGCCTTCGTCAGCCACGACGTTGAGGTAGCCATCATATTCGCCGGTTCGGGCAAGCGCATTCTCGATCAACTCAAATGCCGCGCTTTCGCTGATTACCGTCTTGAAGAGAATTGCCATCGAATCGCTATCGTTATTCACCTGCAGGGTGACATACGAAGCTTTCGGCAGGCAAGGCTAGCCTTGGCGTTCAATTTTGGAGCTTGGCGTCGACAATGGCATCGGCACAACTCTGTCATCGCTTCACTAAGACGATGGCACAACCGGTAAGAAAGCCGCAGCTTCTCAATAATCGGGGCAAGCCGAATTTATCGTCGTTCCGCTGTTCCCACCCTGCGTCTGCAGCGTACCGGGAACCGGCCGCGGCGGGCAATTCACCGGTCGCCGTACCTTCGAGCCATTGGACGAGATGCTTCCCGTCGTCTCCATGCTGTAGGGAGCCGGGCGATAGCGGTCCGATCTATCCCAGTTTGATTCGTAACCGTCTGCAGCGAGCGTCTTGCCGCCACTGTTGGTCGTTGCGAAACCACCGATATCCCATGCGCTTGCCGTGCTTGCGGCCATGCCGAATCCAAGAGCGACAGCTGCAATCAGCTTCAATTCCGTTTTCATGGAAATACCCTCAACTCGTGCCCAAACGACGCGCGATCTCGCGTCACAGTAGACATAGGTATCTCTCGCGTGGAGGCATTGAATCTCACGCTATTGTGACCCGAAATGGCACAAACGCGCTACTGGATGTCTAGCAGTCGTTCCAGATATTGCCGCTCGATCGCCTGCGTCGGGTTGTTGCCGAGCTTTTCGCGAATGGCGTCGAGGATTTCTCGGGCCCGCTGGACGTCAATCTCGTCAGGCACCTTCACCTGATCGCCGAAATCCGGTCCTTCAGCGCGGCGTGGACGGCCAAGGGGATCGCGGCCGTTCTGGTTGCCTTGTCCCACCTGCCCCTGTGGGCCCTGGCCCTGCTGACCCTGCATTGCCTGCATCATCTGGTTCATCATGTCGCGCGCGCCTTGGCGCAGCGCTTCCAATGCGCGTCCCTGGCCCTGTATGGCGGGCTCGCCATGGCCTTGGCCGAGCTCACGCCCGGCGCCTTCCATTTCGCGCTGCGCCTGGCCGAAGCCCGGGCCGGGCTTGATACCCATGTCGCCGAGCCCCTTCTGAAGCTCTCCGAGCTGCTTGCCGAGTTCGTCCTGGCGCGAACGCAGTTGCTTCAGGGCTTCGCGCAGCTGCTCCGCGGTCATCTGATCCGAAGGCTGCTGCCCCGGCTGGTTCTGACCTTGCTGGTTCTGGTTCGGATTCTGACCCTGATCTTGCTGGCCCTGCCGTTGATCCTGTTGCATGCCGTCGTTGTCCATCGGCATGTCGTCGAGGAGCGGATCGTTCATGCCCATGTTGGGGTCGCCACGCTGCATGCGGTCCTTCAGCTGCTGATCCAGCTTGAAGGTTTCCTCCATCAGCTTCTGCTGGTCACGCAGGATCTGGCCGAGTTTGTCCATCTGCTGGCGCATCTGGCTGTTGTCCTGGCCCTGCTGTCCTTGCTGCGGCCTGCCGGCCTGCAGATTATTCATCATCCGCTGCAGTTCGGAGAGCATCTGCTGGGCCGCATCGCGATTGCCCGAGCGAGCCAGATTCTCGATCTGATCCATCATCCGCTCCAGGTCCTGCTGGCGAATGATGTTCTGCGCGTTCTGGTTCGGCTGCATCGGCGCATTCTGCATGCGCTGGGCGAGCTCCTTCATGTAGTCCTGCATTGCCTTGCGCAGCTCGTCCATGAGCTTCTTGATCTCGGCATCCGGTGCATTGCGCTGCAACGCGTCGGCCAGGTTCTGCTGCGCATTGCGGAGGTTGCGCTCGGCCTGCGAAAGGTCGCCATCCTCCATGCCGATCGCAATGTCCCAAAGATAATCGGCGGTGTCCTTCATCGCCTCTTCGCCCTTGGTGAGCTTCATGCGTGTCAGCGCCGATTGCAGCAGCAGGTAGTTGGTCAGGTTCGGGATCGTCTCTTCCGGCCGCAGCGTCAGTGCTTCGTTCAGCGCAACCGCTTCCGGCATCTTCCGTGTATCTAGCGTGAACACCTGCCGTTCCTCGGCCACGGCAGCGGCAAGCGGCTCGTTGAACGGGCGGGCCGGCAGCGTCATCTCATGCGGAGGACTACGGCCGGTCTGGCCTGCAGCGTCCTTGGCAACGAGCGTAATGCGGACGCGCTTGCCGGACAGCGGGTGCTCGGTGAGGTTCTTGCTGGTTACGCCTTTCGCATCTCGCGAGTTGCGGCGAGGGATGTCCAACCGGAAATCGGGCAGTGGATACAGAGGTGTTGCGGCGGGGTCGGCATCAACGGGAACGATCTCGGCACGCGCTTCCTGCACGCCGTAGTCGTCCTTGACGGTGAAGCCGATTTCGAGCGCACCATTGACCGTCGGCTTCGGCATCCCATTGAAGGCTATTTCCGGCGCCTTGTCGGCGATGACATCGAAGCTCCACGTCCGGCCGTTGACTTCAAGCTGGCCGTTTTCCTCGAGCTTCATCTCATGCGTGGCAGCCGACGGAGGCGTATTTGCAGCGCCTTCAGGCTGCGGAATTGGCGCGGTCGGCTTGCCCGCCTCTTGAGACACGATCTCCTGCGCCTCGCCGTTCTCGTTCCTGAAGATGACTTTCTCGGCGGTCTTGCCGCCGCTGACGCGGATCGTCAGATTCGAGAGTTGAGGAACGCGGATCGCCGCCTGCTCGGTGCCATTCGCCGTCAGATAGATCGGGGCGCGGCCGGTGTACGACGGAGGCGTAACCCAGGCATCGATGCGCACGGCGGGATCGGTCGCCTGCGGTGTCGGTCGCGGCTGCAGCGCGTCCGTAATCGAGCCGCCGTTCATCGACAGCGAATAGCCGAAAGCCATCACCACAAGCAGCGCGGGAACGGCGCGCAACGCCATCCGGTCGTGCGAGGCGATGTCGGGACGCGGAAAGCCAGTATCGAGCGCCGCGATCTTCTCCGCCATACGCGTCTGGTGTTCGCGCCAGAGGGCGCGCGCGAAGGGAGTGTCGGTGGCGGGCTCGTCTTCCTGGACGGCCACCGGCTGGTGCTGCAGGCCGTTGCGCTGTTCGAGCAGCCGGTCGGCAGCGGCCGTGTCGGGCCAATGGAGCCGACGCAGCGGAAGCAGCGTTGCGACGGCGGCAATCGCGAAAACGACGAGCAGCGCCAGGCGGATCCACTCTGGTGCGTAGCGGAAGACGCCGAACCACGATGCCGCCAGATACAGCGCCACGACGGAAAGGATCGGCAGGAAGAGCGGCAAGATTTGCTCGGACAGCAGCACCAAGCGCGCCAGAAAGCGCTTTGCCGCAACCAGCCTTGCCAAGGATGGCCTCAGGGCAAATGCACCGTTTTTCTCCCTGCTGGAGCTCTTGTTCAATCCGTTCTCCGCGAGCTGGCGTTCAAGGGCAGAGGGCGCTTCGGCGATTGCTAGCGCAATTCGCTCTCAATCAAGGATAACATTCTTTGTGGCGAAGACGAGGGCAAGCGCCGATCGATCCCGATTTTTCAGGGCTCTTCGCCAAAAAGTGAAGTCATCGTCGAGCGCGTGATCAATCCAGCCAAGCCGGAACGGAATCGAGTCCGATCAGCTCTTCATAGGTGCCGCGCGGGCGAATCACGTGGAAATCGCCGCCTTTTACCAGCACTTCGGGAACCAAAAGGCGGCTGTTGTACGTGCCTGCCTGAACCGCCCCATATGCGCCCGCGGTGCTAACGGCGAAAAGGTCGCCCGGCTTCGGAATGGCCATTTCGCGGTCCAGCGCCAAGAAATCGCCGGTTTCGCAGACAGGACCGACGACATCCGCCTTGATGCGGGGCGCGTTCGCCGCCGAGATCACGACCGGGCGGATCTCGTGATAGGCCTCATAGAGCGTCGGGCGGATGAGATCGTTCATCGCGCCGTCGACGATCACGAAGGTCTTCTCGCCGCCGTCCTTCACATAAACCACCTCGGTGACCAGAATGCCGGCATTGCCGACGATCAGGCGGCCGGGCTCGGTGACGATCTTGCAGTTGAGTTCGCGCAGCGCGCTCGTGACGACTGCGGCATAGGCTTCCGGTGACGGTGGTGGGTTGTTGTCATCGCGGTAAGGAATGCCAAGGCCGCCGCCGACATCGACGTGGTGTATGGCGTGGCCGTCTGCGCGCAGCGTGCCGACCAGTTCGCGCAGCAGCTTGAAGGCGTCCTCGAACGGCTGCAGGTCGGTAATCTGGCTGCCGATATGCATGTCAATGCCGGTCACTTCGATCCCAGGCAGGGTCGCGGCGCGGGCATAGACGGCGCGGGCGCGCTCCCATGAAATGCCGAACTTGTTTTCCTTCTTGCCGGTCGAGATCTTCGCATGCGTCCGTGCGTCGACATCGGGATTAATCCGGAAGGAGACCGGTGCCTTTTTCCCGGCCTTGACGGCACGCTGGTTGAGGATCTCGAGTTCCGGCTCGGACTCGACGTTGAAGCAGTAGATACCGGCCTCGAGCGCATAATCCATTTCCCGCGGCGTCTTGCCGACGCCCGAGAACATGATGCGCGATGCCGGGATGCCGGCGGCCAGTGCGCGGCGCAGTTCGCCTTCGGAGACAACGTCGATCCCCGCGCCGAGATTGCCGAGCGTCTTCAGTACCGCCTGGTTGGAGTTCGCCTTCATGGCATAGCAGACCATCGCGTCGACACCGCTCAACGCTTCGGCGAAGACGCGGTAGTGGCGCTCGAGTGTTGCCGTGGAATAGCAGTAAAACGGCGTGCCGACGCCCTTGGCGATCTCGGGAACGGGAACGTTTTCGGCGTGGAGGACGCCGTCAATGTACTGGAAATGGTTCACGGTCTTGGCCTCTTAGAGAAGCGGATCGAGAATGAATGGCCTGTTCGCGGTGCCCGGCTGCGGCGTCGGCTTCGACGAGTCGCCGGTCTTCGTTGCATTCGCGCTCGGCGGATCGAGATCGCCTTTTCGTCCGCACCCGGCGACGGCAAGGCCGATCACGGCAAAAACAACCGTCAGGCGGACGATCTGCGGCAAGCTCTTCTGCATGGAATTCCTCTTGGGAAGCGGCACTGGTGGACATCTTCATAGCGAAGTTTATCCAGCTTGTGCACCCTGATTGTTGAGGTCAGTTGCGGGCGCGCCAATAGGCGATCTGCTTGCGCACTTCCGAAGGCGCGGTTCCGCCGAAGCTCTTGCGGCTGGCAACCGATGCCTCGACCGTCAGAACATCGTACACCCTGTCGGTGATGGCAGCGTTGATGGCCTGCAGATCGGCAAGCGGCAGCTCGGCCAAATCACAGCTTTTGCTCTCGGCCAACGCTACCGCACGGCCGGTCACATGGTGGGCGTCGCGGAACGGCAGTCCGGCTTCGCGCACGAGCCAGTCGGCAAGGTCGGTCGCCGTCGAATAGCCGGAGCCGGCCGCGGCCTTCATACGGGCGGTATTGATTGTCATGTCGCGGACCATGCCGGTCATGGCTGATATTGCCAGTTCCAGGCTTTCGGCGGCGTCGAAGACCTGTTCCTTGTCTTCCTGCATGTCCTTGGAATAGGCGAGCGGCAGACCCTTCATGATCGTCAGCAGGGCGATCAGTGAGCCGTTGATGCGGCCGGTCTTGGCGCGCACCAGCTCGGCGGCATCCGGGTTCTTCTTCTGCGGCATGATCGAGGAGCCGGTGGAGAAGGCATCCGACAAGCGGACGAAACCGAACTGAGGCGTCGACCAGATGACGATCTCCTCGGCCAGACGCGACAGGTGCATGGCACAGATGGCGGCGAGG
Organism: Rhizobium sp. BK661; assembly: GCF_024808825.1. NCBI lineage: Bacteria > Pseudomonadati > Pseudomonadota > Alphaproteobacteria > Hyphomicrobiales > Rhizobiaceae > Rhizobium > Rhizobium sp. BK661. The sequence goes on along the minus strand of NZ_JANTYT010000002.1, from coordinate 74,083 downwards.
GCCAGGAATTCGATGGCGAAATCGCGGTCCGAAACGGTGTCGATCGAATTGCGGGTCGGCTCTCGGAAGCCGAGCGCCTTGGCCGTCATATGGCGATCGATCGGATAGCCGGTGCCGGCGAGTGCCGCCGAGCCGATCGGGCTTTCGTCCAGGTGCTCGATGGCGTGACGGACGCGCGAGCGGTCGCGGCCGAACATTTCGACATAGGCCATGCAGTGATGACCGAAGGTGACGGGCTGCGCCGTCTGCAGGTGCGTGAAACCGGGCATGACGGTGTCGGCATGCTCTTCGGCGCGGTCGAGGAAGGCTGCGATCAGATTGGTGAGCAGCTGCTCGGTCTTCTGCAGCTCTTCCTTCACCCACAGGCGGAAGTCGAGCGCCACCTGGTCGTTGCGCGAGCGGGCCGTGTGGAGACGACCGGCGGCCGGGCCGATCAGCGTCGCGAGACGGGCCTCGACATTCATGTGAATGTCCTCGAGCTTGCGGGAGAATTCGAAGTTGCCGCTCTCTATTTCTGACAGGATCGTGTTTAGCCCCGCGACGATTTTGTCTTTATCGTCAGCGGAAATGATGCCCTGGTGGGCAAGCATGGTGGCATGGGCGATCGAGCCGCGGATGTCCTGGGCAAACAGCTTCTTGTCGAAACCGATCGAGGCATTTATCTCCTCCATGATCGCATCGGGACCGGAGGCGAAACGGCCGCCCCACATCTGGTTGGAGGATTTGGTGTCCGTGCTGTCGGCCATGACGATGCCTGCCTTGAAGAACGCGTGTCTCGGAGAATGAAATGACGACAAGAACGCCCCTGCGCCTGCCATCCCTGAAGCTGATCGGGATCGCGGCCGTCGCAGGCATTATTGCCGGTGCGGCAGCGGTTTACATCAGGGAAGCCGGGTCTGGCAATGGCGGGACGCAAACGGCCTCGGGCGAATGCGCGGCGACAAAGGAGATTGCCACGCGGATCGCACCGCTGCTCAAGGGCCAGGTGGCGGCGATGGTTGCCCCTGACGAGCATCGCAAGCTCACTACCGTCGCCTTCAAGGGCGCAGACGGCCAGCCGATGACGCTCGACAGTTTCGCCGGCAAGACGGTGCTCTTCAATCTGTGGGCGACGTGGTGTGTGCCCTGCCGCGAGGAAATGCCGGCTCTGAACACATTGGAGAAGGAGCTAGGCAGCGACAAGTTTCAGGTCGTGCCGGTCAACATCGACACCGGCGATGACGAGAAGCCAAAGGCCTTCCTCAGCGAAATCGGCGTCGATGCGCTGAAGCTCTATCGCGACAACACCATCGAGGTGTTCAACAGCCTGAAGAAGGAAGGCCTTGCCTTCGGTCTGCCGGTCACGCTGTTGATTGACGACAAGGGCTGCCTGATCTCCGCCATGAACGGCCCGGCCGCCTGGGACAGCGACGACGCGAAGGCGCTGATCAAGGGCGCGGTGGGCTCTTAAGGCATTCCGTCGTTTCCATCCGTCTCCAAAGCACCTTCGACCGCTTTTGGTTGTAGAAGCGTGAAACGGCTTCTCTCAACTGGAGAAAGTCGGTTTGCCCCTTATGTCAGGAGGACACGGCAACCAACAGCGAAGGAACCGCGACATGCCCAAGAATACGATCTGCGTATGGTACGACAAGGAGGCCGAGGCCGCCGCGCGCTTTTACGCCGAGACCTTTCCGGACAGTGCGGTCGGTGCCGTCATTCGCGCACCGGGAGATTATCCGGACGGCAAGCAGGGAGACGTGCTGGTGGTCGAATTCACGGTTGCCGGTATCCCCTGCATCGGCCTGAACGGCGGCCCCATTTTCAAGCACAACGAAGCCTTTTCCTTTCAGATCGCGACTAACGATCAGGAGGAAACCGATCGCTACTGGAATGCCATCGTCGGCAATGGCGGTCAGGAAAGCGAATGCGGCTGGTGCAAGGACAAGTGGGGTGTTTCCTGGCAGATCACCCCGCGCGTTCTGACTGAAGCGCTCGCGGCTGGCGGCGCGCAAGCCAAGCGTGCGTTTGACGCGATGATGACGATGCAAAAGATCGACGTTGCTAAGATCGAAGCCGCCCGGCGCGGCTGATCACCATGGCTTCGGTCACGACTTGGCTGAAATCGCGCTGAGCTCCTCGAGATCCAGGTCCCGTTCCAGCTCATGCAACGTCTCGTCGTCGATCTCGCCAGCGCGGTGGAGCCGGATCAGTTCACGGCGCCCTGTCGCTACCGCCTCGAGAACGACATCGAAATGGGCATGGAGGATCGGCGAGTAGTGGTCGGTGCGTGCGGCATAGTCGACGATCGCCACGGCCCTGCGCTGATAGCGCTCCAGCAGCTGGGGATGGATGAGGTTTCCCTCTTTGTCGTAGGCCAGGCTTTGGACTGTCGCGAATTGCGCCTGGGCCATGGCAGCTTCGGCCTGGCTCATGGAGAGGTGCGCCCTTTCCGCCTGGGGCTCGGTCAGCCGTGCCCAACTGATGACGTGTCCGAGCGTCGTTCCCTGCACAAGCACGGTTCCGACAATGACGGCGAACGACGTAACCAGGATGAGGTCCCTGCCGGGGAAGCCTTCCGGCACGCTCAGGGCAAGCGCCAGCGTCACGACGCCGCGGACGCCTGCCCAGCCTATGACAGTTACGCCGCGGCTGCCGAGCGGCGTGTATCGATCAAAACCCAGAAGGTTGCAGACCTTGATCACGAGGTCGGATCCGAAGAGCCAGGCAAAGCGTGCGAGCGTGAGTGCGACAAGGATTGCAAGGATGGGCAATCCCATCGTTGCAGCGACGACACCAAAGCCGCCGCCGCGTTCGACGACCCCGCGCAGCGATAGCCCGATCAATATGAAGACAGCGGCTTCCATCAGGAAGACGATCACGGTCCAGAACGACGTGCCGCGCATGCGCGTCGAGGCCGAAAGGACCGTGTGCTGATACCAACCCATGATCAGGCCGGCGGTCACGGTGGCAATGACGCCCGAAACATGGATCAGTTCGCCCAGCAGATATGAGGCCCAACACAACAGGGTCGTTCCGGCGATTATCAGGTACTCATCGCCGAGCCGCCGCACGAACAGAACCCAGACCGTTCCGACGATGATGCCGACGAAGGCGCCGCCTGCTGCCAGAAGCAGGAAGCTTCCTGCCGCGTCGACCACGCTGAAACCCCCGGTGACCGCGGCGGCGACCGCGAAACGGAACAGCACGAGGCCGCTCGCGTCGTTGAGCAGGCTTTCGCCCTCGAGCAGGATTTGCAGGCGCCGGGGCAACCGTACCCGCTCCAGGATAGCGCGGGCGGAAACGGCGTCAGGTGGCGAAACGATTGCGCCGAGCGCCGCGCACGCTGCCCAGGGCAGCGACGGAAACAGGAGATGGGTGACAGCGGCCACGACGGCGCAGGTGAAAAACACCGCTCCGATGGCAAGCGAGGCGATGCCGATCACATGACGGCGCAGCGGATGAAGAGCGATGGACCAAGCACCGTCCATGAGGAGTGGCGGCAGGAAGATGACGAGCACCAAACCGGGGTCGACGGTAATCGTCGGCAGGCCCGGCAGGAAAGCGAGCAGCGCGCCGCCGGCAAGCAGGGCCACGGACGGCGGCAACCCAAACCGGTCGGCGGCATAGTGCAGCGCGATGATCGCCACGAACATACCGATAACCAGTTCGAACAAGTGTGTGGGATCCATGCGCTTGTGCCCTGATACACCGTTTGCCACGACCAGCTCTACTAAAGGGCGCGTTCCCGCGAAACGCAATTGCCAAGCGATGCCCACCAAGCATAACGCAACGAAAATTCCGGACCAGCCTCTCCGGCGACGATCGCCAAAGGTTGCTCGTCGTATGAGATCCGGCGCTCGCCGCTCGTAGTACTAGGCGGTCCACTAGACTTCGGCGGTCCGCGGTCTACATTCATGTTTAGTAGGCCGACATTGCATCAGGGCTCCGCCCCTTCGCATGAATTGCGGTTCGGGCCTGCGTTACACCCCTCACAGCTCGATTGATCTCACCGCGTAAGCGGAAGGAGTTTTTATGGCCGATGCCCAATGCGCCTGTGGCGCTCTCAGACTGGCCGTTAGCGAACCACCACTATTGACGGCGCTGTGTCACTGTCTCGCGTGTCAGCGAAGAACGGGCGCACCGTTCAGCGCCAATTCGTTCTATGCAATCGATTGTGTCGAAATATGCGGGACGTCGACCGAATTCATTCGCACTGCCGATAGCGGCCGCAAGGTTCATATGTATTTTTGCCCGACCTGCGGTTCGACCGTCTATTGGAAGGCCGATGGTGCGCCGTCCTGGATCGGTGTGGGGGTCGGCGCGTTTGCCGACCCTGCCTACGCGCCGCCTGCCATGTCCGTCTTCGAGCAATCGAAACATGCGTGGGTGCAGCTCGACGACACTGTGAAGCATTTCGAAGGTCTTCCAGACCGGCGGGATTGGGGGGATGTGAAGCCTTCCTTGTCCTCATTGGCAACGGCGTCGCTCCCTCGTCTTCTCGGCCGTTGCCCTCAAGACTTCCAGAGCCATGGTCGCGGAGAGGAGCCGAGAGATGCCTTCGCCTTGTGGTTGGCGGCTCCCGTTAGTGAGAGGTCATGATAGACGACCTTCGCACCGGCCTTTTGAGCGCGTCATCGACGCTTAGCCGGTGGGCCGGGAGTCAGGGGAGCTGATTAATGACGACCTCAGGCTTCGCGGCTTCGAGCGCCTGACGCACTTCCGCACCGAAGATGACCGGGCGCCGGAGCCCCGACATGGCATCGCTCTCAGCCTTTGGTGTCTCTTTCATTGCCGTACCTTTCAGGTTCCGTTTTGGGTTTAGCCTTGCGCCTCAGGCAAAGCCTCGATCAGTTCCGCTGTTGTCAGGATTGAGTGCGCGAACGTCGGACCGTTCAACTCATGCGCCGCATGCATCATCGCGTGCGAGAAGGCGGCCGTTGCGTCGGTCACAAGGGTCACGTGATAACCGAGTTCCATCGCGAAACGGGCAGTGGACTCGATGCAGGTGTTGGCGAGCAATCCGACCACGATCACATGGGTGATACCCTTCTGCTTCAGCCGCATGTCGAGATCGGTGTTGGCAAACCCGCTTTGACCCCAGTGTTCCTTGGCGACGATGTCGCCGGGCTTCGGCGCAAAATCGGGGTGCCATTCGCCGCCCCACTCACCGCGCGCGAAGCTGTGGCGGTGCATGATCAATTGCTGCGTCGGATTTGGGTGATCCCAATCCTCATAGTCGCCGGGCTCCCACCGACGGTGGGGAACGATGGCCACCTGGATGCCCACCGATCGCACGGCACCATCCAAACGGCGGAGGTTATCAAGAAGCCCCACCTCATCGGCGATTGGCTTGATATGTGGATGAACCTTTCCGCCTTCGGACAGGAAATCGTTGTACGGATCGACAAGAAGGAATGCGGTTTGCTCTCGAGGGTAGGTGGCGTCAACCATTGGTCATCTCCTTGGCTTGCAACGCGGTCGTTGAACTGGCTTCAACAAGACCCTAATTGACTATGAAAATCATAGTTACAAGACCCTGTGAAAAAGAAAGTTACAACGACTGTGCTGCGCGCAGTGCGCGGGAACCGGTTGTCGGTGGTTGCCGGACGACTGATCCGCTGGGAGCTGAGTTTTCGCCGGCCGATGCAATTTTCGCACCGGGCGCCTGGGTTTCCGCGGCGCAAAGATCTGGCGACTTGGCTCCAGTCCAGGTAGTAATCCGCAGCGCATACGCCGGAGTGCTAGGGGGCAGTGTCAGGTGTCAAGATTTCTATCAGGGCGTTCCCGTGTTATGATTTCTGCTCCTGCGCCGTCCGTCGTGGGACCAGGCGCAGAGAGGCTTGTCTGATGAGTGAAGTGGACGCGCTTTTTGCCGCCCTGCGACAGGCGGCCGACCGGCAGACGGTCGAGTGCATCGAGAACGCAGTCATGCGCGGCTCGGATCGGGATCTCAATCGCATCAATGCGCTGGCCTTCGCAAAGGCACATCATCTCGATGAAGAGAAAACGATCGCGGCGCTGCTGCATGCGGCCCGTCTGGGCGTGTTCGAGATGACCTGGAATGTCCTTTGTCCAGGTTGTGGTGGAGTCCTTGACACCGGCGCGACCCTCAAGACCGTCGACCAGGAGAGCTACCATTGCGCGCTCTGTGCAGCTGGCTACGAGCCAACGCTCGACGAGATGGTCGAGGTGACATTCACGGTCAGTCCGCGCGTGCGCCGGATCGCTGCCCATGATCCCGATCGGCTACCTCCGCTGGAGTACTACCGTCAAATCTTCTTCAGCTCCGGCGTCGATTTGCCAGAGGACTTCGAAGCGATCTTCGGACGAATCCTCTTGGAGATCATCGAGCTGGATCCGGGCGAGAAGGCTTTCGTCTCCGTACGACTGCCGGCACAATTCGTCATCATTTTCGATGCGGTAACACATTCGGCGCAGTTCATCGACGTGCAGGGCGAGCCGACCGGCGAACGGCAGAACCTCTCGATGGTCATCAGTCGCGGGCATGCGTTGAGCGATACGCTAACGCTCCGTCCAGGCCCTCTGCGGATCGCCCTCGAGAACCACACCGATCGCAGAGTTGTACCGAACATCTGCGTCGCTGGAGACGACCTGCATAACCTATTGGGCAGCAGGCGACCATTCCTGACGGCCAAGCGTCTGCTGACGAACCAGAGCTTCCGCGACATCTACCGGACCGACACGCTTGACGTCGACCAGCGGCTGAAGATCACAAGCCTGACGTTCCTTTTCACGGACCTCAGAGGCTCGACCGCCCTCTACGAGCGTGTGGGGGATCTCGCCGCTTTCGACCTGGTGCGGGCCCATTTCAGGGTTCTTCACGAGATCGTCGCCACGGAGGCCGGAGCGGTCGTCAAGACGATTGGCGATGCTGTGATGGCGACTTTCCCGAGCCCCGACCGCGCGGTTGCGGCCGCCCTGCGGATGCGGGAGGCGATGCTTCAATTGAATGCCGAACATGGCAGCGACGATCTCCTCCTGAAGATCGGCATCCATGAGGGACCATGCCTTGCCGTCAACCTGAACGACCGGCAGGACTACTTCGGCCAGACGGTCAATATCGCGTCGCGCGTGCAGGGCCTTGCCGATCCAAACGTGATCCTGACGACGGAAGCGATTGTCGGGGACGCCCACGTTTCGGAGATCCTGCGAGATAGCGGCATCAGCTCGGTCTCCCGGATGGAGGAGCTTCACGGCATCGGGAGAGAGGTAAGGATCTTCGCCCTGTCGTGAGCTGAACGCGAAGGCACGCTGCTCGGCGCTCGTCATCTCAGCAAGAGCGATTTCTTCCGGACCGCGGGCTTCCGCGGCGTCAATGGCAAGCCGGCATCGCAATTGCGCTGGATCATGGTCTCCGTGATCGACGTGTCCGCATAGGTTTCCTGCATCCTGATGTAGACTGCCGAGAGACCGGGATCGAGCGAAAGCGCCTGCCGAACCAGAAGCTCAGCCCGTGCCGTGTTGCCGCAGGCCATGCAGGCAGCGATCTGGTAGAGCGACGTCCTCCTCGTCTGGAAGGGCAGTGTGAGCGCGACGCGCAGCATGTCGTCGAAACGACCCAGCGCGTAGAGGGCCGCCACTCGCTCCTCGGTGATCCAGACTGGCAGGAAGGGATCGAGCGTCTCGGCGCGATCAAGCATTTCGAGGGCGCGCTCAGGCTCTCCGGCATAAACATAGAACGCCGCGCTGCGGCCGAGAATATAGGCGTCGTTCGGGGCGAGTTCATGCGCACGGATATGATGGTAACGCGCCGAAACGAAATCGCCTGACTTCATCTTGATCGCGCCCATGATGCGATGGGCTTCAGGGTCCGTGGGATCGAGGGCGAGCGCGTGTGCGACCTGCTGTTCCGCCTTCTGGAGGTCAAAACTTGGCAGGTTGCTCCATGAGCAGACGTGCATGCCGAAAGGCCGGCCGAACCCGGGGTCCGTGGTCATGGAGCGCTCGAACCAGGCCATGGCTTCGTGGATGTGACTATCCGAGACGCCAATCAGGCGGTGATGGTCAAGTCCGCGCAGATAATACTCGTAGGCGGTCATGTTTTCCGGACGCTTCAACCGAGCCGCAGCAAGTTCCGACTGCTCGACCCGTCCAGAGACGGTGGCTGCAACGCGCGCGATGATCTCGTCCATGACATCGAGCAATTCGCGAAACGGACGCGTGATGCGATCGGACCAGATGACCAGACCCTCACCAGTTTCCGTCAACTGGATGTTGATCCGCATCTCGTCACCCGCTTGCCGGATGGAACCGCTGATGACATAGCCAACGCCGAGTAGGCGGCCGATCTCGACCGGGTCTTTGGTCGTCAGGGCGGTTGCCGCGGAGCGGGAACTGACAAACAATCCCTTCAGGCGGCTAAGCTCCAGTGTGAGGTCGTCGGTAATGCCTTCCGCCAGGAAAGATTGATCCACGACAGCGCCGGGTGCAATGTCGAAGCGCGCCACTGCGATCGAGTTCGTACGAGGAGATTGGGCCGCATTCGGCGTGGAACGCGTTGGAGCGAACTGAAACACGTGGCGGTCCACCAGTTCGGTGACCCGGTAGACCCGGATCGGCTCGATAATGCCCTTCAGCTGCCGTTCGCCGGTATCTTCGAACCCGCATGGCGACACCCGCCGGACCTGGTCGTATAGCAGCCCTGAAACCTCGATTGCGCCAGGTTGAGCCGACGTCTCGATGCGGGCGGCGATGTTCACCCCGTCGCCGCGCAGGTCCGTGCCGACCACGACGACATCTGCAACGTGGAGGCCGAAACGCATCTCGCCACCGCTCGATCCAGGCATGGCGGCGATCTCGGCACGCGCCGCGATCGCGCACCTCAGCGCGTTGACAGGGCTGCTGAACTCGGCGAGCAGGGCGTCGCCTGCGGTGCCGAAGACACGGCCGTCATGACGCCGGACGACCGAACGAACCGTGTCGAGGACGGCATCGATTCGGACAATTGCCCCTTCCTCGTCCGTTTCCATAGCAGGGGTGGAGCCGACGAAATCCCCGACCATGATCGTGGCCAGCTTGCGCTGCATTCTCGATCCCTCCGCAACGGAAGCACGTGATGACGCAATCTAGCACAATAGCCGGGCTGGGTGTTTTGCGTTTGGCAAGGATAGCGACGGAGCGACAAGCCGGTCCGCTTGTGACGATGGCATCGCCCCGCACGCCGGTTGACTCAATTTATGCGTCGTCATTGGGTTTCCAAAATCGCTGCGCGCTCTACCTCAAGAATTCTTCTCGAAGGGGTACAGGGAGACCTCGGTGGTTGTCGCGGAACCCCCGCCGAGGTCTCTCCTCTCAAAAAAGAGCGGCAACGCCGTATCTTGCCCGCTCGCGTCGGCTCACGACACGCCTCAATCGGCATTTGCACCACGACCGAGGAGATGGACGGCCGCGCGCCAGGCGTGATGAGCGATCCGGTCCAGCCGTCGGGCAGCATCGATCCGCGCAAATGCGTCCGCCGCCGTCAGCTCGCCTGGGGCAACGGATGCGAGGATGGCGGCGCGATGGTTGCGCTGCAGGACTTCTAGCGCGCTTGCAGCAGCCTCGGCGTCAGCGAGCGCCACGGCGACCTCGGCCGAGACGTTCCAGCCGATGGGGGTGGCTTTTATGGTCAGAGCACATTCCGAGGTGATGGAACCGGCGATTGCCTCCACCGCACGCATGGTGCGTGTGCAAAGATCGGTGGTGCGGAGGCCATCTGTTGCCTCGGCCGGATGTCTTAGCGGACCGCCGTCGGCCAAGCTTTCGAGGAGGCGGGAGGCGTGGTCGAGTGCGTGGAGCGTGCTCGTCATACGCTGGCGCTCAGCGTCCGTCTCTGGACCGGCACTCAGTTCGGAGAGGAACGCCCGCACTTCCAGAAGCGCGGCCGCGTCGTTGGCCTCGGTTGACTGCGTGCCGCCGCCGGAAAGGGTCGCGGAAACGGCGGCCGCGATCCTTCCGAGAACGCCGGCTATGACACGGCGTGCGGTTTCGACGGCGATCACCGGACTGGCGAGCGCGCTTGGATCGAGCGCTTGCTGAAGTGCCGTCTGCTTGGAGGGCAAGAGCCGCTCGACCGTGCGGGTGAACCACTCCGTCGCAGGAAGGAGCACTGCGACGCCGACCACATTATAGGCCGTATGGTAGGCAGCCAGCAGCGTCATCCCATCGATCGATGCGGTAAAGGCCCGCATCAGCGGCGCCGTGAAAGGAAAGGCGACGATTGCGATGAGTGCTGCGATGAGCTTGAACAGGACATAGGCAAGAGCCAGGCGCTTGGCCGTTGCGCTGGCGCCAATGGCCGCCAAGGCGGAGCTGGTCGCCGTCCCGATGTTTTGACCGATGATCAGGGCCGCGCCCTGCTCGAGGCCGACCGCACCGGCGTAGAAAGCCGAGATGGTCACGGCGATCGACGCTGTCGAGGACTGCATGACTGCCGTCATCGCCAAGCCGACGACGATAAGGCTTAAGAGGCCGACCGAGCCCTCCATCCAGCCGACACCCGGCGTGCCGAGGACAGCGGCAGGTCGGACGGATGCAGGGTCTCGGCCAAGCCGCCCATGCCCTGCTGCAACGTTGTCAAACCATAGAGAACCAGCGCAAATCCCGCGAGGGCGCCGCCGATGGCCGCGATCCGCCGACCACCAAGCAACTTCGCCAGCGCGCCAAAGAAGATGATCGGCAAGGCGTAGGTCGAAAGCGAGACGCGCACACCGATCAGCGCCACGAGCCAGGCGGTTCCCGTCGTGCCGACATTTGCTCCAAATACGAGGCCGAGTCCTTGCGGGAAGGTCAGGAGTCCGGCGCTGACAAGGCCAATCGTCGTCATCGTCACAGCGCTTGACGACTGGACGAGCAGAGTGACGATCGCGCCCCAAAAAGCGCCCGAAAGCGGTGTTGCAGCGGCCTTGCCTAGCACGGTGCGCAGCGCCGATCCCGCCAGCGCCTTTAGGCCGTCGGTCATGACGGTCATACCGAGCAAGAACAGCCCGATACCCCCCAGAATGGCAACCGCTGTCGACATGCGCGCTCCGCGCTTCGCCTCAAACCGCTTTCAAGACATAGCACCAGAAATAGAATTGTCCAAAAATCTCGCGTCGCCACTTGCGGCACAACACCGGCCAAGCCCTCTGAACCGCAGCGCCTGACCCGTCAGTTCTGTTCGTTCCAATATCGTTGCCAGAGATCAAGCCTGCGTTTCAGCGGATCGGGCGCTACAAGCGCGCCGCCATTGGTGAATCTCATGACTTTATCGACATTGGGATCGTAGATTGGCCAATTCGGCCGGGATCCGCCGTTGGGATCACCCTTCGTTGCAAAATCAACCCAATAAGCACTCGCCAGCGCGGCCATGGCCCAGTCGGCTGGCGTAACTTTGCCTTTCACCAACGCGGCAGGAATATCGAACGTATAGGGAAATTCGGAGCCGTGCGGAGTGCCTTTCCATGTCGGATCGTTGCGCAGGGCCTCGGCGACATAGGAAAAACGATACCACCACGTCGGCTGACCCGCTCGGAGCATCTCGTCAGCGAGATGGCGAGACGGTTCAATAATCGTCTTGTCGGCGAGGACCCGCTGTTTCAGCGCATCAAGCGTCTCCTGATTGTCTGGGTCATAAAGCGCACGGGCTTCCGCTGCCTGCTCTCCGAACATCTGGAAGAGGTCGTCTTTCGACGCCGCCTGACCGATGCCAAGACCAAGGCTATCCGCACCCACAATGACGGGCACTGACGCCTGCCGTCGTGCTGCGAAGGCCGCTTCGGGTGTTTCGAGCAAGAACCGCCCATCCACGATCGGACCGGAGACGCCGACAATGGGCTTACCCGTCGACATTCCTGTCAGCACCGCTTGGGCAGACGCACCCTCCGTCAGCTTTTCAGCAGGCAGCGCCCGGAGCGCCGCCAGAGCGGCTGAATCGCTGCCAGCAATTCCGAGAGACTTTGCGTAGTCCAACGCGATTTTCTCGGCTTGTTTCAATGACGGCTGCTGCAAGCTTCGCGCACGCGCGGTGGGGAGGGTCGGCGACTGCAAAATGGCTGCCTGGAAAAGTCCTCGTGATAGCGGCGATATCATGTGTGCCATCACCGAGCCGCCACCTGCTGACTCTCCGAATATGGTTACTTTTGTTGGGTCGCCACCGAAGGCTCTGATGTTTTGCTGGACCCACCTCAAGGCTGCAAGCTGGTCCATGTAACCATAATTGCCCACCGGTTCGCCGGGCAATTCCGCTATGAGCCCGGGATGGGCAAAGAAGCCCAGCCGTCCCATGCGGTAATTCATGCTGACGAACACGACTCTCTGGGCGGCAAGCTGGTTGCCGGGATATTGAGCGGTGTTTCCGTGAACAAGCGCGCCGCCGTAAATCCAAACCATCACCGGAAGCGATCTCTCGAAGTGCTTGGCGGGTCTCCAGACATTGAGGGTCAAGCAATCCTCGGACTTCGGCACGTCGTCAGTCTGCATGCATGAAGGACCGAAGTTGCGCGCGTCCCTGACGCCGGTCCATTTTTGTACTGGTGTCGGATTGCGCCATCTCAGCCTGCCGACCGGCGGTGCCGCGTAGGGGATTCCTTTGAAGCTTAGGACAGTGCCTGACCTCTCGCCTCTCAGCATTCCGCTATCAATTCGAACGGTGAGATCCGCCGCATCGCTTCCCGATGCAAAAATCGTCGGAAGCGTTGCGACCGCCAACACGAAGGGAAGTTTGCTACGGCTGCCTACCGACACGAGCCCTCCAATCGCCAGGTTAGGGAGTCCGGGAGAAAGAATAGTCCCCGCGAGCGGCATCGAGAAGGGTGCGTCCGGCGGCGACTCTCGTCCGCTGTCGCCTTCGCTCCGCAGCGGTTCATCGGATTGCACGGCGTTTCGTTCGACGCCGTGCAATCCCTGTCAAACTACGATTTGCTCTTGAAGACCCCAAGATTGATGAGTTGCACGCGCCTGTTGTTCGACCCGTTCACATCGGTGCCTTCGATCGGCAAGTGTTCACCAACGCCGACGGCGTAGAGGCGTCGAGGATCGACTGCGAAGGTTGTCGAAAGAGCTTCCTTGATGGCCGCCGCACGTTGCTCACTAAGCTCGAGATTGTGCTTTTCATCGCCTGTCGCGCTTGAGTGACCGACAATGAGGAAATTGTAGGCCCATAGGTTTGGATGATGCAGGGCGTCGGCGATCATCCCGAGTGTGCGGTACGACTTCGGCTGAATGGAAACGGAGTCATTCTCGAAATTGATCTCGACAACCATCTGCGGCAGCTTCGCGATCCGTTGCCAATTTGGAAGTGCCGACATCGGCTTGCTTCCGCCACTGATCGCCTCCTCGCGCAAAATCACGAGATCGATCACAGGGGCCGCTGCCGTCAGTTTGCCCAGTCCCTTGACGATCCGCTCTTGCGACACCTCCTGTGCGGCGGCAAGTCCGGGAAGGAGAACCGCGACGGCGATGGCCAGGGACATCCTTGAAAAAATGCGCTTCATTGGTTCATCTCCATCCCGCATCGGTAATGACCTGGTTGCATTCCTTGCTGACACGCTTTTCCTTCTTGACGAGGCAGGCGAGAACAAAGCCGTCACCCTTGATGCCGGAGCAGCTCTTCGACATGTCCCTCTGACAGACTTGTTTGTACGACACCTGGGCATGTTCGCGCTGGGTGATCGACTGGAAGGCGGTGCTCAACGAGCCCTTGCAAGTTGCCGACACCTTGGCGGCGTTCTGCTGCAGGCAATCTGCAATTCGCCCATTCCCGAGATTTAGCCCCTTGCAGAGCTTCTGGATGTCCGCGCCGCAGTCATCCGCCAGCTTCGTCACCGCGTCTGCGTAGCTCAAGGTCTGGGCGCTCGCTGCTCCGGAGTGAAAGGCGGAGGCAACTAGGACGATCGCCACCGTTAAATTGCGTTTCAACATTTCGCACTCTTTCTGTCAGATCGGATTGAGATTGAACGCGGAGATCATGCATAAGATGGCATCATTGGGGACGTATATTACTGTAAAGAACGCCCCCTCAGATGGGATCGCTTTGCCGGTTTCGCTCCGCAAAGATATGGCATGCATTGCTCGGCGCTGCTGAATGGACCGAGCCAGGCTGGTGCCAAATATTCAATCCCGTTGTCGGATTGACCGTAGCAGGTTCGTCCTATGCGCGTTCTCAGAGTTCAATCCAAAGGAGGAACGTCATGCCCAATACGATACGTCTTCATCGCGTCCTGGGGGCCAGTCCCGAGAAAGTCTATCGCGCATTCGTGGAGCCGGACGCGCTGGCCAAATGGCTTCCACCCAATGGGTTTACCTGCACGGTCCACCATTTTGAGCCGACCGTCGGCGGAACACACAGGATGTCCTTCCGGAATTTCACGACCGGCGACAGCCATTCTTTCGGGGGCAGTTATCTCGAACTGGTACCGGGCGAGAAGCTTCGCTACACGGATAAATTCGATGATCCCAACTTGCCCGGCGAAATGGAAGTCACCGTGACATTTCGAAAAGTCTCGGTCGGCACAGAGCTCGATGTCGTCCAGGCGGGCGTGCCAGACGTGATCCCTCCGGAGGCATGTTATCTTGGCTGGCAGGAATCGCTTCGCAACTTGGCGAAGCTCGTCGAGCCTGACATCAAGGAGTAGCTCTCAAACCAGCGTTGAGCGGAATCAACCGCTCGGGCGGCAAGAAAAGCAAAAGGAAGGCGGAACTTAACGATTGGCGCCGCCTGCTTTGATGCACGAGCCGGTCAAAACGCGGAAATCCGAATTCGCGTCGAGCGAGCACTCACGGCGTTGGTAGTGGAGCAGGGGATTCCCGCTGCTCTGGCCGCCGCCAAACCTTAGCGCGTCGGGATCGGCGTTTCGCCGCGATAGTCGTAAAAGCCGCGGCCGGATTTACGGCCGAGCCAGCCGGCCTCGACATACTTCACCAGTAGCGGGCAGGGGCGGTATTTGGAGTCGGCGAGGCCGTCGTGCAGCACCTGCATGATCGACAGGCAGGTGTCGAGACCAATGAAATCGGCGAGCTGCAGCGGTCCCATCGGGTGGTTGGCGCCGAGCTTCATTGCGGTGTCGATCGCATCGACGGTGCCAACGCCTTCATAGAGCGTGTAGATCGCCTCGTTGATCATCGGCAGCAGGATCCGGTTGACGATGAAAGCCGGGAAATCCTCGGCGACCGTCACGGTCTTTTCCAGCGATGCGACGAATTCCTTGGCTGTCGCGAAGGTCACCTCGTCGGTCGCGATGCCGCGAACCAGCTCCACGAGTTTCATGACCGGAACCGGATTCATGAAATGGATGCCCATGAAGTGTTCGGGCCGATCGGTGGTTGAGGCAAGCCGGGTGATCGAGAGCGAGGATGTGTTGGTGGCAAGGATCGCTTCCGGCTTCAGGACCGGACAGACCTGAGCATAGATCTTGCGCTTGACGCTTTCGTCCTCGGTCGCCGCTTCGATCACCAGATCGCAGGCGGCGAGATCGTTGAGGTCGGAGGAGCCTGAAATCAGGGAAAGCGTGGCGGAGCGCTCGTCGTCCGTCATCTTGCCACTCGTTACGTGGCGGGCGAGGTTGCCATTGATGGTGGCGAGACCGTGCTGGACGCGTTCGTCGGAGAGATCGTAGATTTGGACCTTGTAGCCGGCCGTTGCCGAAACCTGTGCAATGCCGCAACCCATCTGGCCCGCGCCGATGATACCAACCGTTTTCAACACCGCATTCATCTCCAAACCCCCGCTCGGCATGCGCCGCCGCGCCGCCGCATTTTTCTAGCAAAACTGCCGGACGAATGATCGCCCGGCAGAAGTAGTAGCCCTTAAAAAGATAATTTTCCAGTCATTCGCAAGTGCGAAATGAAGGCATCTGCTCGTTTCACAGGGCCTTCTGCAGTTCCGGCAGGGCATCGAACAGATCAGCGACGAGGCCGTAGTCGGCGACCTGGAAGATTGGCGCCTCTTCGTCCTTGTTGATGGCGACGATGACCTTCGAATCCTTCATGCCGGCGAGATGCTGGATGGCACCGGAGATGCCGCAGGCGATGTAAAGGTCAGGTGCCACGACCTTGCCGGTCTGCCCGACCTGCCAGTCGTTCGGGGCGTAGCCGGCATCGACGGCGGCGCGCGAGGCGCCGACGGCGGCCCCGAGCTTATCGGCGACCGGCAGGATGACTTCCTTGAACTTCTCGGCCGAGCCCAGCGCCCGGCCACCCGAGATGATGATCTTCGCCGAGGTCAGTTCCGGACGGTCGGAGGCCGACAGTGCGTCCTTGACGAAGGTCGACAGACCGGGATTGGCAGCAGCCGCGACGGTCTCAACCGCGGCGGAACCGCCTTCGGCAGCGGCGGCGAAGGAGGCAGTGCGCACGGTGATGACCTTCTTGGCGTCGGTCGCCTGTACCGTCTGGATGGCGTTGCCAGCATAGATCGGCCGCTTGAAGGTGTCGGCAGAGACCACTTCAATGATCTCCGAGACCTGGGCGACGTCGAGCAGGGCGGCAACGCGCGGCATGACGTTCTTGCCGGTCGAGGTGGCGGCGGCGATGAGCGTGTCATAGCTTGCCGCGAGCGAAACGATCAGGGCCGCCAGGGGTTCGGCGAGGTTGTTGGCAAGGACTGCGTCCTCCGCAACCAGCACCTTGGAAACACCCGACAGCTTGGCAGCTTGTTCGGCGGCGGCCTTGGCGCCGGCACCCGCGACGAGGATGGTGACGTCGCCGCCGATCTTCGATGCCGCCGTCAGCGTCTTGGCGGTCTGGTCGGAAAGGTGGCTGCCGTCGTGGTCAGCCAGAAGAAGAATGGCCATGGATATAATCTCCCTTTCTCGAACCCTAGAGGACGCCGGCTTCGGTCTTCAGCTTTTCGACCAGCTCGGCGACCGACTTGACCTTGACGCCCGCCTTGCGGCCGGACGGCTCTTCGGTCTTCAAGACCTTCAGGCGCGGCGCTGTGGAGACGCCGAAATCGGCGGGGCTCTTCTTGTCGAGCGGCTTCTTCTTCGCCTTCATGATGTTCGGCAGCGAGGCATAGCGCGGCTCGTTCAAGCGCAGATCTGATGTGACGACGGCCGGGAGCTTGACGTCGATGGTCTGCAGGCCGCCGTCGACTTCGCGCGTCACGGTTGCCTTGCCATCACCGATTTCGATCTTCGAGGCGAAGGTTGCCTGCGCGGTGCCGAGCAGCGCCGCCAGCATCTGGCCGGTCTGGTTGGAATCGTCATCGATCGCCTGCTTGCCAACGATGATGAGACCCGGCTCTTCAGCGTCGACGACGCCCTTGAGAATTTTGGCAACGGCGAGTGGCTCGACGGCATCGTCGGTCTCGACCAGGATCGCCCGGTCCGCGCCCATGGCGAGTGCGGTGCGCAGTGTCTCTTCAGACTTGGCAGGACCGATCGACACGACAACGACTTCCTCGGCCTTGCCGGCTTCCTTTAGCCGCAGCGCCTCCTCCACCGAGATCTCGTCGAACGGGTTCATCGACATCTTCACATTCGCGAGCTCGACGCCTGTGCCATCCGGCTTCACGCGGATCTTCACGTTGTAATCAACCACCCGCTTCACGGGGACGAGAATTTTCATGGGGTCCTTCCTTCAACTCTTTCGCCAAGAAAATGCGCGTTTCGGCGCTGCTCCGATTGTCGAATGGCGACATGGATACGCGTTTTTCCTCCAAACACAACGCTCACATGCCGCAGAATGGCAAATTGATCCCGTGAGTATATTACCTTTACGTTCACGTCAATAATGGGGTCAGGGCTTATCCCAGGGCAGCCGCGGACGTAGCGGTTGGCCAGGTACCGCGACCATTGCCGGGTTGGGCGTCGGCCGGTCCCTGACGGCCCTCGGCATGACGACTTCGCGATCGAAAAGCGGAACGCCGCGGCGGCGCATGACGAGAACCAGAACGCCACCGGCGACGATCCCGCCGACATGCGCGCCCCAGGAAATGCCGCCGTTTGGCTCCAGCACCAGCATGACGAACTGCTGGCCGATCCACAAAAGCAGCGGGACGAAGGCCGGCAACGGCAGCGGCACGCGCATCAGCACCAATACCCAGACTTTCACGCGGGGATGCAAGACGACGTAGGCGGTGACCACGCCGGAGATCGCGCCTGAGGCGCCTACAAGCGGCGCTTCCGATGTCGGGCCCACGAGCCCATGGACGAGAGCGCCGGCAGCCGCGCAAAGCAGATAAAAGATAAGAAAACGGAAATGCCCCATCGCGTCTTCGACATTATCGCCGAAGACCCAAAGGAAGAGCATGTTTGGCGCGAGGTGCCAGAAACCGGAATGCACGAAGGAGTAGGTAATGTAGGTCAGTGGTTCGGGGATGAGGGCCAGCGCCGGCGCCAGCGTTGCGTGATGAAAGGATACCGCAGGAATGTAACCCAGGCCGACAATCGTCGCCTGCGACACAGACTGGCTGGCGACAACCCCGGTGAATAGCCAAATCGCGAAGTCCACCGCGATCAGCGCCATCGTCACCCATTGGACCTTGATATGCTTCAGCGTATTGGCATCGTGCAGTGGTATGAACATGAAGCCTGCCCCCGGCGTTCGCGTCACATGGTCGGCGAGGAACCTACCTGTTTTTCCCCGGAACCCAAAGCACATCCGCGTGCCCGCGGTCATTGGCATGGCGGGCGGCGACGAACAGGAAGTCGGAAACGCGGTTGACGTATTTCAATGCCGCTTCACTGACGACTTCGCCGTCGGCGCGGGCGAGCTCGACCATCAGCCGCTCGGCCCGGCGTGCGATCGTGCGGGCGAGATGAAGGTGTGCCGCGGCCGAGTGACCACCCGGCAGCACGAAAGACTTCAGAGGCTGCAGGTCCGCGTTCAACTCATCGATGTCACTCTCGATGCGTGCGACCTGGCTATCGACGATGCGCAGCGGCTCGTGCGCCGGCGGCTTGCCATCGTCGGGCGTCGCAAGGTCCGCGCCGAGGTCGAAGAGGTCGTTCTGGATCAACATCAGCATCCGCTCCAGGACCGGCATGCCCTGCATATGCAGGCGCGCGACGCCGATCGCGGAGTTGGCTTCATCGATCGTCCCGTAGGCTTCGACACGTAGATCGTATTTCAGGCGACGCGGCCCGGAAACAAGCGCCGTCGTGCCGTCATCGCCGGTCTTGGTGTAGATCTTATTGAGCCTTACCATGCCTCTCCCCTCTCTCTTCCCCGCCTTAGCTAGGGCGGCCGCCACCGGTCAGCCAGAGCGTCAGCATGATCAGGAGCACGGCGATTGCCTGCAGCAGCACGCGCAGCTGCATCAGCTTGTTAGAAAGATTCGGATTGCCGCCCTTCATCATGTTGAAGAGCCCGCGAATCAACACGAGGGCGACGATGCCCATGACGATGATCGCGAGGATATAGGTGACCGTGGACATGCTGGCTCTGGCTTTCTTGATCAGTCCACCCAGCGCATCAGGCGGTAGAAGAGGTCAGCGGGCAGCAGCCTCTTCAGCACCATGCCCTGCTTCGCCGGCGTGGTTACGGGGTAATGTGGTTTCGGATTGCTGGAGTTCAATGCGTGCTTCAGCACGGCATAAACGGCGTCCGGACCGAGCTTATGTCGATTAGGACTACCCGAGCCGTCAAGGCGTGCAAGCTGACGGCGGTAATCTGCCGCATGCACCGAGTTCTTGACGTCGATGTGCTCGTTGATTTTTGCGAGTGCGTTTGCCGTGAAGCGGGAGGCAATCGGCCCGGGTTCGATCAGGCTCACATGAATGCCGGTGCCCTGCAGCTCCATGCGAAGGCTGATGCTGAGGCCTTCGAGCGCGAACTTGGAGGCGGTGTAGGCACCGCGGAAGCGATACGGCACGACGCCGAGGATCGATGAGCATTGCACGATCCGACCCTGGCCGCGCTTGCGCATCAGCGGCACCACCTGGCGGGTCAATTCATGCCAACCGAAGACGTTCGTTTCGAACTGAGCGCGCAGGGCGTCGGTCGGAAGGTCTTCGACGGCGCCGGGCTGACCATAGGCGCCGTTGTTGAACAGCGCGTCGATGCGTCCGCCAGTTAGCGCCACCACATCGCGCACAAGATCCGAGATCGTATCAGGGCGGGTATAGTCCATACGGAGCGCTTCGATGCCGTCGGCTTCGAGCGATGCCAAGTCATCAAACTTGCGTACGGTCGCGAAGACCCGCCAGCCATCAGCTTTCAGCGCGCGGGCGCAGTGTGCGCCGATGCCGGAAGAGCATCCTGTCACGATGATAGTGCGCTGATCCGACATGGAATGATTCCTGTACAAAATGGGAGTGGTTTCCCATATTCGAACGGGCGATACAACGACGAAAGCCGGGAGACGCAATGCCGAAGATAATGCGCATCTTCTATGATGTGGTCTACGATGCTATCTGCCACCTTATAGAGGACGACGGCTTCGCGATGGCGAGCCATGTCGCATTGTCCACGCTTCTGGCGGTATTTCCCTTCCTCATTTTTGGGACGACATTGGCGACCTTCCTGGGGGCCGACCAGTTTTCCGATAGGGCGATACATCTGATCTTCGATACCTGGCCCGAGGCGATCGCAAAACCGCTCGTCGATCAGGTGATTCAGGTTCTGACGGTACCGCGCGGCGGCCTGCTCACGGTGTCCGTGCTGGCGGCCGCCTACTTCGCCTCGAACGGCGTCGAGGCCCTGCGAATCTCGCTCAACCGCGCCTACCGCGTCCAGGAAACGCGGCCATGGTATCTCACGCGCCTTGCAAGCCTTGGCTATGTCGTTATCGCGGTCATCATCTTTGCCGCCGTCAGCATCCTGCTTGTCGCCGTGCCGCTGGCTCTCGATTATGCGCGCCAGTGGTTCCCGCTCTTTGCCGATACGCTGGAGGTTGTCTTCAGCTGGCGTGTCTACGGTACGTTGTTCATGCTGACCGTCGGCCTCTTCGTCGTGCATCTGTGGCTGCCCGCGGGGCGTCGGCGCGTGTTCGACGTCGTGCCGGGAGTCCTGGTGACGCTCCTGCTCTGGTTGGCGGGAGCGTTGATCTTCGCCTACTACCTGGCGACCTTCGCGAATTATACCGCGACCTACGCCGGCCTGGCATCGGTGATGATCGTTTTGATCTTTCTTTATATGGTCGGCGTCATCTTCATCATCGGTGCAGAGCTCAATGCCGCGCTCCTGAAGTTTCGAGTACGTGCGATCTTCAAGAGCAATTTTTTGGGCGGTGGGCAGGGCAAGACCTCAAAGCCCCACAAGGCGGCGGATATCGGCGGGTGACAGGCCGCGCTCGCGAAGCTCGGCAAGCCCCGTATCGCTTCGGCTTTTCGAAAGCTTGCGTCCGTCTTCATCGGCGATCAGCCGATGATGATGATAGATTGGCACCGGCAGGCCGAGCAGATTTTGCAGCAGCCGGTGCACCGAGGTCGAATGAAAGAGATCGAGCCCGCGGACCACGTGGGTGACCTCTTGCAGGGCGTCGTCAAGAACCACCGAGAGATGGTAGCTCGACGGCGCATCCGACCGCGATAGGACGACGTCCCCCCAGGCACCAGGATCTGCAGCGATCCGGCCACGGTCGCCGTCTCCTGTCTCCTCCCAGGAAATGGCGCTGCCCGCAGCCGTCAAGGCCTTCGCCATATCGAGACGCCAGGCGTGCTTCGTGCCAGATGCGAGCAGTTGCTGACGGTCGAGCGCGGAGCGGTCACGATCGTCGGGTGGATAGAGCGGCGAGCCGTCGGGATCACGCGGCCAGGGGTTGCCGGCGGCTTCGGTGAGAGAAACCCGCGCCTTGATTTCGCCTCGCGTCATGAACGATGGGTATGCGAGGCCGCGCCCGATCAGGTTGTCGAGTGCCGTCTGGTATTCTACAAAATGCTCCGACTGACGCCGCACCGGGCGTTCCCAGTCGATACCGAGCCATTCAAGATCGGCGTAGATGCCGGCTTCCAATTCGGGTGTACAGCGCGTCAGGTCGATGTCTTCTATGCGCAGCAGGAAACGTCCATCCGACAATGCCGCCATGTCCTGGTTGAGAAAGGCCGACAGGGCGTGGCCAAGATGTAGTGGGCCATTGGGGCTTGGCGCAAAACGAAAGACAGGCTTTTGACGGGGAATCGCGGTCATGCTTTCTTCTGCCACGGATTCGGTGGGATCGCGAGGAAGCGTGCTGATCATTCGCAGTGACGACGATGTGAGGGAAGGGCTGGAGAGCCTGCTTCGCCTCGACCCGCGGCTTTTTACCATTGCGGTCGAGGCCGGGCCGCTGCCGTTGCGGCTGCGTGAGCCCGGTTTTGAGGGGCTTGCGCACATCATCGTCTCGCAAATGGTGTCGCGCGCCAGCGCCGAAGCGATCTGGAAGCGGATGCAGCCAGCCGAAGGCTTGCTGACCGCCGACAACTATGTGCTACTTCATCCCGACGCATGGCGGGAGTTCGGCCTTTCGCGCGCCAAGGCCGAAACGCTTGCGCGCATTGCCGAGGCGGTGGCTTCCGGTCGCCTCGATCTCCTGGCGCTCTCTGCGTTGCCGCCCGAGGTGGCGCTGGCAGAGCTGACGGCTCTCAAGGGCGTCGGTCCCTGGACCGCCGAGGTTTATCTGATGTTTTGCGGCGGCCACGCGGACGTATTTCCGTCCGGTGACGTCGCTTTGCAGAACGCCGTGGCTGCGGCATTCGGTCTCGGGGTTCGCCCACCGCCCCGCGAGCTGGCCTCGCTGGCTCGTGCATGGTCGCCATGGCGTTCAGTCGCGGCAAGGCTTTTCTGGGCCTATTACGCCGTCAAGCTCGGTCGCGGCATATTGCCGATCGACTGAACTGCAGTGCTTGAACAACAGGATTGATGCCTGAATTTATTAGACTTCACAATGCCGTCACAACCGGCCTAATATAAGAGGGCAGATGCCGAATCGATCAGGAGAGTCCCTTGACGATTGCAGTCTCCCCACAGGCCCTGCCGGCGCTCGTCCTGAACGCTGACTACAGGCCCCTGAGTTATTACCCCTTGTCGCTGTGGTCCTGGCAGGACGCGATCAAGGCGGTATTTCTCGACCGTGTGAATATCATTGCAGAATACGAACATTCGGTGTCCTCGCCGAGCTTTTCGATGCGGCTCCCGAGCGTCGTCTGCCTCAAGACCTACGTCCAGCCTTCCCGCAATCCGGCGTTCACCCGCTTCAACGTGTTCCTGCGCGACAAGTTCGAATGTCAGTATTGCGGCGAACATGACGACCTGACGTTCGATCACGTCATTCCGCGCGCCCATGGCGGGGAGACGACCTGGCAGAACGTCGTTGCGGCCTGCTCTCCCTGTAACCTCAGAAAAGGCAGCAAGCTGCCGAAGCAGGCTGGCATGTTCCCGAATCAGAAGCCGTACCAGCCTACGGTGCAGGATCTGCACAACAACGGCCGGCTTTTCCCGCCGAACTACCTGCACGACAGCTGGCTCGACTATCTGTACTGGGATAGCGAACTGCAGCCCTGATCAGTCTCGAATCGGAAAGGCTCAAGCCGTCTTGCGGACGCCGATGAAGGCGAAGGCGGCCAGGACCAGGCTCGCGATCACGTTCCAACCGGCGAAGGACAGGCCGAGGACGCGCAGCGCCGCGTCGGTGCAGGACGGACCCTTGATGCTGTTCAGTTCGCCCAACAGGTCACCGGCGTTCTGCGTCATGCTGCCTGCCGTGGTCGAGCAGGTCGCCGGCCCTTGCCAGTACTGCCACTCGACACCGGCATGGTAAACGCCCATGCCGGCTCCGACGATCATAAGAATACCGGCGGCGAGCAGGAACGCACGGCCGATCCAGCTCGGAAGGCCAACCGCGGAGGCGATTGCGCCGAGGATCGCGATCGGAATGCCGTAGTAGTAGGGCTGGCGCTGCAGCAGGCAAAGGGCGCAGGGAATATAGCCGCCGATATACTGGAAGCCGAGCGCGGTGCCGACTACCACCGCCATGCCGAGCGCGAGTGCCAGCGAATAGCCGATGACTGGGCGTGCAAGGGAAAACGAGGCAGGCATGTAGGACTCCGCGGAAATGGCTCAGTGGGCAAGTAGTTTATAGGCAATCCCAAGCGCAATGGCGACGGCGGCAACAACACCCGCAACCTGCCCAAGACGCTTTTCGATGAAATGGCGGATCGGCTCGCCGTAACGGCGCAGCAACCACGCCAGGAACAGGAAGCGTGCACCGCGTGCAACGATCGCCGAGATGATGAAGAAGCCGAGATTCATGTGAATGACGCCGGCAAGAATCGTCACCACCTTGATCGGCGGCAGATGCGCCAAGCCGGAGGTTACGAGCAGGAGCAGGAGAATTTCCCACTCGTCATGAATATAGAGCCTCAGCTGCTCGAAGGCGTCGAGCTTGCCGTAGAACTCCAGAACAGGGCGAGCGATTGCATCGTAGGCATAATAGCCCAGCGCCCAGCCTGCGATGCCGCCGAGCACCGAGGCAACGGTCGCGACTAACGCATAGCGATAGGCGC
This sequence comes from Rhizobium sp. BK661, assembly GCF_024808825.1. Taxonomy (NCBI): domain Bacteria; kingdom Pseudomonadati; phylum Pseudomonadota; class Alphaproteobacteria; order Hyphomicrobiales; family Rhizobiaceae; genus Rhizobium; species Rhizobium sp. BK661. The sequence continues at coordinate 49,703 of NZ_JANTYT010000002.1, read as the reverse complement.
GCTCGGGCTTTGCAAGCGCCATCGGCAGGAAGAGAACATCGGCGGGAACGAGAAAGACGGAACTTTCAACGAAGGCGATAACGGCAAGCCAGACTTCGGCCGATTTCCGGGCGGCGAGAGACATGGTCCAGTCGTAGAGTCTGCGGAGCATTCCAATCCTTTCGCTTCGGGCGCATGAGCTTTATGAGGCGCCGATGCGGCTGTAAATGGGCGCTGTGTCGTTCGTAGGGTGACGTGCCAAAAAATCTTCGTGATCGCACTCGGCGCCGGATGCGTCACGATGCGACGCTGGAGGGCTGACTGCGTTGTTGCCGCATCACATTCATTTCGGTGCGTTCCCGCGCCATTTCGCTGACGGCCTGACGCAGGATGGGGTGCTTTGCGGTGAACATGTTGAAGTCGCGCCGTTCGAGCACAAGGAACTGGCAGAAGTCGACGGCGACGACATCCGCCGTGCGACGTCCACCGCTGAGAAGCGCCATCTCTCCGAAAAACGCCCCTGGCTCGAGCGGGATCGGGCCGTCCGGGAGTTGCACCTCGACCGCACCTGAAGACAGGAAGTACAGGCCATCGCCACGATCGCCCTTTCGGATCACGCGTTCGCCAGGAAGCGCCGACTTCGGACGGAAAAGCAGCAGCAACTCCTCCTGCGAGTCCTCGTCCACCTTGGCGAACAACGGGAAGGTCTCGATAAGCTCCTGCATCTCGAGCTGATGCTGATGTTCGCGTGCTTCGTTGATCGCCCGGATCTTTTCAAGTTCTCGGCCGAGTGCCTCGTGCCGGCGGCGGCCAAAGTGATTGCTGAGGACCGGCCACCTTGTGTGCACCCGGGTGTGCAGCACTTCGGCGCCAGCACAGACAAGCGGATTCAGGATGATCGAGATAATCGCCGATCCGAGGATGATATCTTTGCCGTCAGTCGGTAGCAGTCCAAGCGAAACGCCGAGACTGGCGAGAATGAACGAGAATTCGCCGATTTGCGCGAGGCCGCCCGATACCGTCAGTGCCATTCCGATCGGATAGCGAAGCAGGACGACGATCAGGAAAGAGATGATAGCCTTGCCGACGATGATCAAAGCCAGTGCACTGATCACCGCCATCGGCTGGCGCACCAGGATCGACGGGTCGAACAGCATCCCCACGGAAACGAAGAACAGCACGGAAAAGGCGTTCTGAAGCGGTAGCGAATCGGCGGCGGCCCGATGGCTGAGGTTGGATTCGCTCATCACCACGCCGGCGAAAAAGGCGCCAAGCGCGAACGACACGCCGAAGATTGCCGCCGAGCCGAATGCGATACCCAGCGCTATCGCGAGTACCGTCAAGGTGAAGAGTTCTCGTGAGCCGGTTCGGGCGACCAGCGTCAGGAGCCAGGGCACGATCTTTGGTCCGAGAAAGATTGCCATGACGGCAAAGGCGCCGACTTTCAGCAGCGTCAACGCAATCGTCATGGGAAGCGGCAGTCCGGCCCCGGCGCCATCGGCGGCATGGCCCCCGAGCAATCCGGCAAGGGCAGGCAGCAGCACCAGCGCCAGAACCATGGCCAGGTCTTCGACGATCAGCCAGCCGACAGCCACCCTGCCGCTGGCCGAATTCAGCAGGTTACGCTCTTCCAGGGCCTTCAGCAGCACGACCGTACTCGCCACAGACAGGCTGAGGCCGAATACAATTCCGGCTCCAAGGCCCCAGCCCCACCAGTTGGCGAGTCCAATACCGATCAGCGTGACGATGGCGATCCTCGCGAGCGCGCCCGGGACAGCGATGCCACGCACGGCGAGCAGATCGGCGGTGGAAAAATGCAGACCAACGCCAAACATCAACAGGATGACGCCCATTTCGGCCAACTGACTTGCAAGCTCGGTATCGGCGACGAAGCCAGGCGTCATCGGCCCCATGGCAATGCCGGCGAGAAGATAGCCGACCAGTGGCGGCAGACGCAGTCGGTCGGCGATGTAACCGAGGATCGCCGCACAGACGAAACTCACGGCAATTGTGGCAATAAGCGATACTTCCTGATGCACGCGCGCGCTTTCCTTTTTGGGCGGCCGCAGTTTGGCGGAAACGCCTCAAAAGTTAAACAGTTGATTTGCAACCTCCAACCAAATGGTGGGTAGAGACAGATTGCGGCGGCAATGCTGCCACCGGGTCGGCTCGGCAAGCGTTGCGTTGGAGCAACACCCCCCGCAGGAACGGCGCTGGTAAGTCCCCGAAGTTACAGGTGAACTGTTGTGCGGTTTATCAGAGGAATTGCATGTTTCCGCCACAGAGCATTGTCCAGGCGAGCGGAGATGGGGCCGAAATTTGACGGATACTACTAGTGGTTCATATGTTTCCCCTCGCCGTTCGACGCGGCTAAGCACACTCCTTCCCGTCCTTCTGCTGGCAACGTATTTTACCGCGAGCTTCGTCCTTCGGCTGCTGCGCGGCGGCGATCTCGCCTCCGACGAGGCGGAACAAGTCGCACTCTCGCATGCGTTGCAATTCGGTTATGGCGACCAGCCGCCTCTCTACAACTGGGTGTTCTACTGTTTCGCCAAGGTCTTCGGCGTGTCAGTCGATACGCTGGCATTCATGAAGAATGCGACGTTGCTGATGAGCTGCCTGTTTCTTGGCTTGGCTGCTCGCAAAGTGGTGGGAGAGCGTGACACTGCCTGGATTTCCATTCTCGGCTTCCTGAGCCTGCCGGCGGTCTTTCTGCTGTCGCAGCGGGATTTGACCCACAGCATTGGCGCCTTCGCTGCTGTTGCGCTGTTCCTCTACGTGCTGACGTTAGTGGCCGAGCGCCCGTCGGCTGGCAACTACGCGCTTCTCGGCGCGGCGGCCGGCCTGGGATTTCTGGCAAAGTACAACTTTGCGATCATCCCCGTGGCGACCGTAGTTGCGCTCCTGCTTGAACCCAGCCTGCGCCGATTGGTTCTCAACTGGCGGCTGGCCGCGACCATTGCGGTTGGTCTCGCTGTTGTTGCCCCGCACGTTTATTGGGCGGTAACCCATCTCGATGCGGCAACCGGTGACACGGTGACAAAGATGCGGGCAGCATCGAGCCACGGGATGCCTCTGCAGCTCATCGCCGCCTTGGAGCTGGTGGAATCAATTGTCAAATGCTGTGCATTGACGATCGCTATTCTCGCCGTTGTCTATCGCGGGCATCTCCGCACCATTTTCGCTGCGAGCAGCGAATGGACGCGGGTGATCGGCCGGATGCTTGTCGTCAGCATGTTTCTGGTCTTCGTCATCATGCTGGCTGTCGATGCGACGATGATGCGCCCGAAGTGGATCTCGATCTTCTTCGTCGCATTCCCCCTCTATCTCGCATGTAAGGTCGATGCGGCAGGGGTCCACGTCCCCGGCGCAATCAGCAAGCTTGCCGTCATCGTTGGGGCAATGATCTTTATCTCACTGGGCGTCGTTTTCGCAGGAAGCTTTCACTGAAGATCCTGCTTGCGGCCGTGCTTGAGCACCGCTTAGGCGCAATCGGCGCCGAGTGGTTGCTATTGGCGCGCCGCATTGAGCGATCGTGCTGGAAACGCGTCGACCAGGCCTGACAAAAAAACACCCGAGAGAAACTGTCCGGTGGTGATGTCTGGCAGCAGCAGTGGGATTGTCGGTGGTGCCCCATGCCGGGGTCGAACCAGCACTTCTTTCGAAACTCGATTTTGAGTCGAGCGCGTCTACCAATTCCGCCAATGGGGCAACGGATACCGACGAGGCGGCTGTCTAGCATGCGTTCGCCCGCGCGCGCAAGACGGCGGGCGAAGTTCTCGGCTTGATTTATTGGAGTTTCCGGCCCGCCGTCTCAGGCCGGAAACCGTGTCAGTGTGCGCCGGCGGCAGCGGGTGCGTGAAGGCCCGACTTCTTCAGCGTGATCGCGAGGACCGAGGCGAGCAGGCAGAAGGCGCCGGCAATGAAGAAGGCGGGTAGATAGCTCTGCAGTTCTGTTCGCGACAGGCCGGCGCCATAGGCGGCGGTGGCGGCACCCAGCTGATGGCCGGTGAAGACCCAGCCGAAGACGATGCCAGCTTTTTCGCGGCCGAAGCGGTCGGCGGCGATCTTCACTGTCGGTGGAACGGTGGCGATCCAGTCGAGGCCGTAGAAGACGGCGAAGATCGACAGGCCGTAGAAGGTGAAATCGCTGAATGGCAGGAATAGCAGCGACAGTCCGCGCAGCCCGTAATACCAGAAAAGCAGCCAGCGATTGTCGAAACGGTCGGACAGCCAGCCAGAGCCGATCGTGCCAAAGAAATCGAAGATGCCCATTACGGCGAGAACGCTGGCCGCAGCCACCGGCAGGATGCCGAAATCGCCGCAGAGCGTCACGAAATGGGTCTGGATCAGGCCGTTTGTGCTCAGTCCGCAGATGAAGAAGGTGGCAAAGAGGATCCAGAAGGTCGAGGTCTTTGAGACCTCCTTGAGGACGACAACAGGTGCGGCGAGCATGGTGAGCAGTCCGCCGGTCCGCGCGGGCGGCGGCGTCACCTGTGCCTCTCCGAAGGACGGCAGGTTGAGATCGGAGGGGCGGTCGCGCATGAAGGCGAGCACGACGAGTGCCGCAAACAGGATCATGCCACAGACGAAGAAGACCGTCGCGCGCCAGCCGTAGGTTTCCGTCAGCTGCGCCATCATTGGCAGAAAGACCAGCTGGCCCGTGGCGGAACTCGCCGACAGCATGCCGACCACGAGGCCACGGTGCCTGGTGAACCAGCGGGCCGAGACGGTGGCGGCGAGCACCATGGCGGTCAGCCCGGTGCCGAGGCCGACAACCACGCCCCAGAGCAGAAGCAACTGCCAAAGCTCAGTCATGAACAGCGAGCCGACGAAGCCGCTTGAGATCAGGATCATCGCGAAGACGATCACCTTGCGGACGCCAAAATAGTTCATGAAGGCGGCCGAGAAAGGCCCCATGAGACCGAAGAGAATCAAGCGGACGGCAAGCGCCGACGATATCTGCGAGGTCTCCCAGCCGAATTCATCCTGAAGGGGCTTGATCAGGACGCCGGGGGCGCCCATCGCGCCGGCTGTCACCAGCATGGTCAGGAAAGTTGCGGCGACAACAATCCATCCATAGTGGATGTTGCGTCGCGCCAGCGATGAGGCAAGTGCAGTCGATACCATAATGACGCTTCCGTCTGGGGTTGTCGTACGATCTGGATTTTAGATGATGATCATCATAATTATTGCATATTGATGATGGACATCATATAAATTGTCAAGCTGCCAATTGCGGAGAAATGAATGCGGGTCAGCCGAGAGAAATTTGCCGAAAATCGCGAGAAGATCCTGCAGGTCGCAGGCGTGCTGTTTCGCGAAAAGGGTTTCGACGGTATCGGCGTCGCCGACATCATGAAGGCGGCCGGGATGACGCATGGCGGATTCTACGGGCATTTCGAATCGAAGGAGGACCTGGCGCTCGAAGTCAGCCGCACCTTGATCGAAAAGGTGAAGATCCGCTGGAACGAGATCATTGCCGCGGCACCGGCGCAGCCTCTGGATGCGCTGCTCAATCACTATCTGTCCCGATGCAGCGTCGATGATCCAGGCGGCAGCTGTGTCTTTGCCTCGCTTGCCCAGGAGGTCAGCCGCAGCCGCGGGCCGATGCGCGAGACCTTCAATGACGGGCTTTCGATGCTCGTCGATATTCTATCCGGTATCGTTCCCGGCGAGACGGCTGAGGAGCGGCGCGCGAAGGGCTTCACGACCCTCTCAGCGATGATGGGCGCCGTCGTCCTCGCACGCGCCGTCGAGAGCCGCGAGCTCTCCGACAGCTTTCTTTATACCACCCGCGATGCGCTTTCTCCGGTAAAGAAGCGCTGACCGCTAGCTTCGGCGTGCGATCAGGCCGCCGATCTCCACCACCTCCGCGAAGGCGCCCTCCGGCGACAGCTTGAGAAGGCTGTTGCGCAGTTCTGCCTCGAATGCGGCCGTTCTCTCGCCGAGCGCCTGTGGCGACGTCACAGAGGTGGAAAAGGCGCGGCCGACGATATCGTCAAGGCCAAGCTTGCGTTCCCTGATAACCGAGATCCGCTCCAGATCGTTGAAGGGTGAGCGAAGCAGGATGTTTTCATGCTCTATCCAGTCGGGTGCCTTGCGTCGTTCGCGATCGGCATTGCGCTCGGGTGCGAAGGCTTCGGCAAGCGGGTTCACGGCCTGTCGCCACTCCGGCGTCGAGGAGATATGACGGTCGCCAAACAACACCACGCAGCCGTCGGCAACGGTGATCTCATCGAGCGCAGTCAGCGTTGCTAGTCGGTCCATCCAATGGAAAGAACGCCCCATGACCGTCATCTTCAGGGGCGCGAAGCGTGAATCAAGATCATAGGAAGAGCCTTTGACAAAGGTGACATCAACGCCGGCAGCGGCGGCATCAGCGTGGGCCACCTCCAGCATCTCGGGCTCGGGGTCGAGGCCTGTGACGGTCGCCTTGGCCAGTCGCGCGAAGGCGATGCCGAGCTGGCCGGGACCGCAACCGAGATCGAGCAGGCGTTCGTCGGGCGCAAGACCGCCGCGCTCAGCGATCCGCTCGATCAGTTCATCCGGATAGGGGACGCGATAACGCGTGTAGTAGGCGGCGGTAGATTGAAAGCGGCGGGCCTCGAAGGGAATGGTCGTCATGGTGGATCCTTGAGAGGAATGCGCAAACCGAATTGGCCGGTTGCCGGCCGAGGCCAGCGACCGGCGCTTTGCCAACAATCGTTTTACTTGAAGCCTTCGACCCGGTGGGGAACGTAAGGATCTTCGAGGGCTACAACGTCCTCCGGCGCCAGCTTGACGGCGAGCGCCGCGACCGCATCAGTAAGGTGGTTGGCTTTCGATGCACCGATGATCGGTGCTGTCACCGCGCTCTTCTGCAGGATCCAGGCAGTGGCGATCTGGGCACGTGAAACACCATGTTTCTCGGCCAGCTTGCCGACGGCACCAATAATGGCGCGATCGGCATCTTCCGCCTGCTTGTAGAGCGTCTTGCCGAATTCGTCTGTTTCGCTGCGGGCGGTCTTCTCATCCCAGTCGCGCGTCAGCCGGCCGCGGGCGAGTGGACTCCAGGGGATCACCGCGATCTTCTGATCCTGGCAGAATGGGAGCATTTCGCGTTCTTCCTCGCGATAAAGCAAATTCAGGTGATCCTGCATGCTGACGAAGGGTGTCCAGCCATTGGCACGCGAGGTGTAGAGCATCTTGGCGAATTGCCAGGCATACATGGAGGAGGCGCCGATATAGCGCGCCTTGCCGGCCTTCACGACGTCGTGCAGGGCTTCCAGCGTTTCCTCGATCGGCGTCGTATGGTCAAAACGGTGGATCTGATAAAGGTCGACATGGTCGGTCCCGAGCCGACGCAGGCTGTTGTCGATCTCGTCGAAGATCGCTTTGCGTGAGAGGCCGGCGCCATTCGGACCGGGACGCATGCGGTTGAAAACCTTGGTCGCGAGCACGATCTCGTCGCGCTTGGCAAAGTCGCGGATCGCTCGGCCGACTATCTCTTCGGACGATCCGTCCGAGTAGACATTGGCCGTGTCGAGAAAATTGATGCCGAGATCAAGCGCCTGCCTGATCAGCGCCCGGCTTTCTTCCTCGCCGAGCGTCCAGCTATGGTTACCGCGGGCAGGCTCGCCGAAGGTCATGCAGCCCAGGCAGATTTTCGAAACTTCCAGCCCGGTGCCGCCAAAGTTGACGTAGTCCATGAAATTGCTCCAAACATTCGATCGCTACCCAGCGCGCTCCTTGATCTAGCGCGGCAAGCGCGAAAGTGTTGGTTGCTCGCATAAAAGTTTTGTGACCGACCAGAGGGGCGTCCGCTGGTCTCGCGCTTGCGTCGGCGGAGTTTCGGGTGTTAGCTGTTGCAGCATTTGACTGGATTTTCGCCGATGAGACTGCCGCAGCGCGATCGCTATGAAGACCTCTACCGCGATTTCGCGTGGGATATACCCGGGGATTTTAATATCGGCCGCGCGGTCAGCGACGAATGGGCCGAGCGCGTGCCGGATCGCGTCTGCCTTGAGCATTTCAGCCCCGACGGCAATCACCTCTCAATGACCTATCGGCAACTCGCGGATCGGTCTTCGTCGCTTGCCAATGCTCTGATGTCTTTGGGGGTAAAGAGAGGCGATCGGGTCGCTTTGCTTCTGCCGCAGTCTTTCGAGACTGTCATTGCCCATGTCGCGATCTACAAGATGGGCGCGATCGCGCTGCCGCTGGCCTTGCTCTTCGGCGTCGAGGCGTTGGAATACAGGCTGCGTACCGCCGGCGCTTCCACCGTCATCACCAACAGGTTCGGACTCGACCGCATTAGCCACATACGCGAACGACTGCCCGACCTGGCAGAAGTGATCTGCGTCGACAGCGATCGTCATGGCGTGCGATCGTTTACAGCGTTGGTCGAAAGCCATCCGCCTGTCTTCGAGGTCGCGAAGACAGCACCCCACGATCCGGCGCTGATGATCTTCACGTCGGGAACGACAGGCCCGCCAAAAGGCGCGTTGCACGGGCACCAGGTCTTGGCTGGACACATACCCGGCATGCAGTTCGCGCACGAAGGCTTTCCGCAACCGAGCGACAAGGTCTGGACGCCATCAGACTGGGCCTGGGCCGGAGGGTTACTGAACGCTCTCCTGCCAAGCCTGCTGCTCGGCGTGCCCGTCGTCTCCTCACCGGCGCAGAAATTCGATGCCGACATGGCGTATCGGATCATGGCCGAGATGAAGGTGCGCAATGGTTTCATCCCGCCGACAGCCTTGCGGCTGCTGAAATCGGTGCCTGATCCGCGTTCCAAGTACGATCTCGTGTTGCGCACGATCGGTTCGGCAGGCGAGTCGCTCGGTGCGGAAACACAGGAGTGGGTCAAGCGCACGCTGGGGATCACCGTCAACGAGTTCTACGGTCAAACGGAGTGCAATTTCGTGCTCTCGTCGAATGCCGCCATCGGGGTCAGTCGTCCCGGTGCGATCGGTCGGCCGGTGCCCGGGCATAGCGTTGCGATCGTCAGCGAAGCAGGCGAAGAGCTCGTCATCGGCGAAGCCGGGCAGATAGCCATCCGCCGGCCCGATCCCGTGATGTTCCTCGGATATTGGAACGACGCTGCTGCAACCGAGCGGAAGTTCGTTGGTGACTGGCTGCTGACCGGGGACATCGGCCGTCAGGACGCCGACGGATATGTGACGTTCTTCGGGCGGGATGACGATGTCATTACCTCCTCGGGCTACCGCATCGGACCGGCGGAAATCGAGGACTGTCTGATCGGGCATCCGGCAGTGCAACTGGCCGGGGCGGTGGGCAAGCCGGATCCCGTCCGTACCGAGATCGTCAAAGCCTATGTGGTGCTGGCGCCGGGGTTCGAGCCGAGCGATGGACTGGCGTCGGAGATCAGCGACTGGGTGAAACTACGTCTCTCGATGCACGAGTACCCGCGCGAGGTGGAATTCGTTACAGAACTGCCGCTTACGACGACGGGCAAGGTTATCCGCCGCTTGCTCAGAGAGCGGGCCAGCGCCGGCTGAGGCTCTTGGGATTTGCGCCTTATTGCGGAGACTTGCCGCGCCGTGCAAGCGACATGATCTTTTGGCGCAGCATCTTCGCAACATTTCTCGTGCTGCTATACATGTGAAGCTGGGCGGCCACCTGGCGCACGTCGCGGTCGCCATTCTGGGCAAGCCCGATCACCATCGTTCCCATGTCCTCGCGCTCCTGCCAGAAGCGGTCCATGATCGGATGGTTAGGGACAGCACAGGAGTCCGAGCGCATGATGTTGGCGTCGTCGAGGTGCCATTCCGTCAACTCGCCCATCAGCAGCTTGCCCGGCGAATAGCGCGAGTAAGCTTCGTCATAGGCCGTCTTCCACGTATAGGCCTCGCCGCCCATCATCAAAACCACCGTGGCAGCGATTGCCTTGCCGTTGAAGTCGATCGTGTGGATACGCACGGCGTCGACGGCGGCGAGATTGGAAACGGCCTCACGGGCAAAGGCGGTGTGGTAGCGGTCGGTCACGAGCGCGCTGCGCTTCTTGCCCTTCCAGCCGCCTGCCTCGAGCGCAAGGAACTCCTCGAAGCGCGTGTGGACTTCGTGCGGCTGGCGGGCGACGCTGTAGACGACCGTGCCCTGCTCCTCGAGCAGGCGCCACTGCCTGCGCATCTCGCGCATATGTGACGAGGAAATCGAACTGCGAAGGTAGGCGACGGCATCTTCGTCGCTTTGCAGCATGGCGCGCTGGTAGGGATTGGTAATGGTGATCGGCAGGTTGCGGCTGATGGCGACCGCCCTTGCCATACGGGCAAAGATGCCGTTCAGCCGGACATCCGGAAGGACCAGGATCTGCGGCAGGCGCAGGTCTTGATGGGTCAGGCCGTCATAGAGATTGTCCAGCGTCTCGCCCGCTTCCTCGGCATCGATCAGCGGCGTGCCGAGTGGCGCGAAACTGTTCGACCAGACACGGATGATCGAGGGGCCAACGGCGAAGCCTGGCTTTTCGACTGAGAACGGCATGAGGAAGCGCATTCGGCTGCGTGCGTCGTTCTGGTCCCGTAACAGGGCGAAGCTAACCTGCCTGTCGTCCAGGCGGGGCATGGCGGGCGCCAGAAAACGCCCGGTGAAGAAGACGTTCGGCTCCATCGCGCGATTGGACAGGAAGTCGAGCTCTTCCTGCAGTTCGTAGCCGAGCTTGCCTGAGTAGAGGCAGAGCTCGCGGCCCGGGCGGCCGATTTCAACACGCGCGTCCGCGTGCGGCGTATCGAAATCGAGAGCCGCAAGCTCGTGAACCATGCGGTTCGTCGTGACGTCGGTCGTTTCGGTAGCTGGAGGATTGCGGACCATTTTATCGGGCTTCCATGTCTGTTTTGGCCGGAGACGCGGCAAAGGCGAAGAGCGCGATGCCAAGCGTATGCCGGACAGCAAAGTGCAGGAGGATGGCTTCCACGCCCATGGCCGAGGCCGTGGCGATCGCAGCGCCCTCGATGCCCAGTCTGGGGATGAAGAGCAGGTTGAGGCCGATGTTCGCTGCAAGCGCTACGGCATAAAGCAGAACACACGTGTTCTGTTTGCCCGCCATCATCAGCAACGTTTCAGCCGGTCCGACCAACGCTTTGGAGAGAATGCCGGCGAGCAGGATCGCCATCAACACGTAGCCGTCCGTGAAGGCGCCGCCAAAGAGCGAGAGCAGCAAGTGACCGGCAGCCACCACGGCAAGGCCGATTGCAAGCGCGGGCCAGAAAGTCCATCTGGCCGCGTCGATCGCAGCCGCCGCTAGCTGCTGGCGTGTCCCTTCAGCGATGAGGCTTGAAAAGCGAGGGCCGGAGGCTGCCTTCACCGAAAAATTGATGAAGTGGACGAGCGCCATCGTCTTGGCGGCAGCGAAATAGATCGCGACGTCGTGTGGCTCGAGGAAGATGCCGACGACGACAACGTCGGAATTGGTCAGGAGGAAGCCGACGCCTTCGATGAGGAAGATCGGGAAAGCGACGCCGAGCCAACCGAGAAAATCGACTTGACGCGGACCTTCGTGGTAATGACGGCGCAACCGCAAGAGCGTCGCGACGTATTGCCCAACGGTGGTGACATAGGTGGCGGCGAGCGCGGCCTGCATCGCCGTCATCGCAGTGTGCGGCGCGCCGAGCCCGATCGCAGTCAACATAAAGAGAATGATGAGTACAGGCCGGACGATGTAGGCAGGGCTCAACGCCATGACAGGCCAGTGATTGGCGCGCGACGTGCCTTCCAGGATGTCGCCGAGCGCGATCATCGGCATGGCGATCAGTCCGAGGAAGATCGGCATGACGTAGTAGCTCTCGATCCTCTCGCCGAAGACGTGCAGGGCGATCATGCCGGCGGCAAGGGCGGCGGTGCCGGAAAGCAAGCCGAAGATGCGGGCGGTGCCGGTCAACCCGCGGATCTTTTCAAACGCGCCCGCTGCCTTGTATTGCGGCAGGAAGCGGACAATGGCGGTGTGGAAGCCGAGGCAGGAAAGATCGCCGAAGAGGACGATCAGAACCCAGACGAATACAAAGATTCCGTACTCGTATTCGCCCATGAGGCGCGCCAATACGATTTGCGACAGAAAGGCGAGACTGGCGCTGACAATGCGAATGGAAAAGGCGGTCAGCGCCATGCGCTGGGCGGCAGCCTTGTCTCCCCGTGCCGTCATGACGGCAGCGAGTGCGCGCAGCATACGGCTAGCCGCCGGGCGCAGACCCGCAGGCAGCATCTTTTCCGCCGTCTCAATGACCGCCATCACAAACACGCAAAACTCTTCAGGCAAATCCTAGCCGAAGTCTTGGCAGAGCAGCGTTAAGAAACGGTTGTAGCCGTGCGTCGGCGCTTAATGCGGTGCGCTGTTTCCACAAAAGAAAATGCCGCCCGAAGGCGGCATTTTCAGAACGTTTGCTGCTGGCTTAGGCCTGTGCGAAGGCGCCGTGGCAATGTTTGAACTTCTTGCCCGAGCCGCAAGGGCAGGGCTCGTTTCGGCCGACGTGACCCCAGGTCGACGGATCGGCTGGATTGCGGTTTTCCGGGGCAACAGTCACTTCAGAAGCCTGGAAGGCCGGTGCAAAATCATCTTCGCCGGTATCCGGATCCAGGTGATGAGCCTGCATGAACGGCGGTTCCGGCTCGGCTGGCGCCTGCTGTACGAGTTCGACGCGCATCAGCTGGGCAGTGACGGCTTCACGCAGGTTGTTGAGCAGCGAGGTGAAGAGCTCGAACGCTTCCGACTTGTATTCCTGCAGCGGATCGCGCTGAGCATAGCCACGGAAGCCGATGACGGAGCGTAGGTGATCGAGGTTGACGATATGCTCGCGCCAGAGGTGATCGAGCGTCTGCATGACGATCGAGCGCTCGACATAGTGCATAATGTCGTCGCCGAAACGCTCAGCTTTCTCTGTGAAGGCCGCGTTCGACGCTTCCGTCAGGCGTTCGCGGATATTGTCCTCGCCGATGCCTTCCTCCTTGACCCAGTCTTCAACCGGCAGATCGAGGTTGAGCAGGGCAGCGGTCCGTTCCTTCAGGCCAGCGGCATCCCATTGCTCGGCATAGGCGCGTTCCGGGATGTGCTTTTCGACCAGGTCTTCAATGACCTCGCGGCGCATGTCGGAGACGGTCTCGGAGATGTTCGCCGATTCCATCAGCTCGAGGCGCTGTTCGAAGATCACCTTGCGCTGATCGTTCAGAACGTCGTCGTACTTCAGAAGGTTCTTGCGGATATCGAAGTTACGAGCCTCGACCTTTTTCTGCGCACGCTCCAGCGCCTTGTTGATCCAGGGATGGACGATGGCTTCGCCTTCCTTGAGACCGAGCTTCTGCAGCATCCCGTCCATGCGGTCGGAGCCGAAGATACGCATCAGGTCGTCCTGAAGCGACAGGTAGAACTTCGAGCGGCCCGGGTCGCCCTGGCGACCGGAACGACCGCGCAGCTGGTTGTCGATGCGGCGGCTCTCGTGGCGCTCGGTAGCGATGACGTAGAGGCCACCGGCGGCGAGTGCCTTTTCCTTGAGCTGCTTGATCTCCTCGCGGATCGCTTCGATCTTGGCGTCACGCTCGGGACCGGGCTCGACCTCGCCAAGTTCGCGCTCGATACGCATTTCGAGGTTGCCGCCGAGCTGAATATCGGTGCCTCGGCCTGCCATGTTGGTGGCGATCGTCACCGCGCCAGGCACACCGGCCTGGGCGACGATGTAGGCTTCCTGCTCGTGGTAGCGGGCGTTGAGAACCTGGAAGTCCTTGAAGCCCTGCTTGCGCATCAGCTCGGCGAGAAGTTCCGACTTTTCGATCGAGGTGGTACCGACGAGAACCGGCTGGCCGCGCGTCTGCGCGTCCGCAATCTCGGCAATGATCGCCTTGTACTTCTCTTCGAAGGTCCGGTAGACCTCGTCGTCCTCGTCGATACGCTTGATCGGCAGGTTGGTCGGCACTTCGACGACCTCGAGACCATAGATGTTGCCGAATTCTTCGGCTTCCGTCTGCGCCGTACCGGTCATGCCAGCGAGCTTGTCGTACATGCGGAAGTAGTTCTGGAAGGTGATCTGCGCCAGCGTCTGGTTTTCCGGCTGGATCGTCACCTTTTCCTTGGCTTCCAGCGCCTGGTGCTGGCCTTCCGAGTAACGGCGACCGGGCATCATGCGACCGGTAAATTCGTCGATGATGACGATCTCGTCATTGCGGACGATGTAGTCCTTGTCGCGCTGGAACAGCTTGTGTGCCTTCAAGGCGTTGTTGACGTGGTGGACGATCGCAACGTTCTCGATGTCGTAGAGCGAGGCACCCTTCAGCAGGCCGGCCTGACGGAGCAGGTTTTCCAGCTTTTCCGTGCCTACTTCGGAGAAGTTGGCCGAGCGCTGCTTCTCGTCAATCTCGTAGTCGCCCTCGGTTAGCTGGGGGATGAAGGCGTCGATCGTGTTGTAGAGATCGGAGCGGTCGTCGAGCGGACCGGAGATGATCAGCGGCGTGCGCGCTTCGTCAACGAGGATCGAGTCCACTTCGTCGACGATCGCGAAATTGTGGCCGCGCTGGACCATCTGGTTCTTCTCGTACTTCATGTTATCGCGCAGATAATCGAAGCCGAGTTCATTGTTGGTCGCGTAGGTGATGTCGCAGTTATAGGCGGCAGCACGCTCTTCGTCCGACAGGCCGTGGACGATGACGCCTGTGGTGAGGCCGAGGAAGCCGTAGATCTTGCCCATGGTCGCGGCGTCGCGGCGGGCGAGGTAGTCGTTTACGGTAACGACGTGCACGCCCTTGCCGGCAAGTGCGTTCAGATAAACCGGCAGGGTCGCGACAAGCGTCTTGCCTTCACCGGTCTTCATCTCAGCGATGTCGCCATCATTGAGAATCATGCCGCCGATCAGCTGTACGTCAAAAGGTCGCATGCCGAGAACACGGCGCGAAGCCTCGCGAACAACGGCGAACGCAGGCACAAGGATGTCATCGAGCGTCTTGCCGTCAGCCAGCATCTTGCGGAATTCGACGGTCTGGGCAGCCAGTTGTTCGTCGCTCAATGCCTTCGTTTTTTCTTCGATGGCGTTGATGGCTGCGACTTTCGGCTGGAAGGACCGCACGCGGCGATCATTGGCAGAGCCAAATATTTTGCGGGCTATACCGCCAAAGCTGACCATATGACTGGTCCTTTCTCAATAATATCCCCCGGCTTTTCTTAATCCGCTGCCCAGCCGAATTTCAGGCACACGTCTCGAAACGCCAGGAAACTGTTCTGGACGCGAGGTTGCGTGACAGATAAGAGGGGGGTCGAATGATGTCAACGGATTTGGCTGATATACAAAGGCCACATTCCAGTGTTGATGGCTGTTTCAGGCTGAATTCACGAAGCTGAAGCCGGTGGGTGTAACTGTGAAGGGTTATTTGATGTTGAACTACAACAAAATCGCTGTGATGGCGTTCGCAACCTTTGTTGCGTTCCAGGCGCCGGTCTACGCGGAAGACAAGCCGGATGCCGTCATTGCCAAGGTTGGCAATGTCGAAATTCATCAGTCCGACCTCGATCTGGCTGTCGCCAATCTCGACCCGCAGCTGGCACAGTTGCCAGACGACCAGAAGAAAATCGCCGCGCTGTCCGCCGCCATCGACGTCAAGCTGCTGGCTCAGGACGCGATTGCCGAGAAGCTCGACCAGACCGCCGAATTCAAGAAGCGCATGCAGTATCTCGCCGATCGCGAACTGCACAACGCCTACTTCAAGAAGCAGGTTGTTGACACGGTCACGGACGCTGAAGTGAAGGCGCGCTACGACAAGGAAGTCGCGGCACTTCCGAAGCAGGAAGAAGTGCACGCACGCCACATCCTCGTGAAGACCGAGGACGAGGCCAAGGACGTGATCAAGCAGCTCGACGCCGGCAAGAACTTCGCGGATCTGGCGAAGGAAAAGTCTACCGATCCGAACAAGGCTGACGGCGGTGATCTCGGCTATTTCACCAAGGGCCGCATGGTCAAGGAATTCGAAGTGGCCGCCTTCGCGCTTGACAAGGGCACCTACACCAAGACGCCCGTGAAGACCGATTTCGGCTATCACGTCATCCTCGTCGAGGATAAGCGGGACGCACCTCCGCCGGCCTTCGATCAGGTCAAGGATCAGGTTCGCCAACTCGTCATGCGTGACAAGTATCTTGCGCTTCTCGCCGCTGCCAAGGAAAAGTCCAAGGTCGACATTACCGACGAAGCACTGCGCAAGGGCTACGACGACGCCAACAAGCAGCCGCAGCCGGGCGACGAACCGCCCGCCGCGCAGCCGCAGCAGTAAGATCCAAAGTTTAGGGCCCGGTTCTTCCGGGCCCTTCCCTATAGCAGTTGTCGTATTTCCGCAGGGCGAGCCGGCTTATACTTCGCCCTGAAAATCCTTCCAGCCATCAGGTCGATCGCCATGTCCGGTTCCGTTTCTCCGCTCGCTCCGAAATCCTATGCCACCGTGCCCGCCTTGCGCGGCGTGCGCATGGCCACTGCATCGGCCGGCATCAAGTACAAGAACCGCACCGACGTGCTGATGATGGTGTTCGACAAGCCCGCAGCGGTCGCCGGCGTCTTTACGCGTTCGAAGTGCCCCTCTGCACCGGTCGATTTTTGCCGCGCAAACCTGCCGCATGGCACCGCGCGCGCCGTCGTCGTCAATTCCGGTAATGCGAATGCCTTTACGGGCCTGAAGGGGCGTGAGGCGACTGCCTTGACGGCAAAGTCGGCAGCGGCTGCCGTTGGTTGCGGTGAGAGCGAGGTTTACCTCGCGTCCACCGGCGTCATCGGCGAACCGCTGGACGCGACGAAGTTCTCTGGCGTTCTCGACCAGATGCACGCGGATGCAACCGGCGACTTCTGGTTCGAGGCCGCCAAGGCGATCATGACCACCGACACCTATCCGAAGGTCGCCACCCGCAGCGCGGAGATCGGCGGCGTGAAGGTGGCGATCAACGGCATTGCCAAGGGTGCCGGCATGATTGCTCCCGATATGGCGACCATGCTTTCCTTCGTGGTAACCGATGCCGATATCGCTCCCGCCGCCCTGCAGGCGCTCCTGTCTGCGGGTGTTGATCCGACGTTCAATTCAATGACGGTCGACAGCGACACCTCGACCTCCGACACGCTGATGCTGTTTGCTACCGGCGCGGCTGCCGAAGATGGTCAAGTTCGTGTCGAGAAGGCCGATGATGCGCGCCTGGCCTCATTCCGCGCTGCGCTCAATGATCTTCTCAAGGATCTTGCGCTGCAGGTCGTGCGCGACGGCGAGGGTGCCACGAAGATGCTGGAGATCACCGTGACCGGTGCCGAAAGCGATGCGGCTGCGAAGAGGATCGCGTTGTCGATCGCCAATTCGCCGCTGGTCAAGACCGCTGCTGCTGGCGAAGACGCCAACTGGGGCCGTATTGTCATGGCCGTCGGTAAGTCGGGTGAGATGGCAGACCGCGACCGGCTGGCGATTTGGTTCGGCGATGTGCGTGTCGCCGTCAATGGCGAGCGTGACGCCGGTTATTCCGAGGAAGCCGCAACCAATGTGATGAGAAAGCAGGATATTCCTGTGAAGGTCGACATCGGTCTCGGAAACGGCACCGCTACGGTCTGGACGTGCGACCTTACAAAGGAGTATGTCGCCATCAACGGTGACTACCGGAGCTGATCTTTCATTGACTGAAACTTTATCCAAGAAGCCAAATCTGCCGCTCGTGCGCAGGCTGGAGGCCGTCGGTTTCCGCGCCTGGCCGGCCTCGTCCGTACAGTATGACGGCAGCTGGCAGGTGCGGCTGACCGCGGGACATCCGTCCAACCGGCTGAACTCCATCGTGCCGCTCGATCCTTCGGATCACCGCGATGTCGAAATTCGGCTGGCGAAGGCAAGTCGCAAGTTCGAAGCCTATGGCCGCCCGGCTGTCCTTCGTCAGACACCGCTGGCCTCACCGGTGCTGATCGACCTTATTCGGGCGCAGCAATGGTCATCCTTCGACGAGACGATCGTGATGACCTGCGATCTTGCCCATGCGGAGCTGCCTGATACGCTCGATCACTTGCCGACCCATGACATCGGCCGCTTCGTGGATGCCAATCTGGCAACCGACGGCGTCTCGTCCAAGCTGAAGCCGGCGCTCGCAGAGATCATCAACGCGATCAAGCCGCCGTCAGGCCTCTTCATGATCGAGGACACGCAGACGGGGCCACTCGCAACGGTCCTTTGCGTTCAAGACAATGACCTTGCCGGCATCATGTCGCTTTCCGTTGCCAGGGAGCGCCGCCGCGAGGGATTGGGGATGGAAATCCTGACCTCCGCCTTGCGCTGGGCCAGAATGCGCAGCGCCCGTTCGGCCTGGTTGCAGGTGAAAGCGACGAACTCTCCGGCTTTGGGGCTTTATGAGCGGCTCGGCTTCCATGAGGCCTATCGCTATTCCTATTGGCGGCAGGAGCCGTCGCGATGAGTGACGCCACGCCCGCCCGAAGCATCCTTCTTGTTGCCGCTTGCGCCCTGATCGATTCGGACGGACGCATCCTGCTGGCGCAACGCCCCGAGGGAAAATCACTTGCCGGACTTTGGGAGTTCCCCGGCGGCAAGGTCGAGCCGGGCGAGACGCCCGAGGAATCACTGGTGCGTGAGCTGCATGAGGAACTGGGGATCACGACGAAGGTCGCCTGCCTGGCGCCGCTCAGCTTCGCGAGCCATACCTATGAGAAATTCCACCTTTTGATGCCGCTCTATGTGTGCCGGCGCTATGAAGGAATTCCGCATGGGAAAGAGGGGCAGGCGTTGAAGTGGGTGAAGCCGCAAGCTCTACGCGACTATCCGATGCCGCCCGCGGACGAGCCACTCATTCCGATCTTGCAGGATTTACTTTAGGAACTTCTGATTATTATTCCGCAAGCGTCCAATTTGGGTGTGGATATTAATCGATCGTTTAACACCTTCTGCCAAATATCGGCCTCAATCAAGCAACTGGCGTGTGTGTAGAAGGCTTGACGCATGGACGACGATTTCTGGAAAGCTGTAAGAGAGAAGCAGCAGACCTCGACTGGCTCTAGCAGGACGGGGGCGCTGAACATCGCGCTGCTGTTCGGCACGGCTGTTGTAGCCTTGACTTTGATCTTGACGCCGATGCTTGCCGACAAGTCCAAGTCGAGCGTTTTTGCGAGCGCGCCATCTGAATTCGATACAATGACGACCGGCTCGATTCCGAAGACCGAGAACGGCAAACGCTACACGATCCGCCGGAGCGTCCTTCAGGAGACACCTGGCTCGGTCTGCGTCGTTCAGGGATACGGAAGCGGGGTTGGCTGCTGACACCGACGTTGTTGCTGCGGCAGCCGCAACGTGTTTGACGACTGCCGCTTGATCGCCGAGGTGGGCAATGCAAAGAGTAAGGGCATTTCTGGCTGACATCCGTGGCGCGACAGCGATCGAGTATGGCCTGATTGCATCGCTGATAGCGGTTAGCCTAATCGTTGGGTTCGGAGCGATGAGCGGTAGCCTCGCGGACCTTTTCGTTGGCGTCGGCAACTATCTCACATTACCGAACTAGGAAGAGCGGTCGCTACTGCTTGAGTTTGTGTTCCTCGACCTTCAACGCGTCGGCGAGCCTGACCTTCGCCGATCCAGGTCGAAGCGGCTTCTGCTGGCTTTCGTGCGGTGCCCATCCCGAGACATAGATGATCGAGAAGGTAGCTCTGATCCGGCCATCCGGGTCGGCATAGCGCTCGGCGTAGATCTCCGCCGCCCGTAGGAAGAAGGCGCGTGTCAGGGGCTTGCGACTCCTCGCTACGAGCGGATTGGTCATCCCCATCGCCCGCAAGTCCTTCATCAGGGGAAAAATCGAGTCGTAACGCACCGTATAGGTCTCGGCGTCGATGACGGGAAGGGCAAAGCCTGCGCGCTGCATCAGTCCGCCGACATCTCGCACATCAGCAAATGGAATCACCCGCGGACTCGCGCCCCCGGTAAGCTCGATCTCCGTTGCCAGCAGTACGTCGCGCAACTCTTGCAACGTCCCCGCGCCTGGGATCGCCGCAAGAAAGAGACCATCGGGTTTCAAAGCGCGGCGAATCTGGATGAAGACGCCTGGCGTATCGTTTGTCAGGTGAAGACTGAGCGGCGCCAACACTAGATTGGTGGATTGCGGCTCGAGAGGAACCTCTTCGAGAGTGGCCTTGACGAAGGCCTCCTCTGCTTTCGCATAGGCCTGCTCGCTCTCGACCCGGGTCAGTTTGCCGATCTTGCCGGTTGAAATCGCTGCGCGGGCCGCAACACCGGTCGCACCATGCAATTCGACAGCGTGGTCGAACGTCCGTTCGACCACCGCGAGGCGCTCGCCCAATTCTTCTGCGGCGATATCAAGGAGAAACGTCGCCTTCGGGTCATGGTTGAGAAGCGCGCGATGCCGGTTTGCAGCAATCCGGGGCTGGTCGAAGATGATATCCATGGGCAGTGCATAGTCCCACGAACCGGGTGTCGCAAGGCGATTTTCTCCAGACGCGAAACGCGCTAGTCTCGCGTAACGGGTTGAGGGGCAGATGGGATTTAGGGGATTACGATTGCCCGCGGAGTTGAATGGGGCGCTCCTGACGCGTCCCTTCCAGCTTTTGGCCGACCTCGTCTATCCGCCGGGATGCGTGGTTTGCGGTGTCGCGACCGGCCGCCACAGCGGTCTATGCTCGAAATGCTGGTCTGGCCTGCGCTTTATTGAGCGGCCCTATTGCGAGGTCCTGGGCGTGCCATTCTCGCATGATCTTGGCTCGGGTATCCTCAGCGCCGAGGCAATTGCCAATCCTCCGCCTTTTGACCGACTTCGATCCGCTGCTTTTCATGACGAGCCGGTGCGTCAGTTGGTGCATGGCCTGAAATATCGCGACCGAACAGATCTCGCGCCGATGATGGCCGGATGGATGCTGCGGGCGAGTGACGGCATGGTCGAGCGCTGCGACGCCATCTTGCCGGTGCCGCTGCATCGGAGCCGAATGTTCTCGCGCAAATTCAATCAGGCGGCCGAACTGGCCCGTCATCTCGCACAGCAATCCGGGAAGGTGCTGCTGCCCGCCACGTTGTTGCGCATCAAGCGGACGCGCCCGCAAGTGGGGCTCGGCGCAAAGGCGCGCGAGGAGAATGTGCGCGGTGTCTTCGCGATCGCCAAGGCGCGGGACAACGACGTCTTCGGCAAGCGGCTCGTCCTTGTTGACGACGTTTACACGACCGGCGCCACCGTTGCGGCGGCGGCCAGGGTTCTGCGCAAGGCGGGGGCGACCGACATCACGGTTTTGACCTTTGCAAGGGCTCTTTCAGAAACTATATGACGAAAAGATAACTTGTATTTTGTCTGGAGTCCTAATGGCACCCGTCACCATCTATACGCGCCAAGCCTGCGGCTATTGCGTGCGCGCCAAGTCGCTGTTGTCCGAAAAGGGCGTCGATTTCGTCGAGCACGACGCGACCTTCGCGCCTGATCTCCGCCAGGAAATGATCGGCAAGTCCAACGGCCGCACGACGTTTCCGCAGATTTTCATTGGTGAGCAGCATGTGGGCGGATGCGATGATCTTTACGCGCTGGATCGCGCCGGCGAGCTCGATCCGCTACTCGCGGCCTAAGGAAGAGAAATGACGTTCAGGGCTGCTGCCATTCAGATGTGTTCCGGTGTCGATCCCGAGAGGAACACCGCGGCGATGGTGCGCCTCGTTCGTGAGGCGGCCAGTCAGGGTGCGACCTATATACAGACGCCGGAAATGACCGGCATGCTGCAGCGTGACCGGGCCGCCGCCAAGGCTGTGCTGCGCGACGAGGGCAACGATGTCATCGCTCGCACTGGTTCGGAGCTCGCCAGAGAGCTGGGCATCTTCATGCATGTGGGGTCGACCGCGATCGCTCTGGATGACGGCAAGCTCGCCAACCGTGGCTTTCTCTTTGGTCCCGACGGCAAGATCCTCAATCGCTACGACAAGATTCATATGTTCGATGTCGATCTCGACAATGGCGAAAGCTGGCGCGAGAGCGCGGCATACCGTCCGGGGTCGGAGGCGCGTGTGTTGTCGCTGCCCTTTGCCGAAATGGGTTTTGCGATTTGCTATGACGTCCGCTTCCCGGCGCTTTTTCGGGCGCAAGCTGTCGCCGGAGCCGAAGTGATGACGGTGCCGGCCGCCTTTACGAAGCAGACTGGCGAAGCTCATTGGGAAATCCTGCTGCGGGCGCGCGCAATCGAGAATGGCGTTTTCGTTGTCGCTGCTGCTCAGGCCGGTCGCCACGAGGACGGGCGTGAAACGTTCGGTCACTCGATGATCGTTGATCCATGGGGCAGGGTGCTGGCGTCAGCCGGTCCGGAGGGCGAAGCCGTTATCGTCGCCGACATTGACCCCTCTGCCGTCAAGGCCGCGCATGACAAGATTCCGAACCTGAAGAACGGTCGCGATTTCTCTATTGAGAGGGTTGCGGGGGTTGTCGCAGGAGGCGTCGCGGCTTGATCCGTTATTCTCTGCGTTGTGAAAATGCCCATGAGTTCGAAGGCTGGTTTTCCGAAAGCGCCGATTTCGATCGCCAGATCGCATCCGGCTTCCTGACCTGTCCTAGCTGCAATTCGGCGTCGATCTCCAAGCTCCTGATGGCGCCCTCGGTATCGACCGCGCGCAAGAAGGACGAAATGCAGACGCTGGCGATGGATACGATGCGTCGGGATGCTTTTCAAAAGCTGAAAGAGGCCGTTGCGACAATCAAGGCCAATTCCGAGGATGTCGGTACGCGATTTCCCGAGGAGGCCCGCAAGATCCACTACGGAGAAAGCGACGCTCGCGGGATCATCGGACAGACGACAGTGGATGAGGCGCAGGCGCTTCTGGACGAGGGCATCGAGATCGCCGCCCTGCCTGTTTTGCCTGACGACGTGAACTAGACTGGAATCTTCAGTTTAACCCCGAGAAGCTCTAGTGCGCGCTGTAGGCTCCGTCGACGAGATGGTAGCTACCGGTGATGAAGCTCGCCTGCTCGGATAACAGGAAGCAGACGAGAGCCGCCACTTCTTCCGGCGTGCCGCGCCTTCCCATGGGCTGTAGCGCCTCCATGCGTCGGCTGCTGGCAATGTCGCGATGTTCGGACGAGAGCGGCGTTTCGATCCAGCCAGGACCGACCGCGTTGATTCGAATGCCCAGGCGAGCATATTCGATCGCAGCTGCCTTTGTCAGTCCTACGACGCCATGTTTCGCTGCCGTATAGGCGCATGCGATTGGCAAGGCGACGGTGCCGAGCACTGAAGAGACGTTCACGATAGCACCGCCGCCACCCGCGAACATCGCTCCGATTTCGTACTTCATGCAATAGAAGACGCCGTTGAGGTTGACGTCCATCAGCTTGTGCCAGTTGTCGAGGGGGTAGTCGCCGGTTGCCTTGCGAACACCATCAACGCCGGCATTGTTGACGGCAAGATGCAGACCGCCGCACGTCTCGACAACCGTTCCAATCAGCTTTTCTACCGCTGCCGCGTCGGTCACATCGACAGCGAAATGGCGCGACAGGCCTCCTTGGACATGAATCTCATCGGCAACGCGCTCCGCTGCCTCGGCATTGATGTCTGTGACGACGACCTGCGCGCCTTCCTCAGCCAAGCGGCGGGAGATGGCTGCGCCGATGCCGGAGCCGGCGCCGGTGACAATCGCTACTTTTCCTTCGAAGCCAAGGTTCATCGTTTCCTGTTATACTCCCCCTGCAGCAAGGCAATGCCAATGTGGCAGCGCATCCTCGCTAAATTCCCTGATGCGCCGGCGCGCGAAATCGGTCCAAATTAGCTTTTTGGTGCTTGTTCCCGCAAGAGGTGCGCGCCGCCGCGATACCTTTATGAAAGACTTATACAACGATAGGATGGTTTTTGCATGGAAAGGGTTAGCCGAGCCCGCCCACTAATACGCCCATATGCAATTTGTGGAGGCTTAGATTCTCTGTGGGGTTGAGACTTGGCCTGAAAACCACGGAATGCTAAAGGAAGGAAGTAGGGCTCACCAATCTTAGCAGGTAACGATGGATAACGACCATATTACGCGCCGTGGCCTTGTCTTGGGCTGTGTCGCTTTGATGACCTCTGGATGCACTACGGCGAGCTGGCCGATAGGGAATCCGTTCTCCTCGACGAGTTCTCCCATCCGTCGGCGGGAAGTTGCATATTCGGGCAGCGAGCAGCCCGGCAGCGTAGTCGTCAACACCTATGAGCGTCGTCTCTACTATGTCGAGGGTGAAGGCCGCGCGACACGCTACGGTGTTGCCGTCGGTGAGGAAGGTCTCACGCTTAAGGGCAGCGCCGTTGTTGGCCGGAAGGCTGAATGGCCATCGTGGACGCCGACGGCGAGCATGATCGAGCGCAAGCCGCGTTTGGCGCAATATGCAGGTGGTGTTCCCGGCGGCGAGAACAATCCCCTCGGTGCGGCGGCGCTTTATCTTTACCGCGGCGGACAGGATACTTATTTCCGTATCCACGGAACAAACGAACCATGGCTGATTGGGCAGGCGGTGTCTAATGGTTGCATCCGCATGACCAATGAGGACATCATTCATCTCTACGGGCGGGCACCCGTCGGGACGCCAGTTTTGGTCATATGATACTTACATTTTGTATCGATATTGCCACCGTCTGTTAGCTTTGCGCGTCGCTTGCGTGACGTGGGGGTAGGCTGTGCCCTTTCTGCACTTGGCTTGGGGCTATTTTACCGCTATTAGTAGAATCGTTGCCTTCGATAACCTATTCCATGCTAACGGAGAGGACTACTTTGATGAGCAGAATCCTAATCATGTGCCTGGTTGCGTTGTTTTCCGTTTCGAGCCTGACGGCTTGCGGAGCAGTTGGTAAAGGCAAGGGGAAGGCCCCGCCACCGGTGGCTGAAGCCGCACCAATCACCAAGTAACATCTGATCTTTGAGTTAGGGGGAGGGACTTCGTGGCCCCTCCCCCGATCGTTTGTCGGAGCCGGGCCGCCTCTGCGCAAATGCGCAACCCTAGGCTGGCATTTTTGCTTGAGGGTCCGCGCTCATTCGATGTCGGAGATAAAGCGTAACGATGACGCTTGCAAAAGGCCCCCTTTTCCTGCTGGTTCTCACCGCTCTCGCACTCACATCTTGCCAATCGGACGACAAACCGCCGCAACCGAGGTTCACTTCGGATGCCAGCGGTTCACAAGTCGGTAAGGCCTCCCAGCGCGAAGGCCAGTATTTCATCGAGTTCCGTTCACGCTATGCGCTGACCTATGGCCATACCTACGCGGTCTTTGGACGCCTGAACAAGGCCGGCGGGATGATCAATCCGGAGGTTGCCGGGCTTGCGCCGGCTTCTCCTGACGCTGCGCCCTACGTTCTCGGGCATTTCATTCCCGTTCCGGCTACGACCGGGGCGACGGATGGTGACCTTGAAGAAGCCTACCGTTCGGCAAGTTGGCGCATTCTGCTCACCCAGGCCGAGTACAACAAAACCGTCGCTTTCATTCGCCAATTGCAGGCAAAATCGAAGTTGTGGCAGGCCACGGTCGACAATTGCAACAATTTCGTCGGCGAGATTGCAGGTTCTATGGGATACAAGACGCCGAGCATCTGGCTTCGTCCGCAAGAGTTCATTACAAAGCTACGAGAAATGAATACGTGAGTGCGAAGCGAGCCGATCAGGTCATCGCCTTCGCATGATCGACGAAGGACTCCGGTGATCTGAATTGAGCATTGCTCTCATTGGTAAAATCGTGTGGGTGCTTGGCATTATCGCTTGGTATGCCATTCGCTATCCCTCGGAACGCCGCGCGAGGCGCACAAAGGTCGTTAGCGATCGTCGCTCCGGCGTTGAAATAGTTGGACTTTCGGTCGCATTGCTCGGGCTCGCGTTCATTCCGGGCTTCTACGTCGCGACGGGGAAGCCGGAAGCTGCCGACTACCCGGCGCATTTGTGGGCGGTGATCATTGGTGCAGTCTTGTTTTTCTCGGCCATGTGGGTCTTCCGCAGGACGCACAAGGCGCTCGGCAGGAACTGGTCGATCTCCCTGCAGATACGCGAAAAGCATGAGTTGATTTCCCACGGCCCTTACGCGCTCGTCCGCCACCCGATGTATACGTCCTTTATGCTCATGGCGCTCGGCCAGGCGTTTCTGCTGGCGAATTGGGTGGTTGGGCTGGCTGGGGTGATCGGCTTTGCAGTCCTCTTCTTTCTGCGGGTGGACAAGGAAGAGCGGATGATGCTCGAGATCTTCGGGCCGGAGTATCGCGCCTACATGGACCGGACGAAGCGAATCATCCCCTACATCTATTAGAGGACGCATGATGCGGGGACGTGCCATCAAGCTTTCGCCATCGCGGCGTCTCGTCGGGGACCTGATGAGGTTTTCGATCGGTGTGCCGCGCGTCACAGTTCAGAGGCAGATGAACCTCGCACCGCTGCAACAGGCGAGAATGGCGCAACAGACCAAGACATCGTGGACGGTGTTGTTTCTGAAAGGCTATGCGCTTCTCAGCCAGGACGTTCCGGAACTGCGGCGCGCGTATGTCAAGTTGCCCAGGCCGCAGCTCTATGAGTATCCGGTCAGTGTTGCCTCTGTTGCGCACGAGCGGGAGCATGACGGCGAGCGGATCGTTCTGCTGAGTACGATGAAGGATCCTGAGCATCAGTCCATCGCGGAAATCGAGGAACACTTCCTTGCAGCCCGATCGAAGCCGATTCATGAGATCAAGGAGTTTCGCAGGGCACTGAAATTTGCCCGCGCGCCGGGCCCTATCCGCTGGCTGCTGATGTGGCTCGGGCTGAACCTTGGACGACAGCGCGGGCGGCGTTTCGGCACATTCCAGCTATCGGTCTATTCGGGCCTCGGAGCAGAATCCTTGAACCCGCTGACGCCGCTGACCACCATTTTCAACTATGGGCCGATTTCCGAAGACGGGACAGTCACGGTCCGCATCCACTACGACCATCGGGTGATGGATGGCGCGAACGTTGCGCGTGCCCTGGTTCGCTTCGAGAGCATCCTGAACGGCGCGATCGCCGATGAGGCCCGAGGCCTGGCTACCAGTGAGGTGATCTCCGGTGAGGTTGCGTCAGGAACGGCATCATGATGGACGAGCAGCGTGAAACATTGCGCCCCGCCGTCGTCGTCGTCGGTGGATCACGGGGCATCGGCCGGGCAATCGCGAAGGTGGCTGCACGAGACGGGACGGTCGTCGTCCTTGTTGCACGGTCGCTGGATGGACTGGCTGCCGCGGCGAGCGATGTGAAAGAGGCGGGCGGCCAGGCATTCACGCTGTCGCTTGACCTTCGTGCAACCGACGCATCGGCACAATTGAAGGAATTCCTAACTTCCAACGGACTGTTTTGTGAGGTGCTGGTCAACAGCGCCGGCTATGGTTTGCGTGGGGCAGCGACGACGCTTCCTATTGCCGACCAGCTCGGCATGGTCGACCTCAACATCCGCGCACTGACGGATATGACGCTGCATTTTCTGCCGGGAATGGTGGCGCGCGGGCGTGGCGGCGTACTCAATCTCGGTTCCATTGCCGGCTTTACTCCCGGTCCGAACATGGCGCTGTACTATGCCAGCAAGGCGTTTGTCCGCTCTTTTTCGGAGGCCTTACATCAAGAGGTCGGATCGACCGGCGTTACGGTGACTTGCGTCGCCCCCGGGCCGGTGGCGACAGAGTTCCTTGAAAGTTCCGGCGCGGGTCGGGCCGCGCTGTTCAAGATCCTGCCGAAGCTCAGCGCCGTCTACGTGGCCGAGCGCGCCTGGCGCGGTTTCAAGTCCGGCCGTCGGCTGGTAGTGCCGGGCCTGTCGGCAAAGCTAGTGGCCTTCGTGGCGTCGTCGCTGCCGTCGGCGGTGAAGGTGCCACTGATCGGTCGTCTGCAACGGCGCAGTCGCGACCTGTGTCCTTGCGGTTCGGGCAAGCCTTTCACGGAGTGTTGCGGCTCGCGACAGGGACGCCGGGCAAGCGCCTGATCGTGGATGTTATGGGCCGGCGCGTTTCGCCAGCAACATGTAGTTCACGTCCATGTCCTTCGACAGATTCCACTGGTTTGACAGCGGATTGAAGAACACGCCTGTGCGGTCGATAATCGTGAGGCCATTTTCCGTGACAGGCTTTTCGATCTCTTCTGGGCGGACCAGCTTCTCGTATTGATGCGTGCCCCGCGGCAGCCACCGCAAGATATTCTCGGCGGCAAAGATGGCGAGTGCGGCCGCCTTCATCGTCCGGTTGATCGTTGCGACGAACATCAAGCCACCGGGGCGAACCATCTTGGCGCAGGTGCTGAGGAAGAAATCGACGTCTGCGACGTGCTCGACGACCTCCATGTTTAGAACGATGTCAAAAGTCTCGCCAGCCTCTGCAAGCTGCTCGGCGGTAACTGCACGGTAGTCAACGGCGACGCCGGAAGCCTTCGCATGCGTCGAGGCAATTCCGATATTCTTTTCAGACGGATCCGCACCGACGACGGTTGCTCCCATCCGTGCGACTGGCTCCGAGAGGAGACCGCCGCCGCAACCGATATCCAGAACGCGAAGCCCTTCAAGCGGCCTTGCGCTGCGAACATCGCGGCCGAAGGTCTCGGCTGCCTTGTCGCGGATATAGGCGAGCCGAACGGGATTGAATTTGTGCAGCGGCCTGAACTTCCCCGTGGGACTCCACCATTCTGCCGCCATTGCCGAGAAGCGGTCCACTTCGTCCTGGTCGATCGTGCTCTTTGCCGCTTCGCTCATATTTCCGTTCCTCGCATTCGTTCTGAGTGAAGTCGGACGAAGTGTCGAGGAAGTCAAGGGCCGGGCGTAGACGCTGCGTCATAAGCAACCCCAAGACGAGGCGAGAAAATGCTCAGCCTACACCAAGAAGATGAGGAGACGTTAAAGTTAACAATATGCTAATATAAAAAAAGTTTGTTGGGGGGCGGTCATGTTTCGCTTCTGTGGTGCTGTCGCTGCAGGTGTCTTTGCTGCGTTGTTTGGCCCGATGACGGCGTTTTCCGCCGAGCCTGTTGGTCAGGCGACATTGATCCGGACCGAGGTCTCGGGCGAGACCGGCCCACTGGTGGTGCGATCGCCTGTTCACAGAGACGAGCGTATAAAAACATCATCCTCGGGTCTTGGGCAGTTCATATTCAAGGATGGGACGAAGCTTGCCGTCGGTGCTGGCTCGACGGTTGTGATCGACAAGTTCGTCTACGATGATTCCGCTTCCGTAAAGCGGCTTTCGATCAAGGCGGCGAAAGGCACGTTCCGGTGGATCAGCGGCAATTCGGCATCGTCCGCCTACTCGATCGTAACTCCGGCAGGGACCATTGGTGTACGTGGTACCGCCTTTGACTTCTACGTTGGACCCAACGGGACGACTGCCATCGTGTTGCTGAGTGGTGCGGCGAGTTTCTGCGGTCCGGGTGGCTGTCGGCAATTGCGTCAGCAGTGCGACTGCGTGGTTGCAACTCGCGGCGGCAGGATGACCGATCCTAGCAAGGTCGACCGTCGTACGCTGCAGACGCTGAGCAATCCACGCGCGCTGCCGTTCCTCTCCGGTGATCAGCAACTTTCCGGCGTGCTCGGCGGCATTCGTACAAGCTGCGGGCTGGCATCCTTGCGACAGGACCGCCAGGATCGACCACAGCCGCAGCGGCAGCAGCAACCGGCTCCGCAAGCCCCCGCGCCGGCGCCACCTCCACCCGCCCCTCAGCCGCCCCCTCAGGCACCTCAAGCGCCAGAGCCACAGCAGCAGCCGCCGGACACGCCGGATCCACCCGACAAGCCGGACAAGCCTGACCATCACCACCACCACCATGACCGGGATCACCACGGGCGCGACCACGACGACCGGGATCATCGTGGACGTGGCGGCGACGATAATGATCGAGATCGCGGCGGTCGCTATGGTGGTGGCGGAGGCAGAAGCGGCAACTATTAAGGTTCAAGATGCACCTTGGCCTCGTGCGGTAAGCCGACGCGAGTACCGTCGTGATCGCCGCCGGGACTGTCACGGAAGTGGTCGGCTCGGCGCCCGAGTCGGCTGTAAAATTGAGGCAGTGTCGCGGTTAGCTCCCCCGCCTTTAGTTTGGCGACGTTGAGCATTTTCCGGCTCTCCGCCGAATGAGTGCGGAGCGCTGCAACGAGCGCCGTATGAATGCGCTGCATGTCGCTAAAAGCACTCGAATCTCGAACCCGCTCGCCGCCTACGACAGCGTATAGTCGTGCCCGGCTGCTCTTGCCCTTTAGTCCGAGTAGCCCGGCGTCGAGCAGTGCGAACTGTGCCATTTCGGCAGCGGTGTTCTCCGAAACGAGGATATCGAAGCCAACCTCCTTGCAGGCAGATTCGATGCGCGCTGCGACGTTGACGGCATCACCGACGGCAGAATAGTTGAAGCGTGTCTCCGCTCCCATGTTGCCCACACAGGCAAGCCCCGTGTGAATGCCGATGCCGATGCCCACCTGATAGTCCGGGCCGAAGCCGAAGGCATCCGCCGCGTTAAGGGATGCAAGTGTTTCACGCATGGCAAGGGCCGCGCGAACCGCCTTGGCAGGGTGGTTTGCGACATCCACCGGGGCGTTCCAGAAGGCCATGATCGAGTCGCCGATAAACTTGTCGAGCGTGCCTTCATTGGCGGTCACATGACGGCTGAGGGCATCGAGCAGCGTATTCAGAAAGCGGACGACCTCGGCGGGCTGCAGCCGTTCGCTGAGTTCGGTGAAGCCGCGCACGTCAACGAACATTACCGTCAGTTCGCGGTCATCGCCTCCGAGGCGCATCGCATCGCGGGTGTGCTCGATCCTGTAGAGTAGGGAGGGCGAGAGGTATTGCCCGAAGGCTCGGCGGACTTCGCGCCGCTCGCGGTCGATGACGAGGATGCGAAACGAGGTGGCGGCGAAATGGATGATCGAGCCGGCAATGATCGGAGCCAGCGGATCCAGAAGCAGGCCCCAGGCGGAAAAGGCAAACCAGGAGGCGGCGAGCGCCAGCGCTGTGATACACAGGCCGCACGCGAGTGCCACGGCCGGGCTGACGAAGGTCGTCAGCACGACCAGGATCGTGCCCAGCACGGCAATCGCAAGAATTTCCAATCCGTCCGCCCAGTCCGGTCGGGAGAGAAAGTGACCGGTCAGGATCTGCTCGACGGTCTGGGCGTGCATGGAGACACCCGGAACGTTCTGGCCGAGAGCGGTCGTGCGAATGTCCTGCAGACCGGCGGAGGACGTGCCGACGAAGACGATACTTCCTTCGATCGCAGCGGCGACCTGCGGATCGACACCCTGCGGCGCAAGAATCTTGCCGGCGGAAATATAGCGGTCGGCAATGTCGGGGCTGGTGTAAAGCCACAGTTCCCCACCTGCCGTCACCGGCACGACGAACTCGCCAATCTTGACCGATGTCAGCGTGTCAGGAGCCTCGGGAGCGGCCGCCAGTACATAGGTGGAAGCGCCCTGGGCGACACGCAGGGCCTCGATCGCCAGATTCGGATAGAGTTGTTCGCCGTCCGTCAGAAAGAGAGGGACCTTGCGAACGACTGCGGAGGGATTGCCGGGATTGAGGCTGATGTGGCCGAGACCCGTCGCGTTGATCTGCAACTGCGGGCGGATTGGTGTCGCTGCGTCCAGGCGGGGAGGAGCGTGGAGAAGAGGGCTCTCGCCGGTAAAGGCAAAGCCCGCCTTGACCGGCGGTCGATAATTGCCTTCAGTGGTTAGGCCGAAGCCGAGCACCACCGGACGTCCGGCGATCGCCTCGGCGAAAAGCTCGTCATTGTCGGGCAGCCGGCTCAGCAGGGTCGGATCGACGCCGGCGACATCACGCATGACGCTGCGTGGCGACAGGCGATCTGGCTCGGCGAACAGCACGTCGAAGGCGATCGCAGCTGCGCCCATATCCGACAGCCGCTGCACGAGAAGGGCAAGCCGGTCGCGTGGCCAGGGCCACTGACCGAATTCCTTGAGCGAGGCTTCGTCGATGTCGATGATACGGACCGGCGTCGGCTCGAAGGCGCGCGGCGAAATGCGCTGATACTCGTCGAAGGTAATGTCACGGATTTGCCGCAGAAGCGGCGGATCGCTTGCCCGCAACATCGTGAAGGCCGCGACAATGGCAAGGCCGATGATAACGCCTATTTGCTGCGCACGCGTCATGATCCGATCGAGGCCCTCGCGCCGGAGACCTGGCGGCACAACAGGACCGGAGCAAGCAAGCCTCCGTCAGCGCGTTTCCAGGCAAGTCTAGGCTGCCTTTTTCTGACACACTATGCAATGGCGAAGGCTGTGATGACCACCGCGAGATCCGGCGTCGCACCACGTTGTCAACTGCGATAGAGCATCCAGTCTTTGCGCGCGGCTCCCGAGAGGAACACTACCTTCTCGTTCTGTTCGTCAATCGCTGTCTGAAGAGCCTTTTCAGTGTTCGCCACCAGTTCGGATGCCGTGCCGGCCTGGTGGGTCGTGCTGCAGCCGAAGCGGGCAATAACTTTCGGCATCACACCCTGTCGGCTGTCAAAAGCAACGAGGCAACTTCTCTTCAGTTGATCGGCAATCTTCTGGACCTCCGTCTCCGCGCTCGTCCGGACAATGATGCCGATCTGCGGCCGGTCAAGCCACGCGGCGAAATCCATCGTCTGAACGGTTTGCGAGACGATAGCGCCAAGGCGTTCGAGGAATGCTTCCTTGAGCCTGAGGAATTCCGCGGTCTCAAAGGGCGTCAGAACCAACAGATTACAAAAAAGAAGCGAAATATCGTCCGGGTAGCGTTCTGCGCCGTAAAGCTCGGCAAGCTTCTTGTGGAATCCGCGCCGGTTGGCAAGCCTCGTGGTCGGATGCGTAAACTTCGTGCGCTCGAATTGCTCCACTTCGTCTGAAATGGCCGCAACTGTTGAGATTTGTGTCGAAACGTTTTCAAGCAACTTGGCACTCTTCGACTGCTGGACCTCGCTCAGTTGGCGAATGGAGCCGAGGTGGGACTGCATCGTCTTCGTGTCCCTTGGGTCGATCGAGGAGATTTTCCCGGTCGCCTGGCCCAGCATGTTCGTGAAGGTCGAGAGCGAGCTTTGGCCTGACTGCAGCGACTCTTTCAAACTGGTCAGTTCGTTTTGGAGGCGGCTTGCGGACTCGTCGTGAATCGATTTGCCGAAATGATGCGGTAGGTAGGTTCGAGCCAACGCCTCGACCTCATGATCCGCAATCGGCTTGCGGAGGCGCGAAAACTTTTCGCGAAGCTCCGGATTGTTGCCGCTGATGACGTCGTACATGAGCTCGTAGTTCGCCGGCGAGGCTTCAATCTCCAGCCGGTTTAACGTCGCGAATACGATATTGTAGATTTCTTTGCGAGCCTGCTGAGCAGGTGGCTTTGTGGGCGGCATTACAACTGCCATGTGCAACGACTTTCGGTGGAAGCGTCACAGGCATCGCACCTGAGACGATGGTCGGACAGGTAAACCTTGAAGAATGCAACGTATCTGATTGTCGCGTCCGATCCCACTTCATGCGGTTCACGTTGTGCCACAGCCCCTTATCGAACAACTTAGGGTAACTGATGGCTAATTAAGAAACTGTGAAGTCAAAACTTGGTATTGGCGCGAGTTGACGACTTCAGCGGGATTGTTTCGGCGATCGGGCGCCTTGAGCGGTACCTCTGCAAAGCGCATCGGAGCCCTAGTGCTTGGACCGGGTGCGCCGGTCCAAACTCCGGCGCCGGATTTAGGGAGAGACTAGGCCGCTTGTTTTCTGGAGTGCGATGGAACTGCATCTTTTCGAGCAGGTAGCAACATCATTCCGGCGGCTCAGGGCCAATTGCCTAGGCGAAAGCCCTCGATGGGTATGCGCGTCAGAACAGGTGGCTGCATCGTGACTATTCGCCGTCTGCCGTCCGTGGCCCGAGAAAGGGTTTTCGCTCGGTCTCTGCCGCCCGCAGGGTGCGGCGAAGGCGCAGCAGGTCCTTCCGCGCAATCAAGCCGTCAAGCTTGGCGGTCTGTGGGTCCACGATCGGGATGCGTCCAGCGTCTGTCGAAAGCATCAGGTCGGCAACGTATCCTGCCGTATCGTCTGGATGAGCCGCAGGGATGGAGGCGTCTGAAACCATGTCGTCAAGGCGCTGGTCGAAAAGCACGGCTTCCTGTTGCCATTGCAACGCCTCGGCACGAGACACAAGCCCTTTGAGGGCGCCTTCCTCGTCGACAATGGGATAAACCCGGTGCGTTCTTGATGTCGTCGCGAAGAACGCGCAGGCCTCGCCGACTGTCATCCTTGCCGAAAGCGTATCGACATCCTTGATCATGATGTCGCGCGCTCGCGTCAATTCGAAAGGATCGATGCCGTATTCCCGCGTGATGTGCTGGCCACGTCTGGCGATCTTTTCCGTGAGGATCGAGCGACGAAGGAGAAGCACGGTCACGGCGTAGGCCGTGACCGTCGCCGCCAAGAGCGGTACCAGCACAGAAATGTCGCCGGTGAGTTCGACGGCGAAGAAGGTTCCCGTCAGCGGCGCCCGCATGGTTCCGCCCATCATCGCGGCCATGCCAAGCAAG
The DNA here is from genome assembly GCF_024808825.1 of Rhizobium sp. BK661. NCBI lineage: Bacteria > Pseudomonadati > Pseudomonadota > Alphaproteobacteria > Hyphomicrobiales > Rhizobiaceae > Rhizobium > Rhizobium sp. BK661. The sequence continues at coordinate 15,301 of NZ_JANTYT010000002.1, read as the reverse complement.
GCCCAGAATCCAGGGTCGCCCGGGAGCGCCAGGCCGATTAGCCAGCCGAGAGCACCTCCGAAGATCAATAGTGGCGCAAGCACACCGCCCGAAGTGCCTGAAGACAGAGCCACGAGCCAGATGGCCGACTTCACAAGCAGGATCGCCAACACCGCCGGCGGCAAAAGCGTGTTGTTGAGCAATCCGTCGATAATGTCGTAGCCGACGCCCAGGGCGCGAGGCTCGATCAAGCCACCGAAGCCGATGAACAGTCCGCCGATTGCTGGCCACCACATCCAGTGGATCGGCAGTGCCTCGAAGAGATCTTCGATCTTGTAGAGCAGCGTCGTCAGGAGGCCGGATTGCAGGCCGGCGACGATGCCCATTGCTGCACAAATCCCGATGCCCCACCAGGGAAGGTCCATGTGAAACTGCTTGGGGAAAAGGGGGCCGGCTTCGAAGAGGAAGGGGCGCCAGCAGATCGACACGCAGGCGGCGATGGCAACCGGGATGAAGCTTCGAGGCTTCCATTCGAAAAGCAGCAGTTCGACGGCGAGCATGACTGCGGCAACCGGGGAGCCGAAGATTGCCGTCATGCCGGCCGCCGCACCGGCGACGAGGAGGGTCTTGCGTTCCGCCGACTACGAAGCCTTGTCCAACTTGCGTTATACTTTGCGCCGTTTCATGGACTTCAGCACGTCCGCAGCGCAGGAAGAGGGACTTCCGACACAACAGCATCAGGCGCTGCTCGCAATCAAGGGTCATCGCGGCGAGGATGCGATGACCATCGGAATGCTTGCAGAACGACTGTTGATAGCGCCGCATTCGGCGACGGAACTGGTCGGTCGGCTGGTTAGCGCTGGCTATGTGTCGCGCCGCGCCGATCCGAATGACAAACGGCGGCAAACACTGGAGCTTACTGACAAGGCTGAGGGAGTGTTGAAACGCTTGACCGCCATTCACCTGACCGAGATCAGGGAAATGGCTCCGCAGCTCATCCACATCCTCAAGAGGCTGCAAGACGAGATCGAACCTTAGGGAAGGCACAAAGACCAGGCGTTGCTGGCCGAGGCTGGCAAAAATGCAAACAGGCGTGATGGCATCGGCGCACTCCTTTGACGGTCAGCCCGTCACGCCGGCATTCTCCTTTCGGCACCTTGCCACCCCCCCACAAACTCGCTAAGAGACGCGGCAACTTGGGCCCCGGGGGCGCAAGGCGTTAGAAGGGTTCCAGAAACTCCCAATTCCTGGCTCTTCAGCCGTGCGGCTCCATGCAGGGGGCTCGTGATGCCGGGTCTGGCTTTGGTCTCTCTCGGCACTAGGTCGTGGTAGAGGCATATGGCACGCATCGTAATGAAATTCGGCGGAACCTCCGTCGCTGATCTGGACCGCATCAAGAACGTTGCCCGCCATGTGAAACGTGAAGTCGATGCCGGCCATGAAGTGGCGGTCGTTGTCTCGGCCATGTCCGGCAAGACCAACGAGCTCGTTGGCTGGGTGCAGAACATGCCGAAGGTCGTCGGCGCATATTCCCCGTTTTACGATGCGCGTGAATATGATGCTGTCGTTGCATCAGGCGAGCAGGTGACAGCCGGGCTGTTGGCAATCGCGCTGCAGGCGATGGATATCAATGCGCGCTCCTGGCAGGGTTGGCAGATCGCCATCCGCACGGACAATGCTCACGGTGCTGCCCGCATTCAGGAAATCGATGGTGCAGACATTGTCAACCGCATGGGCGAGGGGCAGGTTGCCGTTATCGCCGGCTTCCAGGGCATCGGTCCGGACAATCGCATCGCGACGCTCGGTCGTGGCGGTTCGGACACCTCTGCCGTTGCCGTTGCTGCGGCACTGAAGGCCGATCGCTGCGACATCTATACCGACGTCGATGGCGTCTACACCACGGACCCGCGCATCGTGCCGCAGGCGCGCCGCCTGAAGAAGATCGCTTTCGAGGAAATGCTCGAAATGGCCTCGCTCGGCGCTAAGGTCCTGCAGGTTCGCTCTGTCGAGCTTGCCATGGTGCACAAGGTCCGTACCTTCGTGCGCTCCTCTTTCGAAGATCCCGATGCTCCGGGCATGGGTGACTTCTTGAATCCGCCCGGAACGCTGATTTGTGACGAGGATGAAATCGTGGAACAGGAAGTAGTCACCGGCATCGCCTATGCCAAGGATGAGGCTCAGATCTCGCTTCGCCGTCTTGCCGACCGGCCGGGCGTTTCCGCCGCGATCTTCGGACCGCTGGCCGAAAGCCACATCAACGTCGACATGATCGTCCAGAACATCTCCGAAGACGGCTCGAAGACCGACATGACTTTCACGGTTCCGTCTGGTGATGTCGACAAGGCGATCAAGGTTCTCGGCGAGAACAAGGAAAAGATCGGCTACGATGTCGTTCAGAACGAATCGGGCCTCGTAAAGGTCTCGGTCATCGGCATCGGTATGCGTAGTCACGCCGGTGTTGCCGCTACCGCGTTCAAGGCGCTGGCCGACAAGGGCATCAACATCAAGGCCATTACGACCTCTGAGATCAAAATTTCCATCCTGATCGACGGTCCTTATGCGGAACTCGCTGTCAGGACTTTGCATTCCTGCTACGGTCTAGATAAGAACTGATTCTGAACAGACTTGCCGCGCGTTCAAGTTGAGAAGTCACGCGGCAATCGGCTGTGTGACTTTGATGTTTGTTTTGGAGCTTGAGACGCAATGAGAGACCTTTCCGGCGGTCCGCGCGTGCTGCTCAAGCGGCTACGCGAGTTGATGGCGGAGCCGCTGGAGCCGCAGGAGCGTCTCGACCGGATCGTTCGCCAGATCGCAGGCAACATGGTGGCGGAGGTTTGCTCCGTCTACGTCCTGCGCGCCGACGGCGTCCTCGAACTCTATGCAACCGAAGGTCTGAAGAAGGAAGCGGTCCACCTGTCCCAACTCAAGATGGGTCAGGGTCTCGTCGGCACGATCGCCGCATCGGCGCAGCCGCTCAATCTTTCCGACGCGCAATCTCATCCCGCCTTCCGCTACCTGCCGGAAACCGGCGAAGAAATCTATCATTCCTTCCTTGGCGTGCCGATCCTGCGCACCGGCCGTTCGCTCGGCGTTCTGGTCGTGCAGAACAAGGCAAGCCGCACCTACCGCGAAGAAGAGCTCGAAGCGCTCGAGACGACCGCGATGGTGCTTGCCGAGATGATCGCCACCGGCGAGCTCAAGAAGATCACCAAGCCTGGTCTCGAACTCGACCTGACACGTTCGGTGACCATCGATGGCGATACCTATAACGAGGGTATTGGCCTCGGCTACGTCGTGCTGCACGAGCCGCGCATTGTCGTTACCAACTTGCTGAACGAGGATTCCGAGAAGGAAATCCGTCGTCTGGGCGAGGCGCTCGGGTCGCTGCGCATCTCGATCGATGACCTTCTGTCGCAGCGCGACGTTTCGATGGAGGGTGAGCACCGCGAGGTACTCGAGACCTATCGGATGTTCGCTCATGACCAGGGATGGGTGCGCAAACTCGAGGAAGCGATCCGTAACGGCCTGACGGCGGAAGCCGCGGTCGAGAAGGTGCAGAGCGACACGAAGGCGCGCATGATCCGCATGACGGATCCCTATCTGCGCGAGCGGATGCACGATTTCGAAGATCTGGCGAACCGGCTACTGCGGCAGCTGACCGGCTATACCGGTCGCACCGCGGGCGATGGTTTCCCGAGCGACGCCATCATCTTGGCGCGCGCGATGGGCGCGGCTGAGCTGTTGGACTATCCGCGCGCCAACGTGCGCGGGCTCGTGCTGGAGGAAGGTGCGGTGACGAGCCACGTGGTGATCGTTGCGCGAGCCATGGGTATTCCTGTCATCGGCCAGGCAGCCGGCGTGGTGGCGCTTGCCGAAAACGGCGATGCCGTGATCATCGATGGGGATGGCGGGCATGTGCATCTTCGCCCGATGCCCGAACACCAGCGTTCGTATGAGGAAAAGGTCCGGTTCCGGGCCCGTCGGCAGGAGCAGTTCCGGGCGCTGCGCTCCGTCGAGCCGCGCACCAAGGACGGGCAGCGCGTGTCCCTGATGATGAATGCCGGGCTGCTGGTTGATCTGCCGCAGCTCTCGGACTCGGGCGCCGAAGGCATCGGACTGTTTCGTACCGAGTTGCAGTTCATGATCGCCTCAACCATGCCGAAGGCGGAAGAACAGGAACTGTTCTATCGCAACGTGCTGAAGCAGGCGGCCGGGCGCGTCGTCACCTTCCGTACGCTCGATATCGGCGGCGATAAGGTCGTTCCCTATTTCCGTGGCCATGAAGAAGAAAATCCGGCGCTTGGCTGGCGGGCGATCCGCCTGTCGCTCGATCGTCCGGGCCTGCTACGCACGCAATTGCGCGCCATGCTGAAGGCGGCGGCCGGTATCGAGCTGAAGCTGATGGTACCGATGGTGACCGAGGTTTCCGAGATCGCCGCGGTCCGTGAGCTTTTGCAGAAGGAAGTTCAACACCTCTCCCGCTTCGGCCACGGTCTGCCGCGCAAGCTGCAGTTCGGCGCGATGCTGGAGGTGCCGGCGCTGCTCTGGCAGCTCGACGAGCTGATGTCGGCGGTCGACTTCGTTTCGGTCGGCTCGAATGACCTCTTCCAGTTTTCGATGGCGGTCGACCGCGGCAACGCACGGGTTTCCGATCGCTTCGATCCGCTTGGCAAGCCGTTCCTCCGGATCCTGCGCGACATCGTACGCGCGGGTGAGCGAAACAACACGCCGGTGACGCTCTGCGGCGAGCTTGCCGGCAAGCCGATCTCGGCAATGGCGCTGCTCGGCATCGGCTTCCGTGCGGTGTCGATGTCGCCGGCGTCGATCGGTCCTGTTAAGGCGATGCTGCTCGGTCTCGATGCCGAGGCGCTGGCAAAAGTGATGAACGAGGCGCTTGACGATACCAAGTCGGCGACCTCGATACGCGAGGTGCTTGCCCACTTCGCCGACGCTCATAATATTCCTCTATAGTTCAAGACAAGCAGAATCGGAGTGAAGGGTGGCGAAGCTTCCCGTTGAAAAGATGCGCGAGCTGGAACGCCGTTTCGGCGAGATCGAAGCGCGCATGTCGGCCGGTCCTTCGGCCGAAGTCTACGTCAAGCTCGCCTCCGAGTATTCCGAGCTGCAGCCTGTCGTCACGAAGATTCGCGCCTACGAGAAGGCGATTGCGGAGCTTGCGGACCTTGAGACCTTGCTGAACGACAAGTCCGTGGACCGCGAAATGCGCGACCTGGCTGAACTGGAGCTGCCCGAAGTTAAGGAGCGGCTGGAGGCGCTGGAGCAGGAAATTCAGATCCTGTTGCTGCCGAAGGATGCAGCCGACGAGAAGAGCGCGATTTTGGAAATCCGCGCCGGCACCGGCGGCTCGGAAGCCGCGCTCTTCGCCGGCGACCTGTTCCGGATGTATGAGCGTTACGCGGCTGCCCATGGCTGGAAGGTAGAAGTCCTGTCGTCGAGCGAAGGCGAAGCGGGTGGCTTCAAGGAAATCATCGCGACGATCACCGGCAAGGGCGTGTTTGCCAAGCTGAAGTTCGAATCCGGCGTCCACCGCGTCCAGCGCGTACCGGAAACGGAAGCGGGAGGCCGTATCCATACCTCGGCCGCGACGGTCGCGGTCTTGCCGGAAGCAGAAGAGATCGACATCGAGATCCGGCCGGAAGACATCCGCATCGACACGATGCGCTCCTCTGGCGCCGGCGGCCAGCACGTCAACACTACGGACTCAGCCGTTCGCATCACCCACCTGCCGACCGGCATTGTTGTCACCAGCTCCGAGAAGTCGCAACACCAGAACCGCGCCAAGGCGATGCAGGTTCTGCGCTCGCGCCTTTATGATGCCGAGCGCCAGCGCGCCGACAGCGAGCGTTCCGCCGACCGCAAAAGCCAAGTCGGCTCCGGCGACCGTTCCGAACGCATCCGTACCTACAACTTCCCACAGGGACGGGTGACGGATCACCGCATCAATCTGACCCTCTACAAACTGGACCGGATGATGGTCGGCGAGATCGACGAGGTGGTCGACGCGTTGATGGCCGACTATCAGGCGAGCCAGTTGGCGCAACTCGGCGAGCAGCAATGAGCGGCATGAGCGGGAAACAGGCCGAGCCTACGGTTTCCCAAATGTTGGTTGAAGCTCGCCGGCGCTTCACCGAAGTCGGAATAGACAGCGCCGCCGCGGATGCCCGCGTCCTTGTCGCAGGGCTGCTTGGACTTTCGACGACTGCCATCGTGACGCGCGGTGGCGAGACCCTGGGCAATGAGCAGGCGACATTGATCGAGCAAGCGATCGAACGCCGGTTGGCGCATGAGCCGGTTCATCGCATTCTCGGCGAACGCGAGTTCTATGGTCTGCCGCTTTCGTTGTCAGCGGAAACCCTCGAGCCAAGGCCCGATACAGAAATTCTCGTCGATACGGTGCTTCCATATCTGCACGATCTTGCAAATACCGAGGGCCGTATCCATATCCTTGACTTGGGAACCGGAACCGGGGCGATATGCCTAGCTCTGTTGAGCGGGTGTCCGGAAGCGTCAGGTGTCGGCAGCGATATATCGGCCGACGCGTTGAGGACGGCAAAATCAAACGCGGAAAGAAACGGATTGCAGGATCGCTTTGAAGCCATACAGTCCAGTTGGTTTGACAGTATCCACGGCACGTTTCATGCGATTGTCTCAAATCCGCCCTATATCGCTTCTAAGGTCGTTCACACTCTCGCTCCCGAAGTGACGAAATTTGATCCCCTTGCCGCACTGGATGGCGGTCGGGATGGGCTTGACGCCTACAGAACCATCGCCAAGGATGCGGCAAGGTTCATAAAGCCGAACGGCGTCGTGGGACTTGAGATCGGCTACGACCAGCGAAACGACGTAACGGACGTTTTCGAGGCTGAAGGCTTCAAGCTTCTGGAATCCGTAAAAGATTACGGCCAGAATGACCGGGCGCTTGTGTTCGCGCTCAAGTGATGCGCGACAACTTAAAGCATCGAACAGGACATTGGTGTCATTGCGAAGAAAAGGCTTGGATTTCCACGGGAAGCAATATAGGTTGACCCCACGCGTTGGAGAGATGGGACAGAACGGTGAGCCGTTCGATACTAGCTCGGCCTCGGGGGTCCGCTCTTTTAAACGAGAGCTTCAAAGGTTGAATACGACCCAATGCGTGAATCAGTCAAACTGACTTGAGAACAAGCGGCAGGTTGGCGCGAAGGCGCAGTATGCTTGCGGCACAAGGGCTCTGAGCCGGTGAACCGGCCACGGCGGTTGATGCCATAACTCCACAACAAACAGAGAATTCAGGTGAACGATCTATGAGGCCAGGACAGCAGAACAAGCGCGGTCGCGGGCGTGGCAATAACAACGGCGGCGGCGGTGGTGGAAATAACAATAACAACAATTTCAACCGCAAGGGCGGCAATCCGCTGACGCGGACATACGACAGCTCCGGCCCAGACGTTAAGATCCGTGGTACCGCGCAGCATATCGCCGAAAAGTATGCGCAGCTCGCTCGCGACGCGCAGAGTTCGGGCGACCGTGTTATCGCCGAAAACTACCTGCAGCACGCTGAGCATTACAACCGCATCATTGCTGCCGCACAGGCGCAGATGCAGGAACGCTTCCAGCGCGACGATCGCAACGACTTTAGTGAAGGCACGGAGCGCGAAGGCGACGACATCGAAGGTGTCGACAACGATGATGTCGTTATCGTTCAGCCGCCGCGCCAGCAACATGAGCATCAGCAGCGCCGTTCGGACGAGCAGCCGCAGCGTCGCCACGAGGAGCAGCCGCGCCGTCATGACGACCAGGCACGCCAGCCGCGGCGCCAGGAACAGCAACCAGCTGCAGCGCCGGTTGAAGCCGTAGCTGCGGCGCCGCAGCCCGAAGTCAACGACGGCAGCGGTCCGCAGCCGGAGATCGAAGGCATTCCGGCAGAGGTCTCGATGGACGAGGAAAGTGCTGCAGGTCAGCCGCGCGAGCGTCAGCCTCGGCGCCGCGCTACCGGCAGCCGTCCGCGCCGTCCGCGTCGCGCTGCAGAAGGTGAGGCTTCCGCTGAGGGCGAAGACGCGGGTTCCAACGACGCCCCGGCTTTGGCCGATGCCGCTTCGGAATAGCCGGATCGTTTCAGCGTTCCGTACTTGTGTAGAAAGGTCGCTCTTCGGAGCGGCCTTTTTTGCATTTGGGATTCGGCTCGCCCTCCCAATCCGGGCTCGGCCGAACGTTAAAGTGCGGCGTATTTACTGTAACGTACTTACGCCTTCGCCGTGGCTGTGTCTGAGTTGAGAGCGCCAATGCATCTCATCACCAGACAACATTGCAAACGTTCACGTTTGACGGGAGACACGCGACATGGCCTGCGACGACGACGTACGAGCAACCTCCTCCGACACCAGCAACCTTACCCGCCGCAACCTGCTGATAGGGTCGACCGCCCTTGCTGCTGGGGCCGTCGCGGTCGCCAGTATGGCGAGTTCCGCCGCAGCCCAGGCACAGACCGCTGCGCCAGCCGGCAAGAAGCCGAACATCCTGGTCATCTTCGGCGATGACATCGGCATCCCGCAGATCAGTGCCTACACGATGGGGCTGATGGGCTACCGCACGCCCAATATCGACCGCATCGCCAGGGAGGGAGCCATCTTTACCGACTCCTATGGCCAGCAGAGCTGCACCGCCGGCCGCGCTTCTTTCATTCTCGGGCAGGAGCCATTTCGTACCGGCTTGCTGACGATCGGCATGCCGGGGGATCCGCATGGTATCCAGGATTGGATGCCGACCATCGCCGATGTGTTGAAGACGCAGGGCTATGCGACCGGCCAGTTCGGCAAGAACCACCTTGGCGACCAGGACCAACACCTGCCGACCAAGCATGGCTTCGATGAGTTCTTCGGCAATCTCTACCACCTCAACGCCGAGGAAGAGCCGGAGGGTTACTTCTACCCGAAGGATCCGGCGTTCCGCCGGCAGTTCGGGCCTCGTGGCGTGATCAAGTCGAGCGCGGATGGGAAGATCGAGGATACTGGTGAGCTCAACACCAAGCGCATGGAAACGATCGACGAGGAGTTCCTGGCTGCCGCCAAGAATTTTATCGACCGCCAAGCCAAGGCGGATAAACCATTCTTCTGCTGGTTCAACTCGACACGCATGCACGTCTTCACGCACCTGAAGGCTGACTCGCTTGGCAAGACCGGGAAGGGCATCCATGCCGATGGCATGGTGGAACACGACGGTCACGTCGGCCAGCTTCTCGACCAGTTGGATCAGCTGGGGATCGCCGAGAACACCATCGTCCTCTACACCACCGACAACGGCGCGGAACTCGCTCTGTGGCCAGATGGCGCAATGACGATGTTCCACGGTGAAAAGGGCACAACATGGGAGGGTGGCTTCCGCATCCCGATGATGGTTCGGTGGCCGGGTGTCGTTAAGCCCGGAACCGAGGTCAACGAGATCGTCACGTTGATGGACTGGATGCCGACTTTTGCAAGCGTTGCCGGAATACCAGACGTCAAGGAGCAGATGAAGGCGGGCTTCAAAGCCGGCACCAAGGACTTCAAGGTGCACCTGGATGGTTATGATCTAGGACCATTGCTAAAGGGCGAAGTTCCAACGGGCCCACGTGACGCAGTGTATTATTTTGACCAGGGCGGCAATCTCAACGCCATTCGCTGGAACGACTGGAAGCTCAGCTTTGCAATCAACAGCGAAGGAAACATCGCCACGGCGACGCGTGAAATACCGGCCTGGGCCAACATCGCAAACCTGCGCATGGATCCCTACGAACGCGGCATGAAGGAGGGGGGCGGGGCCATCGAGTTCCTTGCCCGCAACATGTGGCTGCTCGTTCCCGTGCAAGCCAAGATCAAGGACTTCTTCTCAGATTTTACCCAGTTTCCGTATCAGGAAGGCAGCTCACTGAATGCAAGTGGCATCAACTACGCCTTGCTTCGGCAGCAGGCCGCACTGAAACGGCTGAATGATCTTGAGCGGCTCGCCCCGCAATAACGGGGAGCTATTAGCCCGCGCCGGTGTTGAACACATGCGGCGCGGGCGTTTTCCAGTGATGGATGCGTAAATCACAGCGTAAACTGTCGGCCCTGTTACCACAACGTACTTGGATTCTGCAGAGGCTTCGACGCTACTCCCCCTCGGTCGCACGGCGGCGCGTTTTTCGCGTCATCGCCTCTTTAAACTTTTGAAATCCTCCACCATATCCAGCCCAGGTTCGTCAGCCGCAAATCCCAAACGCGGCCGAACGATGGGCTTGCCGTTTGAGGGAGCTCAATCTCAGTCATCGGCCTGTGCCTTATGAGGGCAGGGCGATTTATGGAGGTACAGTATGAATATCGAAAAATACTCCGAGCGGGTGCGCGGTTTTATTCAGTCCGCCCAGACCTATGCGCTTGCGCAGGGGCACCAGCAATTCACCCCCGAACACGTCCTGAAAGTCCTGCTCGACGACGATCAGGGCATGGCAGCGTCGCTCATCGAGCGCGCCGGCGGTGATCCCAAGGCCGCGCGCCTTGCCAACGACGCCGCACTTGCCAAGCTGCCGAAAGTCTCCGGCGGCAACGGGCAGATCTATCTTGCGCAGCCGCTTGCCAAGGTTCTTTCGACCGCCGAAGAGGCATCGAAGAAAGCCGGCGACAGTTTCGTCACCGTCGAGCGCCTGTTGCAGGCTCTGGCGATCGAGACTTCGGCCTCGACATCCACGACGTTGAAGAACGCCGGGGTGACTGCGCTTGCGCTCAATCAGGTCATCAACGAGATCCGCAAGGGCCGTACTGCCGACAGCTCGAATGCCGAACAGGGCTTCGATTCGCTGAAGAAGTATGCTCGCGATCTGACCAGCGAAGCCCGCGAAGGCAAACTCGATCCCGTCATCGGCCGTGACGACGAAATCCGCCGCACGATCCAGGTTCTGTCGCGCCGCACGAAGAACAATCCGGTGCTGATCGGCGAGCCGGGCGTCGGCAAGACCGCCATCGTCGAAGGCCTTGCGCTGCGCATCGTCAACGGCGACGTGCCCGAGTCTCTCAAGGACAAGAAGCTGATGGCGCTCGATATGGGCGCACTGATTGCTGGCGCCAAATATCGCGGCGAGTTCGAGGAGCGTCTGAAGGCAGTCCTGAATGAGGTGCAGGCCGAAAACGGCGAGATCATCCTCTTCATCGACGAAATGCACACACTTGTCGGCGCCGGCAAGGCGGATGGGGCGATGGACGCCTCCAACCTCCTGAAGCCAGCGCTTGCCCGCGGCGAGTTGCATTGCGTCGGTGCGACCACGCTCGACGAATACCGCAAGCATGTCGAAAAAGATCCGGCTCTTGCCCGCCGCTTCCAGCCTGTCATGGTCGAGGAGCCGACGGTCGAGGACACGATCTCGATTCTGCGCGGTCTCAAGGAAAAATACGAACAGCATCACAAGGTCCGGATCTCGGATTCGGCCCTCGTTGCGGCTGCGACGCTTTCCAACCGCTATATTACCGACCGCTTCTTGCCCGACAAGGCGATCGACCTGATGGATGAAGCCGCTGCGCGGTTGCGCATGCAGGTGGATTCCAAGCCCGAGGAGCTGGACGAACTCGATCGCCGCATCATGCAGCTGAAAATCGAGCGCGAAGCGCTGAAGAAGGAAACCGATACGGCGTCTGCCGACCGGCTGGTGCGGCTTGAAACAGAGCTGACCGGTCTCGAGGAAGAAGCCGATGCGCTGACGGCCCGCTGGCAGGCGGAAAAGCAGAAGCTTGGCCTGGCAGCCGACCTGAAGAAGCAGTTGGACGAAGCCCGCAACGATCTGGCGATCGCCCAGCGCAAGGGCGAGTTCCAGCGCGCCGGCGAACTCACCTACGGCGTTATTCCGGACCTGGAAAAGAAGCTTGGCGAAGCCGAACAGCAGGACAGCGATCGCAGCGCCATGGTGCAGGAGGTCGTGACCCCCGACAACATCGCGCATGTCGTTTCCCGCTGGACAGGTATCCCCGTCGACAAGATGCTGGAAGGCGAACGCGACAAGTTGCTCAGGATGGAAGACGAGCTGGCGAAATCGGTGATCGGCCAAGGCGATGCGGTTCAGGCCGTTTCGCGTGCCGTGCGCCGTGCGCGCGCCGGTCTGCAGGATCCGAACCGGCCGATCGGCTCGTTCATCTTCCTCGGTCCGACCGGCGTCGGCAAGACGGAGCTGACCAAGGCGCTTGCCCGCTTCCTCTTCGACGACGAAACGGCGATGGTGCGCATGGATATGTCCGAGTACATGGAGAAGCACTCCGTGGCCCGGCTCATCGGTGCGCCTCCCGGCTATGTCGGTTACGATGAAGGCGGCGCGCTGACGGAAGCCGTTCGCCGGAGGCCGTATCAGGTTGTCTTGTTCGACGAGATCGAGAAGGCGCATCCCGATGTCTTCAACATCCTGCTGCAGGTTCTGGACGATGGTCGTCTGACCGATGGCCAGGGCCGGACGGTCGATTTCCGCAACACGATGATCATCATGACGTCGAACCTCGGTGCCGAGTATCTGACCCAGCTGAAGGACGGGGACGACAGCGAAGCGGTTCGTGAACAGGTGATGGATGTGGTGCGCGGTCATTTCCGGCCGGAATTCCTGAACCGTATCGATGAGATCATCCTGTTCCACCGCCTGAAGCGCGAGGAAATGGGCGCGATCGTCGATATCCAGTTGAAGCGGCTGGTGGCCCTGCTTGCCGAGCGCAAGATCACGCTCGAACTCGACGACGATGCTCGCAACTGGCTCGCCAACAAGGGTTACGACCCTGTTTATGGCGCACGTCCGCTGAAGCGGGTAATCCAGAAGTACGTTCAGGATCCGCTCGCCGAACAGATCCTCTCGGGCCAGGTGCCTGACGGCTCCACGGTGAAGATCACCAGCGGCACCGACCGGCTATTGTTCCGCACGCGGAATTCCGCGGTCAACGAAGCGGCGTAAGCTCTGGATACCAGGAAGGAAAATGGCGGCCTCGGCCGCCATTTTTGTGGGATGTTATTTGCTTGCTACCTGCGGCGGCGGCTGGTTGCCAAGGAGCGCATCGATGCGCTTCCGCTCGTCCTCGAACTTTGCCAGCGCCCCGCCCTTCAACGACTTGCCGCCCGGCAAGCGCACGCGCAACGGATCGACCTTGGTGCCGTTGACGATCATTTCGTAGTGCAGATGCGGGCCGGTGGATTCACCGGTCGTTCCAACCCAGCCGATCACTTGGCCCTGGCGAACCTTGGCGCCGGGAACGACGCCCTTGGCGATCGCGCTCTGGTGATTGTAGGAGGATTCATAGCCGTTGGCGTGGCGAACGATCGTCTGGTTGCCATAGCCGCCGGAATCCCAGCCGGCCTTCTCTACGGTGCCATTACCGACAGCGATAATCGCCGTGCCGCGCGGGGCGGCCCAATCGACGCCCGTATGCATGCGTGCGAAGCCCAGGATCGGATGCCGTCGCATGCCGAAGCCGGACTTGAATATGCCGTTCGGGACCGGATTGCGCAGCAAAAACTGCCGAATGCTCTTGCCGTCCTGATCGAAGTAGTCGATCGAACCGTCTTCCGGATCCTGGAAGCGGTAGAAGCTGGTCTGCGTGTCGCCGAAGCGAGCGTTCACATAAAGAAGCTCGGAATCTTCCGTTGCCTGGCCGCTGGAATCGGCGACCGAGAAGAAAGCTTCCAACGTATCGGTCGGGCGCAGCTCCGCCTGAAAATCGACGCTGCTCGCCAGCAGCTTGATGATCAGCGCGGTCATGTCCTTCGTCATGCCGTAGGAGAGTGCGGCACGATAGATCCCGTCATATACGCGCGGCAGGTTCTGGTTAGACGGGATCGATGTCGAGCTGTCGTCGAAGGCGGTGGTGACCGCGTCGATCTGCGGCGGTTCGCGGCCGGCAACAAAGCGATCGTGATCGTCGAGTGCCACGGTGACGAGATGACGGGTGCCGCGATAGACGCTGACACGGATGATTTTCGCCTGTTCGCCCCTCTGCAAGATGCCGATGCGCAGCACGTCCCCCTTGGACAGTTCGTCGGATCCGATTAGCGGCGACAAATAGCCGGAGACACCCTTGGCCTGTGGCTCGGGGTAGCCCGAATCCGCCATGGCCTTGGTGATCGACGTATCCTGACGCACCGGAATGATGTCGTCGGCGAACTCTTCCGTCTGCGGCGTGATCGATTCCGGCGCCGAGACCGTCATGTTCTGTTCGAGAACGCGCGCTGTCAGGCCGGTCGCCAGATCGACGTCGTTGTCATCATTGGAGAAACGGCGCGGATCAACATAGTAAAGGGCTGCCACCTGAGCCGCACCGTCGGTCAGGACCGAACCGTTGGAGCGGACGTTCTCCTCGATCTCATCGAGGGTCAGGCCGGCTGCAACCTGAAGATCGGATTTCGTCGTCGGATAAGCCACGGTCTTCAAGCTGACCTCTGACTCGACATCGGAGCCGTAGATCTGCCCGGTGCGAACAGCCGGCTGTGCGTCAGGCTCGTCTGCCGCGAAGATCGTCAGTGGATTGAAGCTTGGATAATCCTCGGTCGCCACGTGGTTGGCGGCAAGCGTCATCTTCACGCGCGCGAAAGGCTGGCGACGGACGACCTCCTTGTCGCCCTCATGGACGACGGTGGAGACCTCCATGATTTTGCGGTCCGACGGCTTGGCGGCGATCGCGGACGCAATCAGCCGACCGCCGCGCGTCACATCTGTATCGTCCACATGGGCGTCGGCATTGATCGTGGCGTAGGCTTCCGCGGGGATCGCCAGCTGCTGGCGCCCGTCGAGTGCCGCAAACAGCGCGACACCCATCAGCACGCTTGAGGTGATGCCGGTGAGGAACGTACCCGAAAGCCAACGTAGTGAAACTTCGCGGCGGTCGGGCGCACGTCTGCCATCGGCGAGAAGCGGCGGCTCGTTGCCGAACGAGCGGATCATCATCTTCTCCGTCATCATGGCAGGTGGATCCGCGTCCTTTCGGTAGGCTTCTTCGGGCAGGTCTGACTGGCGCCGAAAAGTGCATAGTTTAATAATGGAAGTCAAATGGGCCGCGTGCGCGCACGCAAATCATTCGCCCTTGAGATCATCCGATTGTGAAGATGTGAGGGCGAAGGACCTCGTCATCGCGTCCCGCGCTGCTATTTCTGTAAAAATGACCCGGCTATCGGCGCATTCAGAGGGCAGAAAACCCGGCCTCCGAAAATCCGGCTTAGAATTCAATACGATGCAAGAAATCTCGCTTTTTTTGAAAACGGCTGTTGACTTAGAAAAGGGGTAGGATCTATAAGCCCACTCACTGAACGAGGGCGGCGGCGCTGCTGGCGACGAAGTCCTTCGCTCTAGAGATTT